>JAFGFG010000005.1 GCA_016931255.1 Candidatus Aenigmatarchaeota archaeon
ATGACGAGTCCTTGTGTGCTAACAGATACCATGCTAAAATGTCGGAATACCGGCCGTTCCGGTTCTACCTTCGGAACTACTGCCGGAACCACAATGCTTTTATTTGTTAGAATCATAAAGTTCGCATGGAAAAAATCACAGAAGTCACAGAGAAAGCTTTTCTTGGTGAATTCATAAGGCTATCGCCTAAAATAAACGAGCTTTCAGAGATTCTCTGGTTCGTGTTCAGGATGGGCGGATCTATTTCAAACAGCATAATCACACCCAGATTTCCTGATGCTGACGGCGACCTGAAGAATCTCGTGGAGATGGACATACTCAAGGAGATGGACGCAGGAAACGACAAGGTTGTTGCTTTCAGCGAGAACTTCGAGTCAAAGCTTATACGAAAGAACCTGAACGATATCTCAGTAACGGACATATTTGACACTCTTGTCGACGGCTACTCAAAGGAACTGGGGAAGAGATACAAACTCAATGAACTGATAAAGAACCTGTCGGCTGTAATCTCTTCTGTGATAAGCTATGCCACTCCCGAAGAGCCTGCCTTCCTCAACAAGGTATTCAGGTCTGTGAGCGAGGATATAAGCGGTGAAGTCACACCGGAGTCTCTGAACAGGTCCAAGGAACTTCTTGAATACTACCTGTACAAATATCTTGGTCTTGTCCAGCCGGTCGGGTCATTCGCAGTGAACCTGTCGACCAAGGCGGCTCAGGTGGTTGCCAAGAACCCGCAGCTTCTGGACGCTTACAAAGCAAAGATTGCGAACTCCGCGCCCGGAAAGAAATCCGAGAAGCCAGCACCTGAGGAAAAGCCCGAAGAGAAGCATGGATGATAAGCAATTTCATCTAATAGTACCTTCCCCAGCAGGAGAAGTTATCACGGCAGTCAACATCACAGCATGTCCTGCACAGGGATTTTTTTATTCTCAGGCATCTTACGGTATGACCGAAAGAGCCGCACTCGGAACATCTTCCAATCATATACAGGATTTCCTGTTTTAGAATTCGGATGCTGCAATAAATTGTTTCCTGTTTTACGCATGAGCGTTAACCGCTGCACAGAAACGTTTTAATTAAGAAAACAAATAGGTTAACATGATTGAACTTGTGTTCCTTGGGACAGGCTCAGGCGTTCCTAGTATAAAGAGAAACCACGCCTCAATATGGCTCCGCCACGAGCAGACGAACATGCTTTTCGACTGCGGCGAGGGCACACAACTCCAGATAGTCAAGGCCAAGCTTAACTTCATGAAGATTGATGCGATTTTCATAACACACTGGCATGCGGATCATTGGGCAGGCCTGATAGGACTTATCCAGACCATGAACATGGAAGGCAGAGAAAGGCCTCTTTACATCTACGGTCCTGAAGCGGACAGGTTTGTCCGTGATATACTTGATTTGGGATACTGGAGCGTTGGATTCGAAGTCATCCCAAAGGAAGTGCCATATGAAGGCGATGACATCACTTCTGTACTCAAAACAGAGACTTTCGAGATAACCACGATACCTGTTGAGCACTCGGTTCCTGCTGTTGCATATTCATTCAAGGTCAATGACCGTTGGAATGTTGACATAAAGAAGGCTGAGAAACTCTACGGCCTGAAACAGAGCCCTGCCATAGGAAAACTCAAGAAGAACGGGGAGGTTGTCTTTAAGGGAAAGAAGATAACGCTGAAAGATGTGGGCTATGTCAAGGAAGGAACCAAAGTCACTTACAGCGGCGACACGTCGCCATGCGATAACGTTGTGAAACTCGCAGCTGATGCTGACATACTCATACACGACACGACATTTTCCGAGGAGATTGACGACAGGCGTCATTCAGGAGCAAGGGAAGCTGCGGAAATCGCGAAGAAATCCAAAGCCAAGAAGCTCGTCATGACTCATTTTTCAAGGCGCTACAATGACCTCAGCGAACTTGAGGGCATTGCAAAAAAAGTCTTCAGGAACAGCGTGGCAGCAAAGGATTTCATGACGTTGACAGTTTAGATTTTTTAATGTTTTCTCCAGTCCGGGTCAATGCATCTGTTACTAAATCATCATACCATTCAATGTCATCACTTATAATGTTTCTGAGACTGAGAAGATAGTCATTCTTTTTCTCACCGTTTGGTGTCTTTCCTTTTATCTTCGCTTTAGGGAAATTGTCAAGTTCAGGAATAACCACTTCATGGAAGAAATATTCCATCTCTTTATTTTCCATTGGCTTGATTTTGTTCTTACCAAATATTATTGCTTTATAATCTTCCCCAGAAACTTGCCACAGATCTAAACGGTTTGTACCAACATTTATTGATTT
The DNA here is from genome assembly GCA_016931255.1 of Candidatus Aenigmatarchaeota archaeon. GTDB lineage: Archaea > Aenigmatarchaeota > Aenigmatarchaeia > QMZP01 > JAFGSV01 > JAFGFG01. The sequence goes on from JAFGFG010000005.1 coordinate 2,306, forward strand.
CACAATGCGGTCATCGGTCTCTTCATTGTAGAGTTCAATAGAAAGAGTTGTCTTGTAAGTCTTTTCTGTGTAAGTGTTATAGAATCTTATAATTTTCTCGTATTTTCTTGACTGTCCTCTTTCGTAACCAATCCACCTAGACATTAAAATGATATAGGGGAAAATTTTAAAAGTCAAAGTCCGGGCATCAATCTAATCGTCGCTTATCAGGCCGAAAGTGCCGCATGCCTGCCGGTACCACTGCTGGCTGTTCCTGCTTCTTGCTTTCGGATTGCTGGATGATTTCGGTACATGCTTTTTCATGAACACATCAAGAATCTCACATGTCTCTTCCTTGGTCGGATTGAGAAGAAGCACATATCTGACCATTTCCGCGAACTCATACTTCGCATCCTTTCCTGATGCTATGCCTTCCCTGTAGACCTTCTCTGCGTCAAGCTTTCCGTCCGGTCCCCTGAAGGCTTCCCTTGCGAGCGGCTGTGTTTTCAGGTAGTTACCGTCATGGTCCCTGAAGATGTCAGAAGCCAGCGGAACGCTGTCCAGAAAGCTTCTCGCGTTCTCAGCAGGGGTTGAGCTGTAATCGCCCCTGAAATCATGTCCTATGTATCTCATAAGAACTAATGAATGCTAAATTTTAAAAACCGAAGCTGCCTGCGTCCTTTAAATGTATTTTTCTGAGCTTTTCCCTTCTTGATTCATGCTCGTCAAACTTCAGTCCGCGGCATTCCGGGCAGGCATAATACCATTTTCCGCCTATTTCAGCCTGTTTGAGTTCCCTAGTCATAAGCCCGCACTTCTGACATGCTTCCGATTTGAACCTTCTGCTGTGTTCTACAGTCATTTTATCACTTAATATAGAGTTATGCAATCATTTTAAAAGATTTCTGTAATTCAGTGCTATTTGACAAAAGCTTTTATATGATATCATTATAAAAATATTCCCATTGAATACATTAGTTGATGAATATGAGCATTGAAATAATCACGGAAAAGGACAATCCTCTCAGGAAGAGGAAGGAATACTGGCTTTCAGCAGACCACTACGGAGAAGGCACGCCTAACAGGCACGACCTTATGAAAGCGGTTGTGAAGAAGCTGGCCACAAAGGAAGAGCTCACGCTACTAGACAAGATATTCAGCGAAAGGGGACGCGCAAAGAGCAGGATTAAAGTCATAGTTTACAGCGACAGGAAGGATGTACCTTCTGAGAAAATAGAACGTCAGACAAGGAAAGTGAGCAAGTATCTTGAGAAGCACACCAAGAAGGAAGAGGCACCTGCAGAGGAAGCCCCGGCTGAGGAAAATGGGGATGATGCCAAGGAAGAAGCGCCATCTGAAGAAGAAAAGCCAGCAGAGGACACAGATGCAGAGCCCGCTGAGGAAGCCCTCCAAGAAGAGAAGGGGGATGAAACTCCTTCTGAAGAAGATGAAAAAGAAAAAAAAAGACAGTGAATAATTATGGCAGAGAAAAAGACAAGGATAAGGGAAAAGAAGCAGAGGACCGGAAAGAAGCATGCATCCCTGAAGATATGGGAATACTACGAAGTTGACGGCAACACTGTAAAGAGGAAGAGGAAGAACTGCCCGAGATGCGGACCCGGAACAATACTTTCCGAGCACAAGAACAGGAAATACTGCGGACGCTGCGGATACACGGATATATCAAAAGTAGCAACTGTGGAAAAACCTGAGGAACAGAAAGAGTGATTTCTTCATGCGCTGACATGTATCATCGCACTGCACTCACTCTCTCATAATTCAGCAATGATAAAAAGTTTTAAAAGAGCTTCTTCAACTATCTTCATGATTTGCCTTGGTATAGAGACAACAGCGCACACTTTCGGTGCGGGCGTATGCGACAGCGGGGGGAATATTCTCTCCAATGAAAAGGACACATACAAGCCGAAGGCCGGCTGGGGACTTGTTCCCATGGACGCGAGGAAGCATCACGAGGATGTAGCTGAAGATGTTGTGAAAGATGCGCTTGAGAAGGCAGGCAAGACCATGAATGATGTGGACATAATTGCTGTTTCTCAGGGACCCGGTCTTCCTCCATGCCTTTATGCCGGCATGAATTTTTCTGTTGAGCTCGCGAAAAAGGTGAGGAAACCACTCATAGGAGTTAATCACTGCATAGCCCATATAGAGATTGGCCGCCTCACCACGAAACTTAAGGACCCTGTCACCCTTTACGTTTCCGGAGCCAATACCCAGATAATAGCCTTTACAGCCGGAAAATATCGTATTTTCGGAGAGACTCAGGACATAGGAATAGGCAATGCGCTGGACAAGTTCGGACGCGAGGCAGGGTTTGAATTTCCTCATGGCCCAAAGATAGAGGAAGAGGCGCTGAAAGGCAAATGGATAGGCATGCCGTATGTTGTCAAGGGCATGGATCTCTCATTCTCGGGCATAGTCACGGAAGCCACGAAAAAATTCCGGAGCGGGGAGAAGCTTGAGGATGTGTGTTATTCCCTTCAGGAGTCCATGTTTGCAATGGTTACAGAGGTCATTGAAAGGGCTCTTGCGCATACCGGAAAAGGGGAGGTTCTCCTGACAGGCGGGGTCGCTGCAAACAAGAGGCTCGCAGCTATGGTAGGCACCATGTGCATGGAACGCGGAGCCAAGTCAGCAGTCGTTCCCTGGGAATACTGCATGGACAACGCCGCCATGATAGCCTGGGCAGGCGTGCTTGCTCATAAATCCGGACAGAAGCCTATTAACATGAAAAATGCTGAGATTCTTCCAAGATGGAGGACGGACGACGTTGACACTCCGTGGGTGTGAAATATCAGATAATTTTTTATATGTTCGCTTACAAATAGAATGTAACATGTCATTGACTGCAATCAGCCATATCGTATCTGTGGTGTCGCTCGCAGTCGTGATTGTGCATGCATAAGCGGAAATTTGATTTCCGGCTTGTGCAGTTTTTCTTCTGAATGCAGAATACTGTCTTCCCGGAACTCTCCGCTTTAAGGAGTAAATATGGATAAAGTGATGAAAGAAGGTGAATACAGGCTTACAGCTGACGACGTTAAAAAGGAAGTGAGAAGCGGTTCAACCAACACCGACCCGCATAAGGGATTCATGCATGACATGGTCGTCGTAGGGCCTCCACGGGCAAGCCTTAACGGGGAACCCGAAATTCAGGTGGATTTATGGAAACTTGAAGGGGAAGGTGCTGAGAGAACATACAGATTCATGCTGACAAAGAACGTGGATTCTGGTGTCTACCGCGATACCAGGCAGCTCGAAAGAGATGTTTTCTATGAATGTTTCGAGAACCGTGAGCCTGGTTTTTTCATAAACAAATTCATCAGAAGGTATGAAGTCTGAGAAGCACTGAGTATGGAATAAAGGAATGTCACTTTGATGTGAACTTCTCTTTTACGAATGACAATCTCTTCTCAGGCATGTATATCTCCGTATAGCCGCATTTCGTGCATACATAAGCCTCAAACTGATGGCCTGAAGACACTATGCCCCCATTAAGGGAAAGGCCTTCCCCCGCCCATGTATGGATTTTTCCTGCGTGGAACAGTTCAGGGCAGCTGCATTTGGGGCATTTTCCGGTTTTCTTCATAAATCTTAATTGATTTTCCCCGCTTAAATTACTACCCAAATCCATGAGAGCAGCAGCTTCGCAACGCCGTAAAGGACGAATCCGAGAATGAGGTCCACGACGGACAGTATTATCTGTCCTATGGAAACGGCGATGCTTATCACAGGCCAGAGCAATATCAGCAGGAGAAGCAGTGCAACAAGCCACATTATGCCTTTAACGGAGTCCTTCGGCTTTAACCGGAATGCTATCAGCGCCCCCGCGAGCATCCCGCCTATATGCGCCACATAGGCTATGCCGCTGTCCCCGAGAGGTATGACCGCGAGCGCAGCCTGCGTCACTATGTATAATATCGCAACTATTCCCATGGGGAGGGGGAACACGAATATCCGCACCCATTCCTTGGGCTTTGCCAGCATGGCTGCCCCCATGAGGCCGAATATGCATCCTGATGCCCCAACAGCCTCCATGGTGCTGGTGAGACCGAAAGCCACGCTTCCAGCGATGCCTGACAGGAAGTATATTGCAGCAAACTTACGACTGCCGAACTCTCTCTCCACAACCCTGCCGAAGAAGTACAGTCCGAGCATGTTGAAGAAGAGATGGGATGCGCTCGCATGCAGGAACATCGAAGTGATGATTCTCCACGGCTCGAGCAGCATGCTGCTGGTAAAAGAGAGCATGCTGAAGGCGCTTTCCATCATCTCCGCTGGCATGCTGAAAATCAGAAGGAAAACCGCGATGTTCATTGCTATCATAGCATTCGTCAAGCTTCCCATGAGAATACTTTCCTGTCCCGAAATTTAAACGATGCCTGCCAATTATGTTCATGAGTTATGCGCGCGGCCGTAGATTTGAACATTTACTAAAAGACAAGTTTGTAAAAGCAGGATTTGAAGCTAGAAGAGTTCCGCTATCAGGGAGGCAGAGACCAGAGGGAGAAATGGACATACCGAACACGGACATCATAGTTGAGAACAAATTCTTCTGCAAGGCCAAGACCACGAAGGCCAAGAAGTACGTCTCATTCCCGCTGGATGAGATGAATGAACTGGAGACAGGAAAGCAGGATTTTCTTGCATTCAACTTCCTCAGGACACAACCCTTTATTGTCGTGAGGTTCGCGGATTTTCTGGACCTCCTGCAGATGTGGAAGGAGAAGGGAAGACCCGGAAAAAAGTGACGGAGCTATGCGATTTCCGTAACAGGATGGAAACTTATTATATCATTCCCTTCAAAATAAAGCATGCGCAGGAAATACAGCCACAGGCCGGGAGCTAGCATGTTCATGAGTAAGAGGTTCGGCTCGCATGTTCTCAGGAGGATACCCCTGAAGAGGTCGCTCAGCGGCTACGAGATGGAGTTTTGCCTGATAGACGGCAATGGTGATGTCAGCAACCGCTCGGACGAGATACTGGCTGCATGCAGGAAGATGCTCAAGAATTTCCCGATAAAGAAGGAGGTTGCCCGTAACATGGTGGAAGTGACTTCCCTTCCCCACAGCCGCATAAAGAAGACAGGACTCGGCCTCATGAAGAGTATAGGCACGCTTTCGGATGTCTGCGAAAAGCAAGGTCTGATGATAATGCCCCTGGGAACTTATCCCGGTACGTTCAGGGAGGACATGAGGGAGAGCGTGAGGTATGCATACTCGGCGGCGGTTCTGGGCAGGAGCAAGTACGAGAAGTACTACCCCCGGTGCTTCGGGTTCCATTACCACTACACCCTTCCAAGAGGCGTCTTCGACAGGCGCGCCATGTTTCCGAAGAAGCCTTCATTCTCGCGCATAAAGAACACGATGATAGACAGCTACAACCTCCTCATAGCCGCGGACCCCGCTCTGACGACGTTCACTCAGTCATCCCCCTTCAGCGGCGGTAAGTACTATGCCCGTGACACGAGGATGCTGTTCTGGAGGGGAGGGAAGAAGCTGAAGTTCAACGGCGCATTCAACAACTTCCAGATGCTCGGCGGCCTGCCTCCGTACAAGCAGACACTCTCGGACCTCATATCCACTCTCAGAAGGAAGGACGCCAAGTTCCGGGCGCTGCTGGAGAAGTCCGGGGCCCCTCAGTCCTTCATACGAAACAAGAAGACGCTGGACTTCATCTGGAATCCCGTCAAGATGAACAAGATAGGTACAATAGAGCAGCGCGGCATGGACATGAACCACCCGGAGATATGCATAGCCGTGAGCGTCATGTTGAAGTTCATGCTGAGGGCGGTACAGCAGGACTTTTATCACGTGATACCGACCGACCTTGGCGTGGACGAGCCCTTCAAGCTCGAGGGAAACGTCATACTCATCCCCCCGCAGAGCCATGTCAGGAAGAGGCTCCAGTACCTTTCGGCCTACGAAGGACTGTCAAACAGGGAAATGAGGAGTTACTGCTCAAGGTTCTATCGGACAGCCAGGCGTCTCGTCTACGAGGAGTACGTCCCGCTGCTCAGGCCTGTGAAGTCCATGCTGGATGACGGCATGACGGTTTCCGACAAGATAGTGAAGTACGCCAGGAAGCGAGGATTCTCCGGCAGCTCCCATCTGCCTTCTGAGGTCTCCAGAGAGATAGCACTCTCCCACTCAATGCGCATGAATAAGAGGCTGGACCGCCTTAAGTCCATGCTTGAGGAGAGCCTGATATGAAAATGCTCAGGGTGGGTGGGGTCACAGGGCTCGACATACACGGGGTTGACATAATAAAGGGGGATGACGGAAATACTACGTTGTCGACGTCAACACGTTCCGGGGGCTGTATCCGGGCATACTCGGAAAGGCCGAGTGCGATTTGTACGATTCCATTCTTGAGCTCGTCAGGTCATCCGCGGCGAAAGGGCGATAAATTAAATGCCGCATACAACTGCCTCGACAGGCACATAGATGGAGACAAGGGAGACAGAACGTAAGAAGTAACGATAAGTATCATTTTATCAATACATTGAATCAGTTAATCTCTGCAATTCAAGCCAATCTTGCTGAGTTGTTTTACTTCCTGAATCAAAAGATGAATTATCACGTCGGTTGTTCATTTCAAATTCTCTTTCGGCACTGATTCTATATCCGTTTTGAGACGTTCTGTATTGTGAGCCCAGTGGAACATTAAACATGCGAGACATGTAAGACATTTCAGCAGATGATAAACTCGTCTGCGTGCCGTTCCAGTGGTTTATAATTCCTCTGAAGCCACGGCTTTTTCACCCGTTTGTGACCAACAATTCTTGCTTTCCATCTTCCTCCGGTCTTTCTGAGCTTAATTACCGGCTTAATGTCACCGTCGTAAAACACATCGTCTCTGATGCCATTTTGGTTATTTCTATAACCCGTGGAATTATAACGTCTCGAATTGTCTGAATAAATTCCGAATTGATGGTTGTAGATTCTCATCCCGCTTGACATGAAATTACAATTATATGCAAAATTTTAAATAATGGAAGGCAATACAGTGACAAATGGACGTAAGAAATAAAAGTCCGCGCTCGAATTATATAGATTCGTTTACTAAACGATGAATAATATGGGAGTGATGATATATGACAACTAAATGGATTGTTGAAGATAAGGAAAAAGAGAATGTTTTCTGGCCGTCTGAAGAGATGAAGAAGGCTGCATGGGTCTCAGACCCGAAGATATACGATGAGGCTTTGAAAGACCAGAAGGCTTTCTGGGCTGAGAAGGCAGGAGCGCTTCACTGGGAGAAGAAGTGGGACAATGTCTATGAACAGGAACCCGGAAAGCCATGGAATTTCAAGTGGTTCGTTGGCGGAAAGATAAATGCTGCTTACAACTGCCTCGACAGGCACGTAGAGGGAGGCAAGGGCGACAAGGTGGCCATGATATGGGTGCCTGAGCCGACAGACGAGAAGCCTGTGAAGATAACATATTCAGAGCTTAACAAGAAAGTCAACAAGTTTGCCAATGCTCTCAAGAAGCTTGGCATAAAGAAGGGTGACAGGGTCGGTGTGTACCTTCCGATGATACCCGAGCTCATGATATCGCTTCTTGCAGTTGCGAGAATTGGTGCTGTACACAATGTCGTATTCTCCGCATTCAGCGGGGAATCCGTGAAGGACAGAATGGAAGACGCAGAGGCGAAGCTTCTCATCACAGCAAACGGATATTACAGGCGCGGCAAGCTCCTTGACCTCAAGAAGAATGCTGACATAGGTGTCGAAGGAACACCTGTCAAGAACGTTGTCGTTGTCAAGAGGGCAGAGCTTGATGTCAACTGGGTTGACGGCAGAGACCATTGGTTCCATGAGCTTATCGAAAAAGAGAGCGAAAAGTGTGAAAGCGAATTCGTGGAAGCCAATGACATGCTGTTCATGCTCTACACGAGCGGAACAACAGGAAAGCCCAAGGGCATTGTTCATGACACCGCAGGATACCTCACGCAGGCCTACTGGACAACCAAGTGGAACTTCAATGCCAAGGATGACGATGTCTTCTGGTGCACAGCTGATGTCGGCTGGATAACCGGACACACATACGGATGCTATGGACCGTTCTCAAACGGCATCACACAGATTGTTTTCGAGGGCGCTCCCGACTATCCGGACATCGGACGATGGTGGAAGACGATTCAGGACCACAAGGTCAGCGTGTTCTACACAGCACCGACAGCAATCAGGATGTTCATAAAGGCCGGCGATGCATGGCCTAAAAAGTACAACCTAGAGAGCCTCAAGATACTCGGTTCAGTAGGTGAGCCGATAGACGAGGAGGCATGGCTATGGTACTTCAGGACCATCGGAGGGGGAAGATGCCCGATAATAGACACATGGTGGCAGACCGAGACCGGCGCAAATGTTGTCAACACGCTTCCGGGTATCGGACCTTTCATACCGACTGTGGCAGGACGGCCGTTCCCGGGAATAGACATGAAACTCGTTGACGAGGAAGGGAATGACGCAGAGATGTCAGGATACCTCGTTGAGAAGCCTCCTTTCGCACCAGGCATGCTCAGGGGCATCTACAAGAACGAGCAGAAGTACATAGACACATACTGGTCAAGGTTCAAGAACCTTTACGATACAAGCGACGGAGCAAAGCTCAGGGAAGACGGACTCATCAGGATAACAGGAAGGGTTGATGATGTCATGAAGGTCGCGGGACACAGGCTTTCCACAGGAGAGCTCGAGAATGCCATAAACGAGCACGAGCTCGTCAGGGAATCAGCAGTCGTCCCGAGGCCGGACAAGATAAAGGGCGAGGTGCCCATAGTCTTTGCTCTTCTCATAGACCCGTCCAAGGCTACTGAAGAGACAAAGGCCGAGATTGTCAGGCACGTCGACAAGATGATAGGGCCGACCGCAAGGCCGGCTGCAATCTACTTCGTGGATGACGTGCCAAAGACACGTTCAGGAAAGATAATGAGAAGAATTCTCAGGGGGCTTGTCACGAACGACACGAACCTCGGAAATGTCACAACACTCATGAATCCCGAATGCGTCGAGCATCTCAAGGAAGTCGTTGGATACGGGGGCTAAAACCCCTCGGACTCTTCATTTTTGCAGCGTTCACTTCCCGAACTTTCTCTGCTGCTCTTTATACCATTCCAGAATGTTCTCGAAATCCTTTTTTGTGAATTCAGGCCACATCTTCTCTGAGAAATATATTTCAGCATAACTGGACTGATAGAGCATGAAATTGCTCAGCCTGTGCTGGTTTCCGGTCCTTATGATGAGGTCAAGAGGCCTCTTGACGTAGAGCGCCCTGTCAAGCTTGCTGGCAGGCTTTCTGAGCGTTTCCTTGAGAGCCTGGTTCATCTCGAGCTTTGAGCCGTATGCGAGCATTATGTTCAGCACAATGCGCGAATAGCTCTTGGTCGAGTCGTAAAGCTCCTTGACAATCTGCTTTATGTTGGGCTTCCATGTACCCCTCTCGCCAACGACCCTCACCTTCATCCTCTTGTTGACAACCCTCGGGTCCTTGAGAAGCTTCTTCAGCTCAGCGCCGTACACCTCCCAGAGGGCGTCCACTTCCTCCTTGGGCCTTTTCAGGTTCTCAGTTGAAAGCGCGAAAATGGAGACCATCTCTATCTCAGGATGCTCGTCGCACCATTCGATGAATTCTTCAATTCTCTTGGCGCCTTCCACATGCCCCTGTATGGGATTGAGTTTCCTGTCAAGTGCATATCTCCTGTTGCCGTCAGGAATGAGTCCTATATGGATGCCTTTTGCGACCTTCTTACTCATCGTAATCACCAGGCTTTCCTGAGAGCCTCTCCAGCTTGGCTATCCTTCTCTTTATCGGAGGATGCGTTGAGAAAAGTCCTGTGAACCAGTCTTCGTGGAATGGGTTCGCTATCCACATATGTGATGTTGCAGACGGTCCCTTCATTGGCCTGTCGTGACTGTATTCACTTATCTTTCTCAGTGCCGAAGCAAGTGCGCCGGGATTCTTGGTGAGCATAACAGCTCCATGGTCTGCTGCATATTCCCTTCTTCTGGAAATAGCGAGCTTGACTATTGAAGCTGCAAGCGGTGCGAATATAACTATCAGAATGAGCCCGAAAAGGCTTGAATTGTCCCTGTTGTCCCCGAACATGCTCCAGTACCCTATCATCGCGATATAGGATATTGCGCCGGCTATTGTGGCTGCTACGGTCTGTATGAGTGTGTCACGGTTCTTTATATGAGTAAGTTCGTGCGCAAGCACACCCTCTATCTCCTTTTTTGAAAGGTGGGTGAGCCCGCGCGTCAGGGCGACAGCGCCGTGCTCAGGATTACGCCCTGTGGCGAATGCATTGGGGACATCACTTGAAAGCATGTAGACATCAGGCTTCGGTATCTGGGCCTCCTTTGCCAGCTCCTTCACCATCTCGTTAAGTCCTTCGTCGTCTGTGAGCTGGGCGCCGTATAATCTGAGGACTATCCTGTCCGAGTACCAGTATGAAACGAAATTCAGCATGAAAGCCATAATCAGCGCGAATGTCATCCCTGCTATGCCTCCCATGAGGAGACCGACACCCAGCAGTATGGCAGAAAGCGCTGCAAGAAGAATTGCTGTCCTGAACATAATTAATAATGAAAAGAATGCTTTTAATTTATTGTGCGGCTATCCTGATGAGAAGCCTTCGGGCAATCTCTTTCGTTTCCTTCCCGGATTTTATGACGCATACGCCCTTCCCGAACAATCCGTAAACTATGGAGTAACCCTCATCTGTAAGGAGCATGGCAGCGAGGACGGCCATATCTTCCTCCCCGTCTACCTGAATTTTAACAGGCTTTTCTGAATTCAGTGCTTCCTGCGTCCGCATCCACATATCGTTTGTTAAGTATCCTGTCTCATTGACGCATTTCAGTACCTTTCCCATGACCTTTATGTCCCTTCCCGAAGGCTTCCTGTTTATCTTTCCGTCTATTATCGTGATAACGGGCTTTGACTCCGAAATGCTGAGGTCGTAGCTGACCTGGTCGCCCACTGATATTATCATGGTATCTTTCATGAAATCCGATGTCTTCCCAATACTGCTGAACAGCTTCCCGTAAGGCTTCCTGAGATCGTCCCTCATGCTTTCCGGTATTCTTAGCTTTCCTGTGAGGAAGAGCCCGTCCTTCTCCATGAGAGTCGCTGCCTCTTTCGCGGATTCTTCCGGTGATTTTCCCGTGGTGTCTATCTCCACTGTCCTGCACCCGAGCTCAAGCGACTCTGACTTGCATACTTCCATTATCTCAGCCTCCACGTTCTCTTCAGTCTTATCATTATCCCATCCTCTTTCAGCAGCCCTTTTCCTCATCTCAGCGGGATTGGTCCTGAGCACGATGACAAGGTCTGAAGGCACAACATGCGCATAATGGGATTCTATAATCATGTTGCTTCCGGAACTCTTCATCACGTCTTCTGCGAGCAAATCGCTATCAACTATTTTACAGCCCCTCTTTTTGTCATATCCGGCGTATCGCTTCTTTTCCTCTGCAAGCGTGTTCAGTGGCACAAGCTTCCATCCTGTTATTTTTGCAAGCCTTTCAGCCACAGCGCTTTTCCCTGTTGTCGGGGTTCCTGTCAATGCCACTATCATATAGAAAATATCAAGCAGTATGTATAAAGGCTTTTAGGCTTTTGTAAGACAGAAGACGTGCGATGCTATCGAAAGCATTAAAATACATCAGGGAATAATTTTCATGGCTCATGAAAGCATTGCGGCGGAGATAGCGAAGCTGAAGAAGAAGCATAATGCAGTTATACTCGCGCACAACTACCAGCTTCCGGAGGTCCAGGACATAGCTGATTACACAGGCGATTCCCTCGGGCTTGCGATGAAAGCAGCAGAAACGGATGCTGATGTAATAGTATTCTGCGGGGTAATGTTCATGGCGGAGACAGCGAAGATACTCTCTCCGGAAAAAAAAGTAATAATACCGGAACCGGATGCATTATGTCCCCTTGCAGCGATGATAACACCTGAGACTGTAAGGAAGCTGAAGAAGGACAATCCCGGCGTGCCTGTCATAGCTTATGTCAACACAACTGCTGCTGTAAAAGCTGAATCAGACTACTGCTGCACATCCAGCAACCTCCTGAAGGTAGCTGACCACGTGAAAACCAGGAAGATTATATTCATACCTGACAGGCACATGGCTGCATACCTCCAGATAGAATCCGGAAAGACCGTAATCACAGGCAACGGCTACTGCTCTACGCACGCGAAGATACTTCCGGAGCACATCATGAAGCAGAAGAAGAAGCATCCGAAAGCAATGGTTCTCACTCATCCTGAATGCGTGTATGAAGTGCTTGAGCTGGCTGACATCATAACAAGCACAGGAGGCATGCAGAAGTATGCAAAAAGCCTTGATGCCAGGGAGTTCATAGTCGCAACAGAGAACGGGCTTCTCTACGGGCTGAGAAAGGACAATCCGGGAAAGAAGTTCTATCCCGCAAGCGAATCTGCATTATGCCCCAACATGAAGAAGACTGACATGGGAAAGGTTCTTGAGTCGCTGAAGACGCTGAAGCACGAGGTCACGCTGCCTGATGACATAATCAGGAAGGCAAAGCTTCCCATAAAAAGGATGCTGGAAATATCTTAAGAGTAGTTGCTCCAGCAGAAGAGATGGTACTGGCATCCCTCGTTTTCGAGTTCGCAGCATTTCTTGCACATCATCCCTTTCTTCTCTACGCATTTGGCTTTCACTCTGAGCCTTCTGCCGCAGGAAATGCATTTTTCAAGCATTAACTCTCTTAGCTAAAATCCCTTTTAAAGGGTTTCTGATATACCTGAAAATGCTGGTGAAACCCATAATTGGGTAGAATGAAAAAAACAAGAAAAATTTTAAAGCACGGAACACGGAATAAGTCTTATGGCATTCGATGTGTTTGGTTTCGGTAATACGCTCGTTGACATAGTGATGAAGGTTGATGACAGCCATGTCATGGAGCTTGACCTGAGAAAAGGGACATTTCATCTTGTCGGCGAGGATAAGATTAGGGGCGTCCTTGAGAAATTTCAAAACCACAGAAAGACCACTGTGCCCGCAGGGTCTGCAGCCAATACGGTTTTTGCGCTGTCTTCTCTTGGAGCGGATACTGTACTCTGCGGTAAGATAGGCAACGACCCCCACGGGGACCTCTACGAGGAGATAGTAATCAGGGACCGCATAACCTCAAGGATAAAGCGGACATCCGATGGCATGACAGGTACTGTGATAAACCTTGTGACGCCTGACGGCGAAAGGACGTTCGTGGTCAATCTCGGCGCTGCTGTCACCCTGAGGAAAGAGGACCTTTCCGATGTCGAGGAAGACCTTTCCAATTCAAAGATTTTCCATACAGAGGGATATGTCCTTGCGCATGATGTTCTCAGGGAATCCGCCATGCATCTGCTTGAGACCGCCAAAAAAAGCGGTGTCAAAATCTCAATAGACCTTTCCGATTCAATGCTCATCAAGAACAACCTTGAATTCCTCACGGATGTTGTCACGAAATACGCTGACATAGCTTTTTTCAACGAGGAAGAGGCTAAGGCGTTCACAGGGCTTGAGCCCGAAGAGGCAGTTGATAAGATATCAGGAATGTGTGAGATAGCGATTGTAAAGCTTGGTTCTGAAGGCTCGCTCATAAGGCCCAGGAACGGAAAACTCATACGCATTGGCACGAAGAAGGTGGAGCCGGTGGACACAACAGGAGCAGGAGACTTCTATGCAGCCGGGTTCCTTTACGGGCTTTCCAGAGGGAAGGACCTAAGGACATGCGGAAACATAGGCTCGATAATAGCAGGGAATGTTGTCCGGCAGATAGGCGCAAGACCGCCCGGTAACATGAGAGAGCTTCCGGAACTCAAAGGATTACTCTGACGGCGTTCCGGAACCCATGAAATGGACCTTCTGCGCATTAAGGTCCATAAGGATGAACCTCTCGTTCTTCCTGTAAACAATCTTCCTGTCTGCCTTCAGCGTTATTGTGCTTCCGCTGATATCCGTGACTTCAGCAGGGAAAGACTGCATTCCCACAATGACATGGAACTTTCCGGCGGTTATGCCGCCTTCATAGAAAATATTAGCGTCGAATGAAATCTTCACGCTTTCCGAAACCCTGTAGGATTCCGGCTCCGCGATTATCGCCCCGCGCCTCATCTCCTCGACTGTCGCGCCCTTTATCGCAAGGCCTACCCTGGAACCCGACGGCGCCTCATCGAAATTCTTGTCATGCATCTGTATTGACCTGACGAGAATCTCCTTTTTCTGAGGGTAAAGCCAAAGCTTCTGGTGCTTCTTAACAATCCCGGACTTTACGAAACCGAGGACTATCTCGCCGACACCTCTCACGCTGAAGGAATGGTCAACTGCAACGGATGGTGGCGATTCGTTGTCCGGCTCATGCTCTATCCTAGAAAGCGTATCGAATATATGATGCTGGTCCCTGTTCCTTACAGTGAAATTCTCAAGGCTTGTGCCCCTTGTCATCTCCACTATCCGCTTCACATCCGTTCCAGGGGTGGCGACGGCAATGCCTTTTTTCACTCCAATGGCATTGATCATTAATATGGTCTCTCCAAGCTCGGGCCCGGGATTCTCAAACGACACGATTGCCGCATCAATGACTGACATTATCTGCGCTTTCGCGGAGAGCTTTCCCTCAAGCGGCTGGATGAACGTATAAGCAGTGTCGTCCTCCTTCCTGTTGAAGAATGACATATCGCTTTCCGTGCCCTTCTTTCCCAGAACCCTTCCGAGTTCATAATCGTTGAATATGCCAATTGTGAGGCTTTTCATATAGTTACCATATAATATATTTACTTTAAAATAGCTGTGTATTAGATAATATGGCAAACAGGAAACTGAACCTTCAGGATATGGTATTCAATGTAAAGGACGACCCCATGCCCAAGGGCTCATGGTGGTGGTGGTTCTGGCTTCTCTTTTTCGACAATCCCAAGAATCCGAAGAAACCAAGGCAGCTGATGATTCTATGGTCAACCAAGAATGAGAAATCAATAGACTGCAATGGTAAACTTATGCTTCTCGGACCGCAGGATGACAGGAGCAATATGAACGGTGCGGTGGCTGCATGGTATTTCGACGGCGAAAAGATGAACCATAACTTCCTTCTCGAGCAGTGCAGGCTGAAAATCACTGGGAACAGTCTTGCATCCCAATCCCGGACGCCAACGACTTTTTTAATGGACGGAAAGAAGAGTGTTGTCACCATAGGGAATGGCCTGAAATTCACGGCACGGATGACAGAGAAGTGCGATTTCACAAAGCCTGACTACAGGACGAACCATTATCCTCTCGGCATGAATTACTCTCTGCTGAGGGTGAATCATCTTGACCTTGATGTTGTCCTGAACGGCGAAAAGCTGAAAGGAAGCGCATATTTTCAGAGGGTGTTCGTTAACTCACCGTCTCCCGGATGGTACTGGGGAGTGCTGCATTTTAAGAAAGGCGGAGTTCTCACATACTTTAACCCAAGATTCATGGGAAAGAGCGTAAAGCAGGACATAGTCCTCTTCGACGGGAAGGACACCCACAGATTCAAGCGAATAGAAGTCCGTCGGATAGAAGCCGGTCCGTTCCCGGACTTCGTGATAAATGGCGAAAACGAGACCCATACAATAAAGTTTACAGTCGTTTCCTACGAGCATTCGTCATGGACATTCAGGAAGCGCGCGTTCGGCATCTTTCCGAACAAGCTCGTTTACAACGAATACCCGATGACAGTCAGCGACCTCGTGCTTGAGGACAAGAGAACCGGAAAGAAGATAACGTCGGACGACCTCGGTTTCGCAATAGGCAATGCCGAGCATTCAACAGGCCTGCTCCTCTGACAGCATGTAACAGAATAGCTAAAGCGTAACTTATCGGGCTTGTGAATAAAAGAGAAAGTGCCCCCGCCGAGACCTGAGCAATTTGTTCATATTAGGCGTAGCTTATTGCTTCTACTATAGAATGATTCTTTAAAAATATAACCATGTCAGATTTCATGAAAATCATGAAAAATTAAACTCTAATACATTTAAATTTAAACTTTTTGTTTTTTTTTTGCATTACGGCTCTACAAAAATTTGAGTGTTTAAACCCCCTTTTATAAGTCCCGTATTATTTCAATCATGGACTTCAGGAAAAGTTCCGCCGCGACAATTTCTCTGGTAGCGTTATTCTTCTCTATGATTGTCGTCATTTATTCCGTTAACTATGCAACGGCACTCGACGAGCCGACACTTGTCCACATCTATGACGACATAGGTCCGTTCCATGCCTGCTCCTATTACAGCCTGAACTCCTTCGACAAACTAAGCAAGCTCGACACCACAACGCTGACGCTTGACAGCAAGAACGAGGTCATCGGAAAGATCAGTAACGGGAAGTGGGAATGGAAGCTCACCGTCCCGTACACCGTGGCTGTCGTGGACGAGAAAATCCCGCGAACAGTGACATCTTGCCAGGAAGACAACGTAACGAAAGAAGAGATATGCAACGAAGAAACTGCATATGATTACACTTACAAGGACGAGACAAGATACAAAAACGTGTGGAAGCCGTTTGACGACTACAAGATGGTCTATAATCATGACATTGGCGTGAAAACCAATCCTGTCCAGATGGTCCGTTACTGTGCCGACACAGAACTCGTGCAGGAAGGAGGCCTTTGGAGACTGGCCGTGGACATCATCCCGACATTCGACGGCAGGGTATATCCGGAGTACAACTGGTGGAACACCTCCATGACCAGATCGAACGTTACGACTATAAACAGTGACGCCGAACTTTTCTTGGTGAATGACACTTACGGGCTCGACATAGGAGGAGGTATACAGTACATCTGGTGTGAGAAGGGAACTACCCAGATATACAACGACACAAATGGTAATATATACTGCTCAAATGGAACTGACAGACTTCTGACAATCATAGACGAAGGTAATGGAACTGATTATAATCTCATAGGGTTGGACGGAGATATTCTGCGATTCTACACGCTCAATGGCACGGACACTTATGACCACAGCGTTTATGGTGTCCACGGCATAAACCAGACAAATATAGATTCGATAGAAGGGCAGATAGGCAAGGCTCTCAACTTCACAGGAAACTCACATTTTGAAGTTCCCGACTTGTACAACACAGCACCGGCTGCCGGAACAATGCTCATGTGGGTATATATGACTGATGCACAATCTACATGCAGGAATGAGAAGCTGATTGATTCAAACAACTTCTTCCAGATAAACTTTCATAACTATGCTTCCTACACCCAGACCATAGAATTCCATAGCAGAAGCGGGAGTTCCACCGACAAGATACGTTATCTATCGGGAGATTATGTCCATCCTATGAATCAGTGGTTCTTTTTGACGATTGAATGGAACTCGACTGGTTTCAGTATGTATGTCAATGACAGTAAAATAACGACGTGGGATACATCAACGTTTAACGCAGGAGTAGTCGGAGGGTTCGATTCGGACTGGAGATTCGGGGAGAACATAGCCGGTACTGCCGATTGTCTCAATGCCGGATTTGACAATGTGTTGTTCCTAAATAGGTCGATATCTAACGCGGAAAGGACTGCATACTACGAGAACACCAAGCCAGATGGCTATTCAGATGTTGGAGACATGGAAACGTATCACATCACTAAAACAAATATATACCAACCAATAAACGATACTGTTCACAACAAAGACACGATAAACCTTCTCTGGTCCTTCGAAGACTCCGAATACGAAGAACCAGTCTGGGCAGCCTACAGCTTCAACGACAACATAACGAACGAGAGCCTCTTCTTCAACGACGAAAATTACACGAAATTCTTCTTTCCACTGAGTTCTGGAAATTTGGATCTTTATACGCCTGTAGGCAACCCCAATGGGATAGCGACCAATGGTTCCTATATTTGGATAACAGACGGTCAGCAGAACTCTGTCTACGTGTTCACAACAGAAGGCGAATACGTAGACGATTTCCAGCTCAGCGAATTTCATTCCTCAATACTTGGAATTACCACAAACGGTACATATATTTGGATATCGGACCCGAATAATCATAGTGTCTTCATGTATGACATGAACGGTGATTACACCGGAATCAATTTCAGTGTTATACAGGATGACGGCACTGATCCAGCATTCGGCATGGACAATGACGGAACATATTTTTGGTTGACAAAATACCTTGATAAAGGAATTTTCAGGTACTGGATTAACAACAGGACTTTCTCGGATTTCAATTTCAGCGTCGCCGATGAAACAGACGACCCATGGGGCTCAACCACCAACGGCACTTATATATGGGTAACCGATAATGTCGATGGCAAGATATACAAATACGAAACAGATGGAGATTATACGGGAAGAAGCTTTTCCACTGCAGCTAGCAACTCCAATCCGAGAGGCATAGCGGCTTCGTATCCCTTCCTTTGGGTTGTTGACAGTACGGATTATTCTGTTTTCAAGTATGCGTACGCACCCACATTCAGCAACGTTACCCTGCAGACTTCCCAAGGTTGGAACAATGTGACGGTATGTGCCAATAACACCGATGGCGACCTCGCCTGCAACTCCACCACTTTCTTCGTTGATTCCATACCACCTGAAATTAACATCACATTCCCGCAGAACAACACCCGCTACAACTTTACATGGGTTAATATAACAGGGACAGCCAACGACACTAATATCGATACCGTATGGATAAACGACACCAACTTCGGTATCAATCTGGACGACTACTACAACTGGAACTTCACCAACATGAGCATAGAAGAAGGAGACTACTCGCTTACTGTTTATGCCAACGACACAGCAGGGAACGAGGTGAGCACTGAGGTGCATTTTATGATTGGTGTGTGGAATGTGACGTTCCACGTATATAGTGGGGAATATGGAGAAGAATTAACAAGTATTATTGTTTTCTGCAATAATTCAATAATTTATTCTTTAGACAGCGGTGACACGGTAAGCTTTACGACAGGCGATTTTAGTTGTATATTCGATGAAGAAAATTTCTATAATAAGACTGTAGAATTTACTGTAAATAACGACACGGAAATAGATGTGACACTTTCTATAATGGGCGGCCTAACAGTAGAAGAACATGTATGGCTAGATTATTTATATGACTGCTGGTCAACTGGTGATTGCAGGGACACCTTGAACAACATAGAGACGACTGTAGTATACATCAACCAGACCACGGAACAGATAAAGGAAACCGTTGACAACGTCTGGGATCAATTTGAACAGACGGACGAGGACGTGGTCGAAGAGACACGTATAAATATGGAAGTCAACGAATCTTCCAACATAACGATCAACTACTCGATAAATGTGCCTGTAAAGCAGGACTATCAGTTCCTTCCGATAAGGATATTCTACTGGTTCCTTGACGAGACGAACACATCATGTTACAGCCAGGGAAACTATACTGTTGAGATGGTGGAGCCGTACTGTCAGCCGCTGGTCGCCCACACCATCGGTGAGGTAAACACCGTCCTCAACTTCACGGTCGAGATGAGGCCGAGCCTGCCTACAGGGAATTACACGCTGGTCAGGAGGATAGACATAGACCCCGACGAGATATGGATAAACTACGGGCATGAAGTTATAGGAACGATTGATGTGACAGAGGATTCGACTCAGAACAGCATCGGTCTTAAGGTGGCAGGAAATGGTCCGACCGCTGAAGAAGTGAGATCCGATAGTGTGACCGGAGAGGTCATAGGATTCATGTTCGACAACGGAACGGTCTCACTCATAGTCTCGGTGATGTCACTAGTAGTCGTTGTGACATACATAACATCAAGAAAGAAAATTAGATAAACGTTTAAACGTGGCTTTTATTTGAATGATTATACAAATACTATCATGAGAGGCATAATCGCCATAACTGGTCTCTTATTGGTTTTATTATCCTCATTTGTAAATGCGAATGCACAGCCTTATTTGTTTGAGAACCACACTTGGCAAGAAAATTTGATTGGCGCGGAGTTCGTTTCTAGTGCATGGGGCGATATAGACAATGACGGAGATTTGGATTTGGCACTTACTGGATGCACATATTACGGTGGCAGTGGCTGTACAAGTTTTATTGCAAAAATGTACATCAACAATGGTACATCTTTAGTTGAAGATTATGTATGGGGTGGTAATATGACCCCAATAAATTATGGCTCCATCTCTTGGGGCGATATAGACAATGACGGTGACTTGGATTTAATTTCTATCGGATGTAGTGATGGAGGTGGAACGGTTGGTGTATGCGGTGATTTTGGATACCAAACATTTGTATACATCAACAATGGTACATCTTTAGTTGAAGATTATGTATGGGGTGGAAATCTAGAGAAAATATGGAAGGGTTCTGCAGTACTTGGCGATATAAACAATGATGGTAGATTAGACGCGGTTTTAACCGGTCAAAGTGCCAGCGGTAAAATTTCGAACGTGTACATAAACAATGGTACATCATTGGTAGAAGATTCTGTATGGGGTGATGCTCTAACTTCACTTTATGAAAGTTCAGCAATTCTGGGTGATGTCAATAATGACTGCAACATAGACTTAATATTGTGCGGTGATGAAGGTATCTCGAACGAAATAACAGAAGTCTATCTTAACAATGGCACCAACTTTATCGAAAGTTCTACATGGCAACAAAATTTATTGGGTGTTGATTGGTGCTCTTTGTCATCCGCAGATTACGACAATGACGGTGATTTGGACTTAGCATTAATTGGTCATACTACACAAGACAATCAGCGTATTTACAGAAACACAGGAGAGAACTTTACAGAAATTCAGAAAGAAATAGGAGACCTAGTAGGAATTTTTGAGGGGTCCATGTCATTTGGGGATTACGATAACGACGGTTATCTCGATTTGATAGCAACTGGAAATGAAGGGTATACTACTCTTTACTTATTCAACTCGTCTAGAAATAAATTCACACAGTCTGTGGAAGACCCGGAAACAAGTATTTTAAATCTTGAAAAAGGAAGTTCCATTTCTTTTGTAGACATAGATAATGACCAAGATTTAGATTTGTCAATATTCGGTTATTTGGAACCCGTGGATCAGCAGGCTAGAATATATGTAAACAACATTTCATCATCAAACACATTGCCGACAGAACCAATTTCTGATTTTATTGACGAATACAACAATAGTCTATTAAATCTATCGTGGGGAGGCGGTCTTGATGCAGAGACAGCAACACCCGGATTATATTACAATCTCCGTGTAGGAACCTGCTCAGGTTGTCATAATATCGTATCTGGGGTATACGGCGGTTCTTCGAATCCCACTGCAGGTTACTTCGGCAACATGATGCAGAGGAAGTCGTTTACTCTGAAAAGGAGCTTTGACCCAGGAACGACCATATACTGGGCAGTGCAGACGATTGACGCTGGACTTGCAAAATCGGAGTGGTCGGAAGAACAGGTGTACGTGATACATGGAAACGAATCAAACTGCACTCCTTCCTGGTCATGTATAAGCTGGGGAGCATGCCAGCCGACTGATATACAGACCTGCATCTCGTGGACAGATGCCAACAGCTGCAATGAAAGCTATAATGGCTCCAGCACGAGAAGCTGCACCTATGATGATGGAGGAAGCGGCGGGGGATCATCAGGTGGTTCATCTTTTGTATCTCCAGTTACAAGAGAATACACTTTCAATGCTATCAATAAAGGAGTTCTTGCCTCAAAGAACATCTCCGGCGGGATAACTGTAAGACTCGCTGTCAGGAACAATGTCACAAACGTGGACATAAAAGCCCACATGACCGCAGAAAAGCCCGCTTCCATAGCAAAAGACGTGTCAGGAAAAGTCGTCTACCGGTACATGGAGATAACATCATCAGGAATCAATGATTCTGACATCGAGGAAGCGACAATAGAATTCAACATCACAAGCGAATGGTTATCCGATAACAAGATAGTCCCTGAGAGCGTGACGTTGCTCAGATACCACGAAAATGACTGGCAGGAACTGCAGACTGAAATGACATCGCATGATGACCATTTCTACTACTATTCAGCATCCACTCCCGGCTTCTCATACTTTGCCATAACTGGCGAAGAGATAACAGAAGATGCAGATGCCACTGGCAATGCTAATCCGTCACTGCTATGCGACCCCGGTTCCAGGAGATGCTCAGGCAGCGAGCTTCAGGAATGCAACATGCTTGGAACCGTGTGGATAGCAAAGGAGCTTTGCGAGAACGGATGCGACCCACAAACCCGGACATTCATTCAATCACCGTCAGATATCCCATGGCAATACGTCATCGCATTGCTGGCAGCCGCTGTAGTGATTGCAGTTTTCCTGTTAAGAAAAGGCAGCAAGCCCAAGACACTGGAAGATGCACTGAAAGGCGTGCCGAACCGTTAATGAAATCCGAAGCCTGAAAAGTGCAGTTCCCCCGCTATTTTGTGCAATGCCCTGACTGGGAATCGGGAAAAATTGTCAAAAACGGTATCATGCGAAGTTATAATAAATTAAGATGCCCCCGCCGGGCACTGAATGGGTTTGTTTACTCGTAATACTCCAGTCCCAAGTGCGTGATAAGCTCCTCGCCCATCATGTGCCTCAGCGTGTTCTTGAGCTTCGTGTGCTGTATGAACAGGTCATGCTCCGGATGTACCTGTGGTGCATGCATCGGCGCCTTGAAGTAGAATGAAAGCCATTCCTGAATTCCCTTCATTCCGGCCCTCTGCGCAAGGTCGCTGAACAGTGCAAGGTCCAGTACAATCGGTGCTGCAAGTATGCTGTCCTTGCAGAGGAAGTTAACCTTCAGCTGCATCGGGTATCCCATCCATCCGAAGATGTCGATATTGTCCCATCCTTCCTTGTCATCGCCTTTTGGAGGATAGTAGTTAATCCTCACTTTGTGGTAAGTGTCCTTGTAGAGGTCCGGGTACATGTCAGGCTGGAATATGAACTCGAGCGCGGATTTCTTGCTTATCTCCTTGCTCTTGAAGGAGCCGGGGTCATCCAGCACGAGTCCGTCCCTGTTTCCAAGGATATTCGTGGAGAACCATCCTCTGACACCGAGCATCCTGGCCTTTAGCGCCGGAGCAATGACAGTCTTCATCAGCGTCTGGCCTGTCTTGAAGTCCTTTCCTGAGATTGGAACGCCTTTCTGCCTTGCAAGCTCGTCAAGAGCCGGTATGTCTGTTGTCAGGTGGGGAGCGCCGTTTGCGTAAGGCACGCCCTCCATTATTGATGCGTAAGCGTATATCATCGATGGCGAAATCCACTCATCGTTGTTCTTCAGCCCGTTCTCGAATGACTCTATGGTCTCATGCACCGGGTGCTGTTCTATGTACACTTCCGTGCTTCCGCACCACACAACGACCATCCTGTCAAGCTTCTTTGCCTTCCTGAAGTTCCTTATGTCTTCGCGGACTTCCTGTGCCATTTCCCATTTGCTGCCTTTCTTCTTGTTCGGCCCGTCTATGTTGTGTATGAATTTCTGGTCAAAGACAGCCTTCAGGGGTTTCACTTTTTCCATCTCGCCCCTGACATCCGCAAGGTCGCGCACATCAAGCACACCCGCCTTTACAGCAGCTTCGTAAGCATTGTCATCGAAAATGTCCCATGCGGCGAACTCTATGTCCCTGAGGTCAGCAAGCGGCACGAAATCCCTTATGAGAGGGCTTCGCGACTTGTCCCTGCCACCGAGCCTTATTGTCTGCATCTGCGTGACGCTTCCGAAAGGCTTCGAAAGTCCTTTCCTTATCCTGAAGACACCCGCCATGAATGTGGTGCTCACTGCACCAAGACCTGGTGTAAGTATACCGAGCTTCCCTGTAGCCGGCTTTATTTTGACTTTAGTCATAATCATACCTCCAACGATGTTTTATATGTATAAAATAGTTTAGTTAACTTATATATTTTACGAGTGTAAAATAATCTTCATGAAGGGAAAGCTTCTCAAAAGGCTCGGAGACCTGAATACCAAGGACTGCCTCTGGACATACATCCTGCGGATACTTTCGGACGGTCCTGTTCATGCGTATTCGGTGAGGGCTGAGGTGCGCAGGAGGTTCGGCTTCCAGCCAGGCACAGTCACTGCTTACAGGGTGCTTTATTCGCTGACA
Source organism: Candidatus Aenigmatarchaeota archaeon (assembly GCA_016931255.1). Taxonomy (GTDB): domain Archaea; phylum Aenigmatarchaeota; class Aenigmatarchaeia; order QMZP01; family JAFGSV01; genus JAFGFG01. The sequence goes on from JAFGFG010000005.1 coordinate 26,413, forward strand.
GCCAACGGATTCGTGACCAAGAAAGCTGACGGCAGGCGAAAGGTTTACAGCATAACCCCGAAAGGAAAATCCGAGCTTGAGGCAGCTGTATCATTCTACAAAAAGCAGTTCAAAGACCTTTCGGTCTCATGAAGCCCAGTTTGGTCAGTGTCGATAGCGAATGTATCATGGGATTCGTCCTCTTCCCGTAAGCACGCGTCTGCCTGTTTTTCAGAGCCTTCGGAAGCTCGTTTATGTCGCTTATCTCTGCCACAGTGAATGCATTTCCCACTTCGTACCTGCAGTGCGAGTCAGAGCCTCCTGTGACACCGAGGCCGTTCTCTTCAGCGAATGCCCTTGCCCTCCTGTTGAACCGGTTGAGCAGCACGCGCGCATTGACTGCCTCCACTCCGTCCATGTGCTTCTTGTATTCCTCAATCATTTTGAAATTCGCCCTGAACGTGTCGAAGGGATGCGCCACCACCATTATCCCGCCCTGTGACTTTATGGCATCTTTCACTGCATGGAACTCATCGGGCTTTATCTCCTCGTTTATGAAATAAGCAAGAACCTCACCGATTTTCTTCCCGTTATGGAACACCTTCACTTCCTCTGCCTTTATGACATCGATTCCATACATTTTCCCTGCAGACAGTGCCCTCTTCCATCCCTTCGTGGTGTTGTGGTCAGTGACAGCTACGCTGTTGAGTCCTTCCTTCTTTGCTGCCTTCACATAATCATCAGGGCTTATTATTGCATCGTCGGAGTAGAAAGTGTGCCCATGCATCTCTATTTTCATTTGCCCACCTTTTCCTTTCCGGACTTTATGGTTCCCGAGACCCTCAGTGTCCTGAAAATGACCTTTGAGTCTCCTATCTGATGTATCAGCGCAAGGGACATCTTTATGTCATCAACTGATTTCGGGGTGCATGATATCCATCCCTCCTGCCTGCTCTCATCCCAGAGGTTCCTCAGAATCTTTACATTCGCAAGCGAGACTCCCTTCTCACCAACCCAGTTGAGCGCGGAATTGGTCACAGCTCCTTTAAGCTCACTGAAGCTTACAGGCAGTTCGGATATCAGCCTGAATGTTATGTATCTCCTGCTTTCCCTCATCGAAGGCGGCCTTCTGAGTTTCATTTATCCACCTCCACTCCAGGGCTTATCCATTTCCCTGAAAGCCTTTTCCTGTTCTCGTCTATCAGTGCTGAGCTTGTGGCTTTCTTCACAGACGCTTCGTCAAAGCCCAGCAGTTTTCCGAAGGAAATGAACTCTGACTGCGACCTCAGGCCAAATTCTGATTCGGCACCGGATATTATCATGAATGGAGCTCCTGCTTTCCTGACGCACTGGGCATTCTTTACCATCTGCGAGAAAATCCTCCCCCTGTCCACAAGCGTTGAATGCAGTAGCTCTGAGAAGTCGAATGCTATCCTTACATTGTTCTTCTTCGCTGTTTTCGCCATCACGAAATCAATCTTGGTTTCAGGGCATGGTATGAGGATGTCAGTTTCTTCTGTTTCAGTTGCAATCCTGTTCATCTTCTCGTCTGTTCCTGAGACAGCTATCACAGCATATGCTTTCCTGTTCTTTTTCACAGCCCTTTTCATCATCTCCGGGTTCTTCTCTGTTATCAGGATGCCCTTAACGAATATCTTTCCGGACAGTACACTGCTGCTGAAAATGCACATTCCGTCTATTCCGAGCTTTGCAGCCATGCCTGCCAGAGCATTTCCGTCTCCTTCCTTTACCCCGTAGTCCCAGAATGCCATAAGAGTAATTGGTATGCCGAATAAATAAAAATTGTCTGGTGATTCCTGGGAAGTTTTCAGGAATTTCTGGCTTTTAGTATGCTCTTGAGTAAGCCTCTTATTCGCCCGCTGCTCTCCGCAAGTATCCTCGCATGGGATGACGCGATTCCGACCTTGACGGTGAATGCGTTGTCGGGAAGGATGTTGAACATGTCCTCGTCAGTCCTGTCGTCGCCGGCTGCTAGTATGAAGTCCCATCTCCTTTTCTCCGTCCATGTGAGACATGCACGGCCCTTGTTTACGCCTTCCTTCTTGACTTCTATGACCTTTCCGCCCTCCAGTATTCCAAGATCCTGGTTAGCGGTCAGGTGTATTAGGTCGTCCTTGAGTTCCCATGCCCTTATGGATGCCTGATCGGGTATGGCGTTCCTGTAATGCCAGACCAAAGAGAACTCCTTCTCCTCAAGGAAAGAGCCCGGCGTCCGGTCTACATACTTCTCTATGACAGTCCTTATCTCATCCTTCCAGTCACTGTCCATGGGCTCTATCAGGAACCACCTTCCGCCCCTCTTCTTTATCCATATGCCATGCTCCGCGACGATGCCAATGTCAAGCTTTCCGAACCATTTGTCCATGGTCTTCCTGTCCCTGCCGCTGACAAGCACCACCTCGTTCCTCGGGTCCTGCGAAAGCTTTTTGAGTATCCCCGTTATCTGCTTGTCGGGCTTGGCCTTTTTCGGGCTGCCGACTATGCTTGTCAGTGTCCCGTCGTAATCCAGCAGGAAGAGCCTCTTTTTGGATTTCACGTAGCGCTCGGTTATGTCGGACTCCTCTTTCTTTGACAGTATCCTCTTCTTCAGGTTTTTCTCCAGTTCCTTGGTGTTCTCGAGCTTTTCCATGAAATCATTGACCCATCTGGTTATGTCATACCTCCTGAGTCTGTCCCTCATGATGCGGTTGTTCTCCTTCTGCTCGTCGCAGCTCATGGTGATGGCCTTCTCTATGGCGGATTCTATCTCCTCCCTGTTGTTGGGGTTGACAGTGATGGCCTCCACGAGCTCCTTGGACGCGCCCGCCATCTCGCTGAGTATCAACACGCCCTTTCCACCGTTCTTCGCGGCTATGAACTCCTTTGCCATGAGATTCATTCCGTCTCTCAGGGGCGTTATGAGTTCTATGTCCGCCAGTTGGTAGAGTGCGAGCAGCATGCTCTCCGGGATAAATCTCCTTATGTATATGACGGGTGTCCACTGGACTGTGCCGTACCTCCCGTTGATGCTTCCTATTCTCTCGTCCAGATACTTTCTCAGTGTCTTGTAGTGCTCAACGTTCGTCCTCGACGGGACGGCAACCATGACCATGACGACCTTGGTCTTCATCGACGGATTCTTGGAAAGGAACATCTCGAACGCATCTAGGCGCTGGAGTATTCCCTTCGTGTAATCCAGCCTGTCTATCGACAGTATGACCTTCCTCTCGCCTACCTGCTTCCTGAACAGCTTCATCTGCTTGGCGACATCCTCCCTCTTTCTGCTTTCGCTGTACTTCTCGTAGTTTATGCCCATCGGGAACGCATCCGCTTTTATTACCCTTCCGTGCGCGTTTATCTGTCCGGCCTCATGCTCGTGACCGGTGAGGAAATGGACGCTGTCCAGGAAGTGCTTCACATAGTCGTACTGGTGGAAACCGACCAGGTCCGCTCCCAGCATGCCTTCCACGAGCTCCTTCCTCCACGGCAGCAGCCTGAACACCTCGAACGACGGGAACGGTATGTGCAGGAAGAATCCTATGGTCAGGTCGGGCCTCTTCTCTCTTAGCATCTTCGGCAACAGAAAGAGATGGTAGTCGTGTATCCATATGGTGTCGCCCTTCTTGGCGATCTTGAGTATGGATTTGAGGAACTTCTCGTTGACATTCCTGTATGCGTCCCACATATTCTTTTCGTATTCGGCATACTGTACGAAATAGTGGAAGAGTGGCCACAGCGTCTTGTTGCAGAAACCCCCGTAGTGAACCTCTATATCCTTTGAATTAAGGAAAACAGGAAAACTGCTGAACTTCCTTCTCAGTGTATTCTTTATTCTGGTCTTTTCTTTCTGATTTATCTTCTCGTCTTCCAGGCCGCACCATCCGAGCCACAGCTTTTCAGACTGCGTCTCGAAAGAGGCCAGTCCGGTCGCCAGTCCACCGATGCTCTGCCTGAAATCCAGAACACCTTTGATTTTTCTTGCCGTCACCGGAAGCCTGTTCGAAACAACTATTATCCTTCCCATTGAATTTACATACACCTGTTTAGTTTCACGGTTTCATGTCTAATATAACTACCGGGCATTTTTCGCCGGCAGAAGATAGTTGCTTATGAGGTTCATCCAGTCTATCATGAGCCTGGTAACGAGGAAGTTGTTCGTGACATGCAGCTTCCCGCGTCTTCCCATCTCATTCCTGAGCTTCTCGTCCCTGAGCAGCTTGAGGATGCAAGCGGAGAACCCTTCTATGTCGTTCGGATCCCTCAGGAAACCGTTCATGCCGTTCAGTACCTGGAACGGTATGCCGCCGACGTTCGATGCGACGACTGGCGTTCCTTTGAACAGCGCCTCGGACACGACGAGACCGAAGCCCTCTCTCAGGGATTTCTGTATCACTACCGCTGATTCTTTCTGCATGCAGTTTACCATGACGTCGGTTGTGTTGAGCATGAGCTTTATGTTGTCGCCGTACCTGCTCTCCTGCTTCATCCTTTCGGTCTTCTCGAAAATCTTCTGCCCCTCGGGGTCATCTACGGAGAACGACCCTATGAGCGCGAGCTGGCATTTCTCCTTTCTCCTGACCTTCTCGAAAATCTTTATGACGCCTGTCGGGTCTTTCCACTTGTCGAACCTGGATATCTGGGTTATTATGGGTATGCTGCGGTCTATATCATTTTCCTCTAGCATCTTCCTGACTGTCCTGTCGTTTACAGGGCGGTTCTTGGGAGAGAGAGGGTCTATTGCAGGGTACATAATCGACTGCGGCACATCAAGTCTCTTCTTGTACTCCTCCTTCGACACCACGAAATGGTCGTACTTGTTGACGAACGACCTTATGTATCTCCATATGCTCATGTCAGGATATGAAAGATCCATGTGGAACCTGCATATCCATGGCTGCTTCTTCTCGTAGAAATCTATCAGCGGCAGTGGCTGCGGGTCGTGCACTATGACCATGTCATGGTCCACATGAGTAAAGATAGAAAACATCTTGTTGGTGTCGTAGTAGATATTTTTCTTCTTGCGGGTGAGTTTCATGGACTCGCCCTGAAGGGAGTTGTGTATGCCTTTTGTCACGTTGAAGAAGTCGGACGAGCCGTGGAGCGTCCTCCATCCGAAATCTATGTCGAGCAGGTTGAAGAGCACGATGCTGCTGTTGAGCATCTCGGCAACCCCTCCGCCGTGCGACGTCGAGTTTATGCACAGTATGTGCTTGTCTTTCAGGGGTTCCGCCTTGATTCTCAGTTGTTCAATCTGCTCTTTTCCCGCTATCTTTTCGTACTCCTTCAAAATTTTCATAATCGTTAATTTCCGGCCTGTCCGCCTTTCACCGCTTTCCGTGCCTGAAGTATATGAAAGCTGCTATTGCCATCAGTGCCATTATCGCAGGCCACGTCAGTCCATAGAATGAAGCAGGAAATTCAATCTTGACCAATATGTCAACGAAGTCGCTTATCTTCTGCTCCATGCCGGGTGTTGTGGAATTTGCGTATACTGTAAACTTGTAGTTGTCTCCTATGTCAGATGTATACACATGAACATGAAGTGTCCTGGTCTCTTTCGGGCTGAGTGTTATGTTTATGCTCCTGTTATCCTGCGCCATCACGCCTTCAGATGCGTCAACGAACCTGGCATAACTGTATCCGTCTATCATCACTTTTATGGTGTCTTCCTCTGTCTGCCTGTTGGACACTGTGAGTGTCAGTACCTTGTAGCTTCCCAGCGTCATGTAGAGCCTGTTTATGTCTGTTGTGAGCTTCAGAGGCTTCAGTATCGTGAAGTACCCGGTTCCCGTCTCTATCCTGTTTCCTGCCCTGTCAGCAGCGAATCCTATGTAGCTTATATTGTAATCGTCAGTCCATGGATTTATCTGGAACCAGCACCTGTTTGAAGTTCCCGGACAGCGCATTTGAACAGGACTGCCGACAGCGTAGTTAGAGCCCACTGCCATTGTGGTGTAGACTATTCCTGTCTCATTGACTCCGGTGTAGTCGTTGTTGTTGGGGTCGGCTATTATGCTGAAGTTCACAGGAACCGATATGAATAGTATCTGGCCGTTGACAATCACAGCCTCATCAGGATCCTTGGCTTCGATTGACACAGAAGGGGGGTCTGTCCAGTCTATCCACGTACCGTTGACGAACTGCGTATAGACATTCTTTATGTTGGCACATCCGTATGCATTGTCTATTGCCCTTGCGCGGAAGAAGAATGTATGGTTGTCTTCGTCTCTAAGAGCCGCTGCCACGCCATTGTCCGAATCATCCTGGTCGAAGTTCACGCTCGTGAAATCAACACACTTTTCAAGCTCGCATTCCCCGCTTGACGGGTTGTATACAAGAACCTCGTCTGTGTATATATTTGACAGGTCTGACCACTGCGTCCATGCCTGCTCCTGTGTTATCACGCTTCCTATGTTGTCTATCCTGTACTGGACCTGATGGCACTGTATTCCGGCGTTGTTCGTGCCTCCTGCATCGCTCCCTGTCCAGATGACAGGGAATACGTTGCTGCTTATGTTCTCAATTGGAAGCATTATGGTTGTCACAGGCTCGTATGTGTCAACTGTTGTACACATGCAATACGGAGTCGGGTCTGTTCCCCATGCCGGATTACAGCTCCAGTCGTCAATTATCTCTGTGTGCGTAATATCTCTTGCCCTTATCCTGAAGCAGAACTCTGCTCCGTCTCCTTCACCTTCAAGGTTCACCGTGTAGTAATCATCATCAGCTTCTGAGAGAGATGCGGTCTGCCAGTTCTCAAGACTGTCCCTGAAACTGCCTGAGTCAACGTACTGGACATCGAATTCATCTGCGTGGACATTTCCTGTCCACGTTATGTTGAATATCCTTCCTGTTACAGTGTCATTCGCAGGTGACGTGAATACGGCATCAGGTAGAATGTTGTCAATATAAGGCAGAGTTGTTGTTGTCCAGTCACCCCAACTGCTTCCGTCAAACGCCCTGGCGCTTATGCGGACAATAGTTTCATTACGATTTGCGATAACATCAGTCGAACGCCATACCACTTCCCAAGGCTCTGCTGTCAATGTTCCCAGATCAATGTATGTGCTGCCTGAGCCATATGTTATATTGAATTCCACCTGCTGTAAAGGGTCTCCGTCATCGTCTATTACAGCAGCTTCAAATAGTATGTCGCCCCTTGTGCTGTTGTAAGTTATGCTGGTCACCCTCGGACTAACCCCGGCGAAGCAGCAGACCTTTCTTGTATATGCATCGCAGTCGCCTATGTGGGCATTCGTGTCAGCGCTGACAGATGCCATGCATACAGGGGCGACAGAACACGAGCCGGATTCATATGTGCACCATATCAGCCCGCCTCCTGTTGAAAGGCATACTTCCGTGTCATAATCCGGGTCAGGCGACGGTGCAGCAGGATTCTCGACATGGGAGTTGGTAGTACCTGTCAGTATGATCACCGGTGCTGAATCAGTTTCTCCTGTGCAGGTTCTTCCGAGGCCTGCAACACCGCTGCAGCACACCGCGTAGTTGTAATCGGTGTCACTGTACAAAGCCGCATGGGAGTTGTCGGTGTCATACATCCTGAAGACGACTATCTCACCCGCCCCGTTGCATGGGTTTACTGTGGTGTCCCTTATGTCGCATACAAGATTGGCGTCTGCATAAACCGGCAGCAGCAGCGCTGTGAAGACTGACAGTGCGGCTAATGCCATGATGTTCGGAATTTTCATTTTCATGATATCATAAACCCAGTATCTGGAAATATCTCAGGCAGTGATCCTTCGTGTTCTGGCTGACTATCTTTTCGCACAGCGCCTTGTCCTTTGTCGCTATTGCAGTGTCGTGGTAATCCATGTCATCGCAGTCCTGCTGAGTGAACCTCGGATTGTCAATCATGCACTGGCTCTTGGGCTCTTCACTGGCAGTCACACCCGAATTCTGGGGAACTGAAATGTTCATGTCAACATAGTTGAAAAGCGCAAGCACAGTAAGAATTATAACAAAGACAGTGACAGATGCAAAAATCTCCAGCCTGTTCCTTGAAGCATGATGAGCGATGGACTTGCCTGAGTCCTTTCTTCTTTTGGCCGGCATAATATTGTTTTGATAAATGTTATTAATATATCAGCACTCAGTTATATTCTATAAAGCTTTTTATAATCAGTCTTCAAATCATCTTCATGAAAGTTTATGTGGCAACGAACATCATAGGCGTGTTCGCTTTTGATGATAAGAAGATGGTTGATTACAGCCTTTTCCAGCCTGACGCTGTAATCATAGCAGAGAAGCTGAAGGATGTCAGGAAAGGCGAGCTGATTCCCGAAGAGGAGAAGTTGATAAAGGAACTGAAAAGGGCAGGCTACAAGAAGATAATCTGGGACAAGAGGATAGATTTCCCGGGAATGGAATGCCTCTACGAGCCTGACAATGTTGCCAAGACAATCCTCCAGAAAGACTACAGGAAGCTCGCGCTCGAGCTGAAGTTCGTCCCGACGCAGACAGAACTGAACAAGCTCCTTTCAAGGATTAATATCCAGCTTACCAAGTCTGAGCTCAGGAAGGAGAAAAAGGATGTCATACTGATGAGGGCCATCGGAGTTCTGGACGAGCTCGACAGGACCATCAACACGCTTTCGGAGCATATGAGGGAATGGTACGGGCTTTACTTCCCTGAAGCCGAGAAGCTGATAAAGGACCACGAGCATCTTGCAACAGCCATATCAACAGAAGGCAAGAGGGAGAGCATTTCCGATTCTCGTGTCAGGAAGTATGCCTCATTATCCGCAGGCATGCCTTTCAATGGCGACGACCTGATAGCTGTGCAGGGATACGCCAAGGAAGTCAAGTCGCTGTACAAGACGAGGGACAACATCTCACTTTACATACGCAAGGAAGCCAAGACATTCATACCGAACCTGACAGCTGTGGCAGGACCTCTTATAGCATGCAGGCTGATCTCACTTGCAGGCGGACTGGACAAGCTGGCGAAGCTTCCTGCAAGCACAATACAGCTTCTTGGTGCTGAGAAGGCGCTGTTCAGGCATCTCAAGAGCAATGAGAAGCCGCCCAAGTTCGGAGTCATATTCGCTCATTCTCTCATACAGGATGCTGACAGAAGCGTGCGCGGCAAAGTCGCAAGAATGCTTGCGTCGAAGCTGATGTTTGCGGCAAGAGCGGATTTCTACACAGGAAAGAACATAAGCGAGAAGCTGATGTCAGACCTTACAGCAAAAATCGGAACCTCATCAAAGGTAAAGAAGAAGTAACCGGAAGCCAATAGCGGATACTGGAAAGAACTCTCTGGCTTCATGCTGGCGCGTCAATGATTTGTGCTCATTTCAAACAGTCCTCACAATACCATCCCTCGCCAGTGAGCCTGACACATGTGGATATCTCACCACACGTATCGCAGACTGCGAGTTCGCTTCTGGAAAAGACCTTTGGCCTGTATCTTCCGCCGTCCTTTATCTTTGAGAAGCAAAAAAAGCAAACGCTTCTCTTCACACTGTTGTTCGTGTGTTCCGGCCATCTGTCTTCCCATATGCTTTCCCCGCAGATATGGCAGTTATTCATATTCAACACCTCTGTTGGAATGGCTGGATTCATGATTAAGTCTTGATTTTTCAATTAAAAAGAATTTCCATTCCGCGATTCATATATCGTGAAACTGTGTTTCAAAAACAAGCATTTATTTCCATATTTCAGATAAGTGGTTATGAAGAGTGTATTCGACGGTGTTTTCAGGAGCGGCAGGAAGCTCTTCACAATGAACATGATACGCGGCTACAGGGAGTATACAAGAAGCACTGTGTCGGAGGGCGGGAAAGTCTACAGGGAGTGGGACCCCGGAAAGAGCAAGCCTGCTGCTGCGATAATGAAAGGCATAAAGAAATTTCCCCTTTCCAGGGGATCGAAGGTGCTTTACCTTGGCGCTGCCTCAGGAGCCACGTGCAGCTTCTTCTCGGACATAATCGGAGAGGACGGCGTCATATACGCGGTCGAGATATCAGAGCGGTCAGTGAGAGACCTCAACAACACTTCAGAGGCGCGCGGCAACATAGTCCCCATACTTGCTGATGCGAGGAAGCCCGAGGAATATGAATGGGTCGAGCCTGTGGACATAGTCTTTCAGGATGTTGCCAGCGACGACCAGGCACAGATACTTGTGAGGAACGCCGTGAAGTTCCTGAAGAAGGGCGGCTATGCCATGATAGCCATAAAGTCGAGAAGCATAGACGTCACAAAGCCTCCAAGGGAAGTGTACAAAGACCAGCTTGAGATAATGGAAAAGAAGATGAAGGTGCTGGAAAAGGTGGAACTTGACCCCTTCGAGAAGGACCACCTTTTTGTCATCATGCAGATGAGGACCTAGCTTCCTGAACAATCGACATAATCCTTTTCTCGAATTCCGGCCAGTCCCTGAGCGGCACGACTGCCCCTGCAGCCTTCACATGGCCTCCGCCCGAGCCTATTCCCTTCACAGCCTTCTTGAGAATGTCGTTCAGGCTTATGTCACCCTTCTGGCAGCGCGCAGAGACCTTCATCATGTTGCCGCTCTTCTTGATTACGAATATAAGCTTTTCCGGATTCATGTCCGCCAGCCTTGTGGATATGGTCGATGCAATGCTCAGCTGGCTGTCAATCCTGTAGAATATCATGTCAAGGTTCGGGAATTCAACAGCCTTCTCCCTGAAACCGGACATCTTTGACTTTATCTCCCCTTCAACCTTATCGAAGCATCCGCTGAAGTAGCGGTTATCAGCAGCGTCTTCCCATTTCTCTATTCCCCTCATGTATCCCACGCTCTTCTCAGCGCCGTTCACTCCGTCCTTTACCACAGTTGCCATAATCTGCTTCGCAAGCAGGCTGAGCTTCGAATCATCGCCTTTTCCTGTTTCAGGGTACTTCTTTTCAGCTTCCCTGAGGATGTAAGCGCAGTCATCGAATGCATGGTCCCCGATAACGCTCACTGCCGCAATCCAAAGGTATGGAGACACATCCTTACCCATCTCCTTCATCAGTTCATAGACGATGACACCGGCGGGTATGTAGTCCTTGCTGTCGAATCTTGGGTTTATGTGTACAGTATTCGGAGAGTTCATGTCCTTCTCCGCTATATGATGGTCTATGATTACCATCTTCAGCTCCGGCATGACTTTCTGAAGGTCTTCAAGTTTATTAGCTTCCTGGTCCAGCGGAAGGTCCAGCATTACCATGACATCAGGCTTCTTGTTCTTGAGATGTCTTACAAGCCTGTCATTCAGCATAGGCCCTTCAAGAGGGTATGTCTCAAACTCCGGGTAGAACTTCAGGAATATGGAGACAGCGCTTATGCCGTCCGTATCAGTATGATAGAACACTATCTTTTTCTCCCCGCTCCCAAGAAAACCGGGAAGCCTGTCTGTATGCGTTTTCATCTTGTTAATTGTATTGCGGCTTAAAAATGGGCAGCGGTCTTACGCTTGTTTAAAAACATATTCCACTGTATTCAAAAAACGCGTCTGGTGTGGCTGTATGGAATCTTCCGGACTTACGGCATTGCGGAGTTCGGAGGAATATCTCGAGAATATCGTTTCCCATGAAACATTATCTCCATGCTCGTATCTTTCAAGGAACTCGTTTACTGTCTCATTCCTTATGTCGAAACCGCAGTCGTACACGTTTTCTATGTATCTGAGAAGTTCGTGATTGGGATTTACTGATTCAAGTTCTGTGTATCTTCTGCTCACAAGTGCTATTGCAGTATTCTGGTCGATTGCCAGACCATCCATTAATGATATTGCAGAAGATGTTTTTTAAGCCTTACTGAAGTCGAAAACCATCTCAGCCTTCTCAAACATGACCGAGCCCTTTCCGTCGCCTTTGACTTCGCCGAAATGAACTGCTTTCCCACCGACTCCGAGAAGAAGCTCATTCTCCTGCTTCCTGAGAATTTCCATGGTTTTCTTGTCAGAAGAAATCCACAATTCAATCTTGTCGTGAACCATAAGCTTCTCCGTCTTTCTGGCTATCTGCACGTTCCTGCAGAATTCCCTGAGAAGCGCCTCGTCCATGAGCACTTCCCCGAGTGCGAGCGTGCCCTTCGGGAATTCCCTGCCTTTTGCCGGCTTTCTGGTGACAACAGATACATTCTTGACATTTGCCATCTCTTTTATGACACCACTGAAGTTCCTGATGGCTGTAGCACCATCCTTGTCTGTCTTGACTATCAGTTCCCTGAGCGGCCACCTGAGCTTTATTGACTTTTCGTGCCTGAGGGCATTCGATGACTCAACGAGGTCCTTGACTATGTCCATGCCGTCCTCAAGTTCTGTATTCATCAGCTTCCTGTCAGGCTGAGGCCACAGCTGAAGGTGAACGGATTCCTTTCCATAAAGGTCCTTGTATACGTGGTCTGCCACATACGGCGTTATAGGAGCCATTATCTTCAGCAGGTTCTCCAGAACATAGTTGAGCGTGTATACAGCAGCGTCCTTGTCCTTTCCGGTGTACCACGGATTGACCCTGTTGCGGATTATCTTTATGTAATTCCTTGAGAAGTCCTCGAGTATGAATTCCCTTATTCCCTGAACGAGCCTGTGCATCTCAAACCCTTTGACTTCATCCTGTTTCGCGGAGAGGCTGTTTATCCTGCTTATTATCCACTTGTCCTCGGCATTCAGCGCAGGCTTTTTGGCAACTTTCCTGTCAGCGTACATCTTTATGAAAGAGTATGTGTTCCAGAAGACTGTGAACATTCTTGTTGTCTCCTTTATGTCGTTCCAGCTGAAGTAGAAGTCATTCCACAGCGGGCTTGAAAGCAGGTAGAATCTGAGCGCGTCCCTTCCATGCTTGTTAAGTATCTCATCAGGGTCTATGAAATTTCCCTTGGACTTCGAGAGCTTTATACCTTTCACATCCATCACGAATCCGTGCATCATGACATTTTTGAATGGTGTCTTGCCGAATGTCAGGACGCTTGTTATCATCTGGCTGTTCCACCAGCCCCTGAACTGGTCGGGGCCTTCTGTCTGGAATGATGAAGGCCACATGCTCTCGAAAAGCTCCTTCTTTCTCGGGTATTCGAGGGATGCCCATGTGCACACACCTGAATCGAACCATACATCAAGGACATCCGGAACCCTGCTTACGGATTTTCCGCAGTCCGGACATTTCAGCTTAACATCATCTATCGCAGGCCTGTGGAAGTCTATTTCCTTCTTCAGGCCGCCTTTATTCTTAAGCTCTTTGTACGAGCCTATGACCTGTATGTTGCCGCAGCCGCATTCCCATATCGGCAGCGGGATGCCCCAGTATCTTTGCCTTGATATTGGCCAGTCGCCGAGGTTCTCAAGCCAGTCGTTGAAGCGGTCGCCTGCCCATTTAGGCATCCATTTGACTTTCCTGTTCTCGCTGAGCAGTGTGTTCCTGGCAGCTGTCACCCTGAAGAACCACTGGTCAACACCGACCTGCAGGAGCGGAGCACTGTCCCTCCAGCATATGGGGTAATCGTGTGTATAAGGGTGCTTGTATACGAGCATGTCATCATTCTGGAGGTCTTCTATTATCTCGGCATCGACAACCCTTGCCTTTTTTCCTGCGTATTTGCCGGTTTCAGGTCCGAGCTTTCCGCTGACATCAACAGGGCATACTGCCGGAAGCCCCTGCTTTGTGCCCTCGTCGAAGTCCTCCTTGCCGTGTCCGGGGGCTGTATGGACAAGTCCTGTGCCGTCTTCAAGATGCACATACCTGTCTGAGAGAATGACCCTGTGAGCATCCTTCATCCTGGGCATCTTCATATGTTTTTCCAGAGGCGCATCGTACCTGATGCCCTCCAGTTCCTTACCCGGGAATGTCCTGACAAGCTTATAGCCCGCCTCTATGGCTTCCATGATGGGCTGTATCCTTTCTTCCGCGATTATCCATGTCTCGCCGTTGCTCATCTCCACTTCCGCGTATTTGAACTTCGGATGAACCATCACGCCGGTGTTTCCGGGAAGCGTCCATGGGGTTGTGGTCCATATAATCAGGAACTTCTTCCTGTCATCTTTCAGCCGGAATTTAACATAAACAGCGCTGTCTGTCTGCTTGGTGTACTCTATTTCGTTGTATGCGACAACTGTTTCGCATCTGGGGCATACGTGCACGGGATACTTGCCCTTGTAAAGGTAACCGTTTTCAAAGGATTTCTTGAATGTATGCCATGCGCCTTCTATGTACTGGTTGTCAAGCGTCAGGTAAGGCCTTTTCCAGTCCATCCAGACACCCAGATTGGAGAACTGGTCATTCATCACGCCTATGTACTTCGTGGCGAATTCACGGCACTTTTTGATGAATTTGTCTATTCCATAGTCCTCTATATCCTTCTTGGATGAGAACCCAAGGTTCTTTTCGACCTTTGTCTCTATCGGCGTCCCGTGCGTATCATACCCAGGCTGGTCCCACACGTTTTCCCCAAGCATCCTGTGGAACCTGAGGAAAGAGTCCTTGATTATCTTGTTCCATGCGGTTCCCATGTGTATCGAACCCGTTGCGTACGGCGGCCCGTCTATGAAGTAGAAGCGCTTGCCTTTTGCCCTTGCCTTTCTGAGCTTCTCGTATGTTCCGTCCTTCTTCCAGAAGTCTGTTATTTCATTTTCTATATCCGCAAAGCTGTACATCGCCTAACCACCATTCTTAAGTAAATAATAATTGTAGCCTTTTATTAAAGCGTCCCTGCTGGCTTTTATTATATCGTCAGAAGCACCGGAAGTTGACCACGACTTGTCTCCTGCCCTGAATTCTATGAAGACCTCGACTATTGCTGCAGTGGCCTTGTCCTGGTTTATTATCCTCACCCTGTAATTTGTGAGCTTCAGGTTGTCCACGCTGAATTTCTTGGAGAGGGCTTTTCTAAGAGCCACGTCAAGTGAATGGACCGGCCCCACGCCTTCCGCTATCTCATGGAAAGTGTCATTCCCTACTGACACCTTCACCTCGGTCTTTGCCACACCCTTAGAGGATACGGCAGTCTCGTAGCTGACAAGGCTGAATGCGTCTTTTTTCCGGTTTATCTTCTCTGAAAGCATGAGGAACAGCTCAGCATCGGTCGTGACTTCTCCCCTGTTCATGACTTCCATCATTTCAATAATAAGTGGGTCGTTTTTCCCAAGGCTGTAGCCGTGTCTTCCCGCAGCGTCCACGATGCCTGATCTTCCTGACTGCTCTGATAGGCTGAACAGCCTGCTGTTTCCGACATCGTCCGGATTCATGTGCTCGTAAGCCCTGGAATTCTTGAGCATCGCATCTATATGCACGCCTCCTTTATGGCTGAATGCATTGGCTCCTATGAAAGGCTTGTTCTTCGCCAGGCTGAATCCTGTCATCCGGACAATGTATCTGGATAGGCTGAAAAGCTTTTTCATGTCAATGTCAAGTTTCATCCCGAGCTTGATGCCTGTCAATGGGAGGAACTCGCACCAGTCCATGTTACCGCACCTTTCTCCGAGCCCGTTCATGGTTCCCTGAACATGGAATGCGCTGTTACGCATCGCAGAGAGCGTATTCATAACAGCCATGCCTGTGTCATTATGCATGTGCACGCCGATTTCACTGGAAACTGCTTTGCTTACTGCGCATGATATCTTTTCGATTTCCCATGGCATCGACCCCCCGTTGGTGTCGCAGAGGACCAGGGCTTCAGCTGATTTGGCGGCATCCAGGACTTTGAGCGCGTAATCCGGATTCGCCTTGTATCCGTCGAAGAAATGCTCCGCATCAAAGAACACCCTGAAATCATGCGATTTGAGATACTCTATCGTATCGCTGACCATCCTGAGGTTTTTGTCTGGCGACATCCTCAGTACATCCTTGACATGTAGGTCCCATGACTTCCCGAATACTGTTATTACATCGGCTTCCGTCTTCAGAAGGTCGTCTATTTTCTTGTCCTTTCCAGGACTGGGACTTGTCATTCCGAATACAGCGGATTTAGCCTTCAGTCCCATGCCCTTGACATTTTCGAAATATTTCTTGTCCCTGGGATTGGATGAAGGCCATCCGGCTTCTATATAATCAAAACCAAAATCAGAAAGCTTACCGCTTATTGACAGCTTGTCATCAAGGCTGAATTTAAGGCCATGCGTCTGGGCACCGTCCCTGAGCGTGGTATCATAAAGAATCAGTTTTTTCGCATTTTTTGGGCTGATAAAATCTGTTACTTCATTCCAGGATCCGGCATTCACCCTTCATATCAGCACCTAAACTAGTTATGTGGACATTCATTTAAAAATAAAAAGCGCCGAGGGCAGGATTTCCAGAACCGCGCGGAAGCGTACTTTCCGCGAACGCTTTAGCGTGTTTACCTTCGCTAAAGGGCTCATTTGAACCTGCACGTCCGTAAGGACACCAGATATCTCGTCATTTCCGCCGCCCTTCGTAAGAAGGATTGATCGGAGTCAAGCCATACAATCATCTCCGGAGCCTTACGGTCCGGATCTTTATATCTGGTTTCAAGTCTGGCGCATTAGCCAGGTTCTGCCACCTCGGCATGTGTCTTTATTTGCAGCTTTTTATTTAAAAAGGGTTACAGCTTGTCTGTATGCACGAAACCCGCTTTCCTGGCCTTATCAAGCTTCCATGTGTCTTCTATCAGCATATCCGGGACATTCCCGTCAAGAACAGGATACGCAAGCCCGCACCTGCTGCATGTTATGAACATGTTCTCTTCTTTCACGTTGCCTTTGCATTTCGGGCATGCAAGCACGTTTTTCAGATGTTCTGAAATTGCCATAAATACCTTTAGGCTGTTTAATATAAAAATTACAGGAACACGCGGTCAGTCCTTGCCACAGTGTCGCCGTTCTTGATGTATCTCGCAAGGCAGACGAGTTTCCCTTCCTCGCTGAAAACCGTTATGCAGCTTCCTTCCTCGACGTTGCCTGACGCTCCTGTTATGTCATCTTTTCTGACAGGCGCGCCGTTCATTATCTTGCTTACCGAATCGTTCTTTATGGTGAGCGAGGGAATTTTCAGCCTTCTCAGAGCATCCTCAATCGGTATCAGAAGGCCTCTGAGTTTGTCCTCGGGCATATCTTTTAGAGAGTCAGGAGAGACGCTGTGCTCTGTGCTGAAGGGCCCGACCTTCGTTCTCCTAAGCTCAGACAGGTGGGCTCCTGTTCCCATCTTCTCCCCCGCGTCATGCGCTATCTTCCGCATGTAGGTCCCGGCTTCGCATAATACCCTGAACCGGACATTTCGCTCATTCTTGTCGATGAGCTCTATCTCGAATACCTCTCTTACCCTTTCTTTTCTGGCCACAGCAGACCTGACAGGCGGCATCTGGGTTATCTTTCCCTGAAATTCGTTGAGCGCTTTCTCCACGGTTTCCTTCCCGACATCTTCGTGTATGCTCATGGTTCCGATATATTCCTTGTGCATTCCCGTGAGAACAGACATGGCTTTTCTGGCTTCTCCGAGGGCTATCACCATAAGCCCCGTTGCATTGGGGTCCAGAGTGCCCGTATGCCCGGCCTTTTTGACATCCAGCGCTTTTGATACAGCCTCGACTATGTCGAATGATGTCGGCCCCTTGGGCTTGTCTATCAGTATGACAGACCTGTTAAGAAGCTCATGCAAATCCTTCATAATCTTATTGCGGAAACATCGGTTAAAAGCCTTACATGGCTTTCAGTTTTTAACAAGCTTTCCAAATTAGATATATGGAAGTCCAGAGCTTCGAAAGGGAAATTGAAAGGACATGCAGGAAATGCTTCACCATATATGATTTCACGCGCGACTACTGCTGCGCAAAGAGCAAGGATGAATGCTTCGCTGACATCGAGCTTGTCAAAAAGGGCATAGTCCAGGATGAGGCAACAGCCGAGAAGCTGTATATGAACAAGGCAATCGACTACAATGGAAGACTGGTGAAGAAGTCGTTCTTCCGGGGCGCTCTCAGGAATGAGTGCCTTGTCTTCAAGTACAGGCCGCCTGGATGCAGGTCGCATTTCTGCTGGAGATGGAACAAGTACATAGAGAAGAATCCAAGGGACTTCATTTACGCCAATCTCAATGTGACATCCCTTAACCGGTTCCTTAAGGAGCTTCATGATGAATACGTCTACGGTGTCAGGCTGGCTTATCCCGGAGGCATCATAATATACACATACGACGAGAAGATAGCGACAGTAAGGAAGGCCATAGAGAAGCAGCTGGACTCCATGAAGATAAAGCACTTCAGGACGAATGCCCATCTCATGGAACCGGAAAAGAACGAGAAAGAGGGAGTTGAGATAATAGTCGACGACGAGGCAGTGATTGAGAAGACACGGGTGTTCAGCACTCTTTTGAAGAATAACATGTTCATGCTCGTGAGAATGAAGATGAACCTAGGCTCCACAGGGCACAATCATTCCAACATACTCATAACCAATGCTGACTTCAGCAAGCTGGCTGACGAGACCCCGGCGTCACTGAAGTCTTTCCACGCGCTAAAGGCATACCGGATATAGAAACATATTTAAAAGGTGTGCGCAATGTAAATTAAGAAGTGATGTAAATGCCAAAACACAAATTTGAAGAAGCTGAATCAAGGCTTTTTCACAGGATGTTCATATGCATGAAGTGCGGAGCCAGGAATCGTTCGGACCTTCTCAAGGTCAGGCTCGGCAAGGTCAAATGCAGGCAGTGCAAGGCAAAGCAGCTTAGGCCTAAGCACAAGGACAGTAAGGCTTGAGGTTATTTCATGTGGTCGTGGTTTGACATAATCAGACCCCTTAACTGTGCGTTATCAGCTTTCGGGGTAATCATAGGCGCATTTCTTGTCTCTCCTGTGTTAACGCCATCCCTGCTTCTCGCAGCTCTTGTGGTTTTTCTTCTGACAGGTGCCGGAAACACGGTCAACGACATAACGGACATAAGCTCTGACAGGATAAACCGTCCTGTAAGGCCGCTTCCGTCAGGAAGGGTTTCAAAGCGCAATGCGACGATATTCACAGCAGTGCTCTTCGTGTCAGGCATTCTTCTTTCATTGCTGCTGAACAACGTGCTGTGCTTTGCCATAGCTCTTCTCAACACACTGCTTCTGATAGCCTATTCAACGCATTTCCAGAACAAGGTCATCCTTGGAAATGTGGCTGTTGCGTACCTCGGGAGCTCGGTATTCCTTTTCGGGGGGGCTGCAGCCGGCAACATATCGCTTTCGCTTTTGCTGATGTCCCTGGCAGGGCTTGCGACATTCGCAAGGGAGATAGTCAAGGACCTCGAGGACCTTGAGGGTGACAGGCAGTCTTTCATAAAGAAGATGGCCTTCCGTGTCAAGGAATCATTCGGCGACCGGTTTCGTGTCAGCAGGTCCGGCATAAAGCTCAGATACAAGACAATCTATGCGATACTCTTTGCATCTTTCAGCATATGGCTTGCAGTCGTGGCCTCGGTCATCCCGTATATCTGGGGCCTGCTCAGCGAAGCCTATGTTTTCCTTCTTGTCCCGACAGACGCCGTGCTCGTACTGTCATCGATAATCCTGATAAGAAAAAGAAACTACCGCCTTGTCAGCAAGCTCCTCAAGGCAGGCATGTATCTGGGCATGGCTGCGTTCCTTGTCGGCGCAATTTTATGAAGTTATTTAAGGTGCTGGGTCAATTCAGATTATGAGACAATTCAAGTACGTAACCAACAGGACACTCAGAAACAAAGCTGAAGAAGATAAGGGAAGGATAAAGGTTCTTGTCCCTCTGGATTCTGACACTGCTCAGGTAGACTACATATGCCCTGAATGCGGGCATTCGGAGCACACTGAGCAGGAATGGATAAGGCCTTTTATCGTAAAGTGCTCCAATTGCAGCATATCCATGAAGATACCCAAGCTCAAGGAAGAAATAAAGAAAGAGAAAGACAGGGAAAAGCGAAAGGCAAAGCTTCTTGAGAAGAAGAATGCAAAGCAGAATCAGTAGTCATATTATATAGACATATATGTTTTCGGACCGCAGTTTCATACGCAAAAAAGTGCCCCCCTTGCCAGAGGCTCGGAGGTGTTAGATTGGGTGCGAAAAAAAAATAGTGAAAAAATAGTATGGATGTATATGAATAAACATACTATTACAGACATATAATATCACTATAGATATCGGTTTCAAGTTATTTTTCCAGCGATTTTGTTAAAATATTCAGTATCACAGAAACAGGAAAATCATTTATGATATTTATGAAAAATTATTTTTATACGTTATCAACTGTCATTTTCACTTGATTTTTCAGCTTATTTTTTACCTCTGAAAATAACCAGCCAAAAACAAGGATTTCTATTACCAGGAGAAATTGAAATGCAGCCATAAGCCCGGGTGCGAATCATGCCTCATGATATAGCGGTTTCAGTGAGATTTTCCAGGCATATGAGGTTCAATAAAAATCTTCCGGGATTTCTTCCATTACCAGAGGTTATAAAATGAAAAGCAGTTATGAAAACGCGGTTTTTGAAGGACATTTTATGAAAAAATCCCGGATTTTCTGAAGTTTTAATGAATGTTTAACATTCTTTTTCCGTACGTGCTAATACCGCTGTAATAGTATAGACCCACAGTCAGTGTTTTTCCCTCTTTGTCATTCCCGGTGTTTTCAAGTATATGTTTCTGCGGAGGTCTGATTGGGCAGTCTCATAACCTGATATTGAAGACATGATTTTCATTTGCTTTTTTGGTTCTTCTCCCAGAATTCAGAACAGACCCTATGCATTTCCGGACAGCTGCCCTGGAAATCCCGGAAATGCCATGATATGACGATTGTCATATTTCTGGACTTTTAAAAACCATTGAAAGTTCCGACAGCTATTATACTGACGTAAATGCTATTATTCGGCAGTAATAATGGCTATTCCTTCAGGGAATTGAAAGATGAGCATATATTTTTAAGGCGCCTAACCAAATAAGCTAAATCAGAATGGAGGTATGAAATAATGGAAAACAAAATCGCGAATCCTGCACCGCTTGGGCTGATGGGCTTCGGCATGACTACAGTCCTGCTGAATATCCACAATGCAGGCTTCTTTGCGCTCGGCACGATGATACTCGCAATGGGCATCTTCTACGGCGGAATAGCGCAGGTAATTGCAGGGATTCTTGAGTTCAGAAAGAACAACACCTTCGGAGCTACAGCCTTCACATCATACGGACTCTTCTGGCTTACGTTCGTGTATCTCGTAACTGCACCTCTTGCAGGCCTCGGCACAGCACCGGGAACAACTGCTCTTGGGTTCTACCTGTTCATGTGGGGCGTTTTCACGTTCTTCATGTTCTTCGGCACGCTCAAGTCCAACAGGGCGCTCCAGTTCATCTTCGGGTCACTGGCAGTGCTGTTCTTCATGCTGGCAATCGGAGACTTTACAGGAATCCAGATAATCAAGACACTGGCAGGATACGAGGGCATAATATGCGGATCGTCGACAATATATCTGGCAATGGCTGAGGTTCTGAATGAATCCTACGGAAGGGAAGTACTGCCCATAGGCACACCCAAGAAATGAGGGCAGCTTCCAGCTTTCTTTTTTATCCTGAAAACGGAAGGTTTATGCCAAGCGCTCCGCTGGACTCCGGGAACATCGTGTAGAATGTGTCAACTATGTTCACGGAGACATATATCAGCGCAATGAAGAGCAGCACGAATACAAACAGCGCTATTATGAGTTTTTTCGAGACACCGCCGCTTTTCTTCTCTTTTGCGGGCTGTGCCTGCTGTGGGGGCACATTCCGCGGCTGAGCCACAGGCAACTGGGATGATCCTCCCATAAGAATTGCCTGATTTATCTCCTCTTCCGGCCACTGCTTCTCCCTGAGGGCGGCTTTCACATCCTCTACGTTCATGCCTCTTCTCAGGCTGTCCTTCACATAATTTACGATGCCTTCATCTACCATATAATCACTTTGACTCGTCCTCTACCCTGTCGAGCATGGCTTTTGGATCAGCATAATACTCAGAAACAATCCTCCCGACTTCGTTTATGTCATTGACACCCTTGTCAGTCATCCATTCGAGAACAGCCTTTTTCTGCTCAAGGTTCTTTCCAAGCTCCTCGTCATCCATGCCTGTGAACAGCTTTATGTCATTCAGGACCCTGTGGGACTTGCCCCACTGCATTATCTGGTCCTTGGAAGGTATCCACCTGAACACAGTGTTCAGCTCTATCCTCATCTCATCCATGCCGCCTGACGAAATGAGCTCGCTTATCTCGAGAAGCCTTCTCACGTTTCTTCTCCTGTCCCTGTGCATTACAGCTATCAGCTGGAGCGATGCAAGCATTGTCTGGGGTATGTTTATCGGCGGGTTGACAAGACGTCTGAACGTCTCTTCAGCAGTGTTCGCGTGGAGTGTCGAGTAAACAGAGTGACCTGTGTGTATGGCTTCGAAAAGCACCTCAGCCTCCCTGCTTCGTCTGATTTCACCGACCATTATCCTGTCAGGCCTCATCCTGAGTGAGTTCACCATGAGGTCAAGCATGCTTACTTCACCTTTTCCCTCCGGGTTGGGAGGCCTTGTCGTAAGAGGCACCCAGTGCATGAACTTCGGCAGCTGTATCTCCCTGGTCTCCTCAATTGACAGCACTCTATGATTGGGCGGTATGAATGACGTTAGAACATTGAGAAGGCTGGTCTTTCCGCTGGCTGTTCCGCCTGCTACGACTATGTTGAGCTCGTACTGTATGGCAAGCCAGAGGAATGCCGCAACCTCGGATGTTATGGTCCCTTCCTTTATGAAGTCTGTTATGGCCCATGGCCTTCTTGCGAATTTCCGGATTGTAAGTGTGTTTCCGTTGGATGATATGGGAAAGAGCGTGGCATTAGCCCTGTCCCCTGATGTCATGTAAGCATCCATAAGCGGCTCCAGATTGGTTATCTGGGTACCGACCCTTCTTCCTATGAGAGCTGAATAATTGTAAGTGGCTGTCTCCGAAGGCAGGTAGACGTTAGTCTTCAGCCATCCTCTCTTGACATGGTAAGCCCACATAGGCTCTTTCGAAGAGTTTATGACAAGCTCTTCCAGGTTCTCATCCTGAAGGAGCATCTCTATTATGCCGAGACCGAGCGCATTGTGCATCAGTATTCCAGCCAGCGTCCTTTGCTTCTTTATTGAAAGGTGGGGAAGATCATCCCTTACCATTGAGAAGGCCTTCATGAAGAACCTTTCCTTGAGGTTTTTCATTTCATCAGGATTGAGCACCTCGCCGAACGGTATTACAGTCTCCTGTATCATTCTCTCCCTTATGTCTTCGAGAACAGCCTTGGTCGCAGGCTCTGTTTCAGGCACCTCTATCTTGTAGATAGGGACATACTCATTCGGTTCCCATGATATCGTGACAGCAGCAGGAACCCCGTCAAGCTCGAAGTCGTAGGTGTCGACGACCTTTCTGGCGTCAACTATCTTTATCTCCTTGCCTCCTGCCGGCTTCTCCGGGATTTTCTCCTCTTTCACTGGCTTTTTACTTTTTTCTGCCATATTTCTTCTCCCTGATTATCACAATCTTCGGGTCGCCGAATGGCGGATATTTGAGCTTGGCCATCTTATAGTCCTCAAGTACGCCTGCCCACTTTTCAATCCTTTCCTTTTCAACATTGAATTCCTTGGCTGCATCCGAAAGGCTGATTTCCCCTTTCATCTTGACGAGCAACAGGAGCTTGTCTATATTGGTCTCAAGCTTCGTTTCGTCCACGTTCTCAAATGCCATTTTTCTCATTGCGGGGTGTTCTGTCAGGTAGTCGGAGACAACGCTGACAACATCCGCCCTTGTTATTATGCCTACAATCCTTTCCTTCTCAACAACAGGCACGCGGTTTATGTCCTTCTCGTCTATAATCTTTATGACTGCACTCAGGTCGTCGTTGGGCGAGACACATATGATATTCTTTGTCATCAGGTCCTTCGACTTCAGGGATGCCTTTTCCTTGAGCATCTTGTCTTCCTTCTCTATCAAGTTCATGATATTCTTCTCATCCACGAATTTGAGTATATCGGATTCGCTTACGAGACCAAGAACCTTTCCCTTTTCCACTACAGGGGCGCCACTTATCTTTTTTTCTGCGAACAGGTCAACAATGTCATAGAACGTGTCGTCAGGGCTTAATGTCACTACATCCTTTATCATGATGTCTTTTACTTTCATGCTTAACAGTTAATAATTGCATAAAGTCCCATATAAATCTCTCATTTGGGTGTCACAAATTTTAATTGAATGCGGCATTATTAGTTATGATAATCGGACTCACAGGAAAGCGCGGCACAGGAAAGGACACTGTTGCCGACTATCTCGTCGGGAAGCACGGCTTCCAGAACCTGAGCTTCACGGACGAGCTCCTTACTCCTGAGCTGAAGAGGCAGGAAAAGGAAGTCACGCGCGACAATCTCATAGAGCTTGCGATGGACGAGCGGAAAAAGCATCACAATGGAATATGGGCAGAAAGGATATGCGATGTACTGAAAGGCAGGAAAAACATGGATTTCGCCATATCCGGCGTGCGCTTCACAGAGGAGGCGGACGCATTCAGGGAGGCGTTCGGAGGAAAGTTCATTCTGGTGGCACTCGTAGCTGATGAGCGTACACGCTATGACCGGTGCAGGCTCAGGGGAACGAAGGGAGAAGGAGAGATGACATTCGGCGAGTACATGGAAAGGGAGAAGAGGCCGACTGAGGTCGCGATACTGGAGACCGTCAAGAGGGCTGATTACGTGATTGACAACAACGGAAGCCAGAAAGAGCTCTTCTCAAAGGTCGACGGGATT
This sequence comes from Candidatus Aenigmatarchaeota archaeon, assembly GCA_016931255.1. GTDB lineage: Archaea > Aenigmatarchaeota > Aenigmatarchaeia > QMZP01 > JAFGSV01 > JAFGFG01. The sequence goes on from JAFGFG010000005.1 coordinate 51,097, forward strand.
GTTAAGCTTTTAAAAGAAAATCACGGATAATATTCTGTAACATGCCAGGTGTTCATGCTCTGGAAAAGCCCGAACGCCAAAAACTGAAATCATAAAAACATCAGAAACGCCTCGGTGGCTCAACGGTAGAGCGGCGGTTTTGTAAACCGCAGGTTGGGGGTTCGATTCCCTCCCGAGGCTTGACTTCGCCTTTGATACTTTTTTTGATAATGTTTTACGTCCACATGATAATATTTATAAATAATGTGCCCGTATAATAAACTATGACATATACAGAAGTAAAGGAGAGGAATGGAAAGAGGTATTACTATAGGGTTAGAAGTATAAGAAACGGCGATAAGTTCCGAAAGGAGCGGATATATATGGGAATTGGCCTGTCTGGGAGCGAGTTGTCTGAAAAGGAAGTGCTCGCAGATAAGAAATTGATGAAAGATAAAATAGAGATCGGCCTGAAGTCGATAAAACCGAAGATAGTCAGTGTACTTAAGAAAAACAACATCAAAAGGGCTGGAATATTCGGAAGCTATGCTCGGGGAGAACAGAAAAAGAACAGTGACGTTGACATCTTAATTAGACCCCCAAAGAATACTGGCTTCGGGTTTGCGGGAATTGAGCTTGAACTCGAGAAGAAACTCAAGAAAAATGTAGATTTGGTAAGCTACAATGGTATAAGTCCTTACACGAAAGATCGGATTTTGCAGGAGGAAGTCAGAATATTATGAATGGAAAAAATGACATTGTTTACATCAAGCACGTCATGGACAGCATAGGTGCCATAAACGATTTTTCAAGGGGGATTAGCAAGAGGGAACTAAAGACCAACAGAATGAAGCGTAGTGCGATAGTGAGGGAAATAGAGATAATAGGGGAAGCTGTCAAGAACGTTTCGAGTGCTACTAAGAACAGATACCGCCATATACGATGGAAAGAGATTGCCGGAACCAGAGACAAAATGATACATCACTATTTCGGTGTCGATTTGGACATTGTCATGTCAATCGTAACAAATGATATCCCCATTCTGGAAAAGGAAATGCTTAAGATACTGAAAGATATGGAAAAGTATTAAGGAAATATTTTAAGGACTGCAAGCTAAATACCTACTGTAAGAATTGAGATTATTGTCAACTCCCTCCCGAGGCTTGTCACTTCTATACAATCCCGATTGATATCATTTTCAAGCAGACTTTAAATATTTTTTCTTTATGTAATTTATGAAAGGACGTTCTTTTTTCTCTATCTGGTATTTGTCCAGTACATCGTAGTATTTTTCAATGTCTTCTATAGGTATATCTATTGGCGGGTATCCCTTCTTCCATAGTATCCAGTTCATGAGCAGTCTTGAAAGTCTTGAGTTGCCGTCGATAAATGGCTGCATCGATATGATTTTAATGTGGATTAGTGATGCAAGTTCAATTGGATGCAGTTTCCTGTTCTCGGACTTATACCACTTGAAGAATCTGTCGATTTCCTTTGATAACTCATTCCATTTGGGTGGGACGTAAGATGTTCCTGCTATCTTGACATTCCTTTTCAGTTCAGATCTCAACTTTCCTGCTATTGAATCGTCAACGCCTGAAAGCAGTAGTTTATGAAGATTTTTGATGAATCTTATGTTGAGAACACCTTTGTATTTGGTTATAGCGATAATTCCTTTTTCATGATTTTCAAGCTCCCTTGCTGTTTTGAGACTCTTGAAATCTTTAGGAATGAAACCCTCCCTAAGAATCAGCGAAGTTTGCCTCAGCGTTACATCAACACCCGAAAGCTTGCTACTGTCGTAAGTGAACCTTATTATGAACTCTTGGAACTTGTTATTCTTTTCAGTCGAGCTCATCTTCTTTAGCTCGCTCTCGTATTGCTCCCTTTTCGCTTCTATCTTCTTGACATCTTCGCCTGAAAGAAAAGCGTGCTTTCTCCCATCCAGATTTGCCAGGAACTCTTTTTTGATATATTCTAGTCTGTCTTTTGGTGGCAGTGTTTTCCCTATGTATTTCTTCTTCTGTAATACCTTCTTTCCAACTCTTACCGAATGTATCAGTATCCAATAATCATTCCCGTTGACCTTAATCTTCTTTGCAGTTACCATGAATAATTTATGTACTACATATATTTATAAGTTTATCTTATGTACTACATGATTAAAATAAACCATTCGCCACTTTTTGTCCCGCTCCCCGGCGATTATCTATCCGGCCCTCCCGAGGCTTCGTAAGTTCTCTTGATACATTTTTTTTTGTTAATTGAATTATTTATCTAGTTCCTTTATGATATTCCTGCATTTTTTTATTGCATCCTTTGCTATATCAAAATCCATTCTACTCCCATAATAAGTAAGGGAATTTCTTTTGAATCTCATGTCGTCAAATATCATATATAGGTCTTTTCTTTTGAGTGCGTCTCTCAAATAAAATCCCAGACATATATGATTCAGTATATTATATCCATCCTTGAAGGACATTGACTGCAGCAGTTCAATTAAAGACGTGTAATAATCTTCAAAGACGAAGTTGCAGTTCTTTTCATTTACTTCTCTGATCAGGTCTACTCTTTCTTTTGCTGTTTCTATTAGCGATTCTGCCCTTTTTACATCCGGAGACACACGTCTTGCTGTCATGTCATCCAGGCAGTCGTTCCAGCTTTTTTCCTTCACTTAGAAGACCTCCATATAATTGTTCATTGTTATGCCGTTTATTATGTTATTTGCCAGATTTGGGTTCGTAATTTCTCTGATGTTCTTATGCTGAAATATCTGAATGTCCCGCTTAAGAACATTTTCAAACTTTTCAAGAGTTACACGCTTCTTTGTCGGTGTTTCTATATACAAATCTATATCGCCGCTTTCAATGTCTTCTCCCTTTGAATATGAACCGAAAACAACTATTGTGGGGTTGCTAAGTTCCCTTTTTAGATACTCTAAAAGTCCTGAGGTATACAATTGCTTTATGTTGTAAAGCTTCTTTTCCAAAATGAATTTTTCGCTTCTGCTTGCAGTGTAGAAAACAACACTTCCTGTTTTGACAGATGTCAGGACATCTTCCCTTTCAAGATCCCTGCAATACCTTATAACCGACGGCAGTGGAAGCTTTAGCGTTCTCTCAATCTCTCTCACTCTAAGCTTGGCAGTCGTGTTAACAAAGAAGTATTCGGTAATTACTTGTTTGATATTTTTCTGTATCATGTGATAATATATTATATCAACTGATATTTAAAGATATCGATACTTTTTATCGGTTACGAATCATGGCTTTTGATGTATTTTGCGTATTCCTGGTCTATACCTTTTATGTGCTGAACAAGCCAGTCTAACAGGTATTTCTTGATTTTTTCCATTAGTTTTTCAATTTCAAGTGAAGAGAAATTGCCTGAAGTCATATCTTCTTTAAGTTCCGTCTGGAAGTCCTTGTAGAACTGGATGAAATTTGCGTGTATTTTTTTATGGCCTTCGAGACCTGGAAAATCATTCTTCTCCATGTATTCCTCTTCGTAAGCAAAATGTTCTTTGATATATGTGTACAGGAAATGGCCGGTTTCTCTTAGAGACCCCATATCAACATTTAATGATGACAGGATGTCAATCAGCTTGTTTATCTGGCCAATCAGTTTCTTGTGCTGCGTGTCAATCGTTTCCTCACCAACCGACATGGAAGAATTCCATGCAACCTTTTTTTCGTATCCCATAATCATTATTTGTCCATTGTTTCTTAAACAATCGCTGCCTTTTACTCTTTCCCCATGATACCATGCCCGGGCCTCCCGAGGCTTTTGTGACTTATTCTCATCAATGAGTAAAATGGAAAAAACTTTTTAATCAAAAAAATAAAAATATATTAATATGAAACCTCTTAGGAAAGATTCAGGTTCAGCTATAGAACGCAGGAAGGCGGGGAATACGCTTAAATCATCCGAAGTGCGGTACCGCAGGCTGTTCGAGGCAGCGCAGGACGGGATTATCCTCCTGGATTTTGATACAGGAATTATTCTCGATGTCAATAAGTTTCTGATTGACATGCTTGGCTATTCCAAAGAGGAATTCCTGAATAAGCACATCTGGGAAATCGGTGTTTTCGAGAATGTCAACACATCAAAGAAATACTTCCGGGAGCTGCAGAAGAAGGATTATATCCGTTACGAAGACATGCCGCTTGAGACCAAGGAAGGAAAAAAGATTTTTGTTGAGTTCATCAGCAATTCCTACTTCGAAAACGGCAAGAAGACAATCCAGTGCAACATACGCGACATAACAGACCGCAAGCGTGAAGAAATGGAGTCGCTGAAAGATAGAAATGAAGAGCTTGAAAAATTCACCAACTTTTCCGTTGGCAGGGAACTGAAGATGACTGAACTGAAAAAGAAGATAGCAGAACTGGAAAAGAAGTAATGCATTTACCGCCGAACGTAAACCGGCGTTACCGGTTCTCCCCCTGCTTTCAAATTCTTAAGTGAAATCGTGCAAATATGTTATTAGTAAAAACGTGGAGGAAATTTATGGGAATTGAAGATTTTTTCAAGGGATGTGCAAAGAAACAGACATCAAGTGGCGGTGGATGCGGAGTAGGAATTTACATGCTTGGCTTCTTGGGAGCTCTGTTTTACTACCTTAATACTGCACCAAGCTTCTGGGTAGGTCTTGTTGGCATCCTAAAGGCACTGGTATGGCCGGCCTTCCTTGTGTATGAAATATTTATGTTCTTTGGGGCATAGAACATTTCGTCGGGTTTTTGTATGTTCGGACGAAAGAAGCGGTGCGAGTATTGCAAGATTGAGATAGCCAAAGGAAAGGAGATTTCCGAGAATGTTCGTGTTTACGGACGGAGCGACACACCTAAAAAGCACTTCTGCTCGGAAGATCATCTCGAAAAGTACGAAGAAAAGATAGACGCATTACTCGGAGACAGAAAACCCGGCGTGCGCTGCGGCATGTGCTTGAGATGAAATCTGGATTCATCATGCGTTTCCTGCGTATTCACGCAGATTTCGTCGAAATATGATGGATTGAAGTTAGGATTACTGTAGAATTTTCCGGTGTTTCTGTCCACATATCCCTTCACGAACTTCTCATTGAGAGTATAAACATAATCGTTATATTCGTCTTCATCGTAATACCTGTCCTTTGCATCAGACCTGAAAAATAGATAATACATTCATAATTATCACTAATAAGTAGTTAATATTAAGATTTAAGGTTCCTGATGCACGAATGATACCGTTTTTGACTGAAAAACTTCATTAAATGGTAGATTCTGTTGTTCCGCGTCACGCAGAAATATATTTCACTGCAGATAAAGAAGATGGAAATTCTTGAAAGTGTCGAATGGGCTCTAAGAAAAGCGGGATACTGGAATGATTACTTAGAAAAGTAATCCCAGCTGTAAAAGTTGCCTCTTGCTGAGTGCTGGACAAATATGCCGTCAGGGAATTCAAAATTCCTTCTGATGTCATCATTCTCAACATCGCTGTAAAATCCGATTCTGTATCCCTTGCTCCCGACACCGAGTGTTATTTTCATGTATGCATCCGCGAGTTTTTCATGCATGGTCATCTTCGGTTCTTCCATGACTTAGAAAGCAGAACAAGATTTAAAAGCAGGCAATGTACTAATACATCAATACTGCCAGTGCATGTTAACGGTTATGGGAATTTAAGGATTTGTCTGGAATGGATACAACAAAAATGAGCGTCATGGATTTCATGAAGCCTGCAAAGACCATAACCAGGGATACCGAGATATCAGCCGCGCTCCGCATGCTGAGTGAATCCGGAGCAGGCGTGCTCTCAGTGGTCGATGACGAGCACTTCCTGATAGGCGCAATAACCGAGAACAACTTCATACGCCTTGTCAGGCATACGCCTTCCTCCCCTCTCGAAGAACCCACATGGTACGACAGTATCGAATCCGAGGATGGAAAGAAGCCTGTTGAAAAGATAATGACGACCAACATAACGACTCTCAGTCCGAATGATGACATAAAGACAGCGCTGAAAATCATGAACTCCGTCGGATACAGGTTTGCACATGTTGTCAGCGATGAAAGAAAGCTGCTCGGCATGATATGGCTGAAGGACATTTTTATCAAGGTTTTCGGGGAGTGACATGAGCCCGCTTATAGACCTGGCACTTCTGCTGTTCGGCGCCAAGCTGGGCGGAATACTCTTCAGCAAGATAAAGCAGCCCAGCATAGTCGGGGAGCTGATAGCGGGAATAATTTTAGGCCCATCGCTTCTCGCGATAGTCAACACTTCAAGCCTTGTCACATCAGTTGCTGACCTTGGCCTCCTCTTCCTCATACTCCTCGTGAGCCTTACCATAGACTGGAAGAACCTCGAGGGCGGAACCGAGAGATATTCATGGATTGAGGTGACGAGGGCGGCGCTGGTCATAGTCCTGGTGTACGTGCTCTCGACCATATTTTCATGGGATATATACACATTCCTTACCATAGCCTTTGTTGCTGTCCTTTCGAGCACGGCCATAGTGTCACGGACGCTTGCTGACATGAAGAAGATGGACAGTCCTGAAGGGCAGAGCCTCATAGGGTTAGAGGTTGTCGACACAGTTTTCGGCATAATATGCGTTGCCATCCTGGCCAACATGCTCGGCGGGGAGATGATAACAGCAGAGCCCATACTCACCACTATATTCGTCATAGTCGGCATCTTCGTGGTCATGGGAAGGGTCGGCTTCAGGATGGTCAATCGGCTCACAAATTCCATCCAGAAATACGGTGTTGAGGAAGCGCTGCTCGGATTCACGCTGCTTCTTGCATTCCTTCTTGGAAGCCTTACTGAGGGGCTCAAGCTCGAATCCATCCTCGGCGTCTTCATAGCGGGGATGATACTCAGCAGGAGCCCACAGCTTCCGATAATAGCCGGAAAGGTGAAGGACATAGGCGAGAGCTTCTTCATACCGATATTCTTCGCGTCAGTCGGGCTCACCATAAACATAATGTCTGCATCCGGGAACTTCCTTCTGATGGCAGGAATGATAGTCGCCATCGTGCTTGTGAAGGTGGTCTCCTCCATGATAGCGCTCAGGCTTTTCAGCTACAGCACGCAGCAGTCGCTGAGGATAAGCTCGGGACTTGCAACACTCTCGGAGATGACCATAGTGATAGTGGCGCTGGCCTCTTCCAGGATAGACCAGAGCATATTCATCAGCCTGATAGTCTCGTACCTGATAATAAACGCTGTCTCCCCCATAGTCATGAACATGGCTTTCAGGCACGATTTTGATGTCAAGGCCCGCATGCTGAATCCCATGACTTATCGCAACGGCGGGAATGACGCAAGGAAGTACCATGCAAAGGTATACAACCGGAAGAAGAAAGTCTACAGTTATAAAACCAAATAGCTACTTTCCCCGGTATATCCTGTATGCGGACATTATCGCGACTGCGGAAAAAATCACTATTGCAACTACATGAAAATACGGAATCTGCATGGTCTGGGCTGCGGTATTGATTGCAGCATCAGCGGCTTTCGGCGCACTCCCTGCGAGGGTTTCCGCGCTTTCGGCAACAGGCGCTCTCAGCATGTCCATTGACTGGTATGTTCCTGACGCGAAAGACGGTACATTGACCGCGTTTCTCAGCATGTCGCCTATTGACACTATGATTGCAAGAATGGAAACGGAGAGCAGTATCCATATCTTCGTGTCTGAAGGATTGAGAATGTTCTCGCCTTTCCTTGTGAGCTCGTAGTACTTCCATTTGTGGCCGTCGTCTATCATCTTCACAAGCCCTGCGCTCGTGAGGCTTTCCATGTGCTCCTTGACAGTCGATGGAGACATTCCGAGCTGCTTGGAAAGCTCTGTGAGCATCTTCCTTCTCTTTCCAAGGCTCTTGATTATGCTCACGCGCGTATCGGATGCTAGCGCCCTGAATGCCTCCCTGTCGAGCGTTATCTTGTCTTCCTCTATCATAATGCACCGTAGCCTGTACTTCCCACCAAGTAAATCATTAATGTTACGATTAAAATGTATGACGATAGCATGGCAATGACTTTCCTGTCCATGAATGAGAATTGGATGGTAATATTAACCCGCTTTCGTTTTGTTTCGGTTTTTGCCTAAATGTTCCAGCTCGAGCTCTGCGTAGCAGTCATCGTCATTTGCTGTTATTTTGAATCCTCTTTTTTCAAACATCTTTCTCATTATGTGATTCTCTTTCATGAAATTGGCGTAGACTTTCTTTATGCCGCGCTTTCTGGCTATTTCGAGTATGTAGTCCGTGAACCTGTCACCGAGCCCCAGATTCTGCCACGGGTCTGCGACCACTATGGCGAATTCAGCAGTCTCGTTGTAAGGGTCAGCGATGAGTCTTACCACCCCGGCCATCTTCTTCCTTCCCCTCTCTTCGATTTCGGCTATTATGGCGATTTCCCTGTCGTAGTCTATCTGGGTGTACCTGATGAGCATGTCGTGGGTTATGTCCTTTATGAGCTCGAAGAACCTGAAGCGCTGCGTCTGCTCCGAGAACTTGGTGAACATCTCGCCCTCCATGTGCTCGTCCTCCGGCCTTATGGGCCTGAGGATTGCGGTCCTTCCGTCATTCATCTTGAATTCGGTGACGTATTCCTTCGGGTACGGTGATATGACCATGTGGCCGTAAGCATTCCTGTCTTTCCTGCACTCCTCGATGACAATCTTGGCGTCGAGCACCACTCCGCCCTTCTCGTCTATTCCGAACGGGTTTATGTCTATCTCCTTTATTTCAGGGAAGTCCTGGAGCAGGTAGGCGAACTTGTAAAGCAGGAATTCCAGGGTGCTTATGTCGACACCCTTCATGCCCCTGTAGCCCCTGAGAAGATTGTATATTTTGGTCTCCTCTATCAGCCTCTTTGCAAGCATCATGTTGAGCGGCGGCAGTCCTACATTCGTGTCCTTGAAGACCTCGACAGCCACGCCTCCCATCCCGAAAAGTATGGCCGGCCCGAAAATGGTGTCCCTCTTGCTTCCTATCAGTAGCTCGTATTTCTTTGAGATCATCTGTTCAACGAAAACTCCCCTTATGTCAGCCTTGGGTACGTGCTTTTTCGCGGATTTAATTATATCATTGAATGCATCGGATACGTCCTTTTCGTTCATTATGTTAAGCTTTACTCCTCCCACATCCGTCTTGTGGAGTATGTCCGGCGAGAGAATCTTCATGACCACAGGGAACCCTATGTCCGAAGCCATCTTACGGGCTTCCTTAGCGGTCCTGGCAACCCCGCTCTTCGTTACAGGTATCTCGTAATTGGAAAGGAATTCCTTGGCCTCCTGCTCGGTGAGCGTCTTCCTGCCATCGTCAAACACACTTTGTATTATCTTCCTGTTCTCTTCTGTTTTCGGCTTTATCGCATGCGGTATGGTTGCCGGAGTCTCGTAGAGGAGCTCTATGTTCCTTGCGTACCTGTGCATGTACATGAACGACTTCACTGCGTGTTCCGGTGTCTCGTAAACAGGGATATTCGATTTCTTGAGTATGTCCTTCGCATCCATGACATCCCTTCCTCCCATCCATGATGCGAGCATGGTCTTCTTCTTGAGCTTGTTGAGTTCTCCTATCTCCCTGGCTATTCCGTCCGCATCAGTCATCGCCTGCGGGGTGAGCATTACCAGTATGCCGTCAACGTTCCTGTCTTCCATGCATACATCTATTGCTAACCTGAATCTGTCGGGTCCTGCATCTCCAAGCACGTCTATCGGATTGGAGAAGTTGCACATAGGCGGAAGCGCGTTCCTGAGCTTCTTTTCAGAATCCCTGCTGAAACTGGCCATCTCCCCTCCCAGTGATGAGAGCGCGTCCGTGGCTATCACGCCGGGTCCCCCCGCGTTCGTGACTATCGCCAGCCTCTTGCCCTTTGGTCTTCTCTGCATCGAGAGCGTCTGGGCGCAGTCGAAGAGTTCGCCTATCTCGTTGACCCTGACTATGCCGGCCCTCCTGAAGGCTGCATCGAATACGTAGTCGTTGCCTGCCAGCGCGCCTGTGTGAGATTTTGCAGCCTTGGCACCGGCTTCGCTCTTTCCGGACTTCAGTACGACTATCGGCTTGTTCCTCGCGAACGAACGGGCGGCGCTGAGAAACTTTCTTGCATCCTTGAGCGACTCCATGTATATCACGATACTGGAGGTTTCCGGATCGCTTCCGAAGTAGTCTATCAGGTCATGGAAGCTCACGTCTATCATCGAGCCTATCGAGACGAAGTAGCTGAATCCAACGTTCTGGTTCACTGACCAGTCGAGCATGGCTGTTCCAAGCGCTCCGCTCTGGGAAATGAATGCTATCCTTCCCTTCTTTGGTATCTTGCTTCCGAAAGTTGCATTAAGATTTATGGAAGGTTTTATGAGCCCCAGACAGTTCGGGCCTATTATCCTCATGCCGTACTTCCTGGCGGTCCTGAGCATGCCGTCAGCAGCTTTCTCGCCTTCTTCCCCCATCTCGCTGAAACCGGCTGATGTTATGACTATGCCGGAGACGCCGCATTTTCCGCATTCCTCGACTATGCCGGGGACAGTTGGCGCAGGGGTCGCTATGACAGCGAGGTCGACCTTGTCCGGTATGTCTTTTATGCTTGGATATGCCTTGACCCCCTGGACGCCTTCCCTCTTCGGGTTGACAGGGTAGACTATGCCGTCGAAGTCATTGCCTATGAGGTTCCTGAAAATAGCATAACCGACGCTGTTCTTGTTGTTGGTCGCTCCCACGACAGCTACGACCTTGGGGTTGAACATTTTGTCGAGCTTCTCTCTTGTCATCTGAAAAACCATTTAAAATCGATAAAATAACATTGTATGAGAGCTTATTTAAGTGATTTATGTGTCAGATGTTTTTCCTTCCCATTTCCTTAGCCAGAAGCCGCTCCTGAGGAAAATCATGAACACAACGAATCCAAGAACGTTGCCGATTGGGAATCCCCACCATATGCCGCTAATGCCCATTCCGCCGACGAGCCAGTATGCCACGGACAGTGTCACGGACCATCTGAATATGTTGATGAGCATCTGGAGCGTGGTCCTTCCGGCTGCCTGGAATGCAGCTCCGGTGATGAAGACGAGTCCCATGAATATATAGCCAAGAGATATTATCTGGAAGTATTCAGTGCCTATGGAGAGCACTTCTGCGTCAGATGTGAATGGCGAGAACAGGACCTGCGGCGCGAAATACCAAATGGACATTATGAGCAGCATGAAGAGAATCGCAGCATATGATGTCAGAGATACGCATTTCTTAACGCGGTTCATCTTACCTGCCCCGATGTTCTGCCCGATGAACGGCACAACGGCGTTGCCGAGGCCGACCAGCGGCATTATCGCCAGCGATTCGAGTCTTATGCCAACACCAAATGCTGCCAGTGCACCAACACCGAACGTACCCACAAGACTCGTAAGCAGTATCATGCCTATGCTGTTTATGGACTGGCTTAACGATGACGGCCAACCTATCATGAATATCCTTTTGAGTATCGATGGGGTGAAGCAGAAGCATCTGGGCTCTATCCTGACTGCGGACTTTCCTCTCAGGAGATGCGAGACGTTGAGTGATGCGCCCAATGACCTCGATATTATGGTTGCCCACCCGGCACCGACAAGCCCCATCGCAGGTACCGGCCCGAAGCCAAAGATGAATATGGGGTCAAGTATTATGTTCGCTATAACGGATACAGCGAGGTTCCTTGTAGGCGTCTTTGAGTCACCACCGGCCTGTATTATGCCCTGTGAAAGGAACCCTATGAAAAGGAACATGAACCCCACGAATATGAGGTTGGCATAAGCGACCGTCATCTGGAGGATTTCTCCGTGAACGCCCATGAATTCGAAGAGCGGCGGCGAGAACATTATGCCGAATACTGCCACCGCGATGCCGACCAGCACGGCTGCAAGCAGCGAGTGCTCCGCTATGTTGGATGCATCATCATGCTTCCTGGCACCGAGTGCCTGCGACACGAGCGCGGTTGTTCCGACTGCAAGTCCTACTGCAATGGCTATGAATATGAATACCACAGGGAATGTCACGCTTATCGCAGCAAGCTGCTCGGAGCCGAGCATGCCCACGTAGAACGTGTCTATTATGTTGAATGCAGTCTGAAGGAACATGCCGAGGACTATGGGCGCAGCCAGGAAAAATATAGTCCTGCCTATCGGACCTTTGGCCAGGTCCTTTCCGCGTCTGTCTCCGTTCATAAAAACACCTCTATAGTGAGGTTGAGTCCTTATAAACATTCAAATCATCCGGTGCTATTTAAGAGGACTGAACACAAAAAGAATGAAATGGACGTCATTGCATTTCTCATAGTGAACTGGTACAGCTATATACTGATACCAATCCTCATATTCGCCGCAAGGATAGTGGATGTCAGCATCGGCACCATACGTGTCATATTCATTTCGAGAGGGCTGAAGTTCCTTGCCCCTCTACTTGGTTTCTTCGAGGTGCTTATCTGGCTCATAGCCATACAGAACATACTCGCCAACCTTACGAACGTTTTCTGCTATCTTGGATATGCAGGCGGATTTGCCACAGGAACGTACATAGGCATACTTCTGGAAGAGAAGATATCCATGGGCAAGGTCATAATAAGGATAATAACAGGGAAGGACGCAAGCGCGCTTCTCGATGCGCTCAAGAATGCTAGGTGCACAGTGACCAGCACGGGAGCGGAAGGCCCGGACGGCAACGTCAAGCTAATACTTTCGGTATTCGACAGGCAGGACCTACACAAGGTGATAAAGCTCATAAAGAAGCACAATCCCACGGCATTTTATTCGGTGGAAGACGTCAGGCTGGCGAGCGATATCGTGAAGGATTCTGCCCATAACAAGAAGACATTCAGGCGCCACTTCATGAAGCATGCCGTGAGGAAGTAATCAGTCCCTGAAGCAGTACTGCGTCTCCTGAAAAGGCTTCCTGAATTCCACGACTTCCTTCGCAACCTCTTCCGGCTGCTTCCCTTCAATGACGACCTTCTTCATGAGTGCCGCTATTTCCTTCATCTCGGGCTCCTTCATACCAATCCTTGTCATTTCCTGGACTCCTATTCTCAGTCCTGACGGATCCGATGCGCTCCTGTCAGCGTCGCATGCCAGGAGGTTCTTGTTCAGGACGATGTTCGCGTTCTCAAGCTTCACGGCCACGTCCGTTCCGCCTCCGTTCTTCTCCACATTGATGAGTATCTGGTGGGACTTCGTGAATCCCTTTTCCTCTGCAAGCGTGTCGAACCCGAGTTCGTACGTCGCCTGCCCGAGGGCCTGCGCATTGATGACCACCTGCGCCGCGTACTCCTTTCCGTACTCCATCATCTCGTGGATGGTTATGGCCATCGCCGGTATCCTGTGAAGGTGATGGTTCGATATCAGCCCCGGGAAGACCTTGGACTGTAGCTTCTTCCACATCTCGTCGCTGGTATTGCCCAGAATGAGCCCTCCCTGCGGACCGGGAAATGTCTTGTGGGTGGACGATGTCATCAGCTCGGCACCCTCCTTCATCGGGTCCTGGAACTGCTTCCCTGCTATCAGCCCGAGAACGTGCGCTGCATCGTAGAGCAGCTTCGCTCCTATGTCATCGCAGACCTCCCGGACTTCCTTCACAGGATGGGGAAAAAGTATGACCGAGCCGCCAAGTGTCACCACGTTCGGCTTTATGTCGCGTATCTTCTTCAGTGTGGCGTCAGTGTCTATGTTGTATTCCTTCTCATCGAAGACAGCGTGCTCCACCCTGTAGCCGAGTATGCCCGCGATGCCGAATGACTCATGCGAGATGTGAGAGCCGCCCATGAGCCCCGGACTCATCAGTATGTCGCCGTGACCGCCCAGTGCAGCAAATGCCGCCATGTTGGAAGTTCCTCCTGAAAGTACCCTCAGCTCTGCCTGCCTGACGCCGAACAGCTTTCTGGTCATCTCGGTTGTCTTGTCTTCTATGGGGTCGATGTACTTCGCTCCCTGGTAATACCTCTTGTAAGGGGAGCCTTCAGCATAACGGTGCATGAAATCGGACATGTACACTTTTTCAGCAGCCTCGGACATCCGGTTCTCGCTGGCTATCATGTTTATGCATTCCTTCATGCGCCACTGGTTCTGTTTTTCAACCAGTTCAAATACTTCTTTCATTTCCATAAAATCACTTCCTTAATTTCAGCATTACCGGAAGGTCAATGTCCACTTCCCCGCCTACGGCTTCATTGACTTCCTTCTTGACATCATCCGGGACAATACGGCCAAGTGCTTCTGTCAGGTCAATGCTTAGCCATTCCCCGTCTTTCATGTTGTTGAATTCTTCCCTGTGCTTTTCAGCAGCTTCATTCATCTTCGCTATCAGGCTGTCGGCATCCGGCCTGCACTTGCCCTTTCCACGGCCACGGCACTTGCCTTCAGAAATGCAGTGCGGCCCGGCTCCGCTGAACAGCTTCGGCGCTGTCATCATTCCCATTGCGTAAAGCGCGTATGCGACTATCCTTATCTCCCACTGCGCGTCAAAGCAGCATCTCTGCGCCATAACGTGCATCAGCTCCTCAGCGTTCATGGCTGTTGTCAGGTGGGTCTTGACCCCTATGGGAAGCGCGAACCTTGCGTCTTCCGCGGGCACCCCCTTCTTAACGAGCGATTCGTATGTCTTTGCGGCGTTGAGCTGGCTCTTCACGTATTCGGTCACCGCTGGTGCGCCTTTTCCGGATATCTCCGGCGGAACCTGGAACCATGAATAGTTTTCCGTGGAAATCTTGGTGTATCTCAGGCTCTGCTGCATGTGCGCGGCTATCCTGTACCTGACCCACTGGTGGGTGAATGCGCGTGACACATCCTTCACTGAGAACACGAAGAACGGTATGTCAAGCACGGAGCTGAGCCTCATGTCCTTCGCGTACTTGAGCATGGCGTCGACCTGCCCGTCCGTGACATCATATTCTGCGCCTGCCTGCTCGGTGGTGGTAGCCCATGCAGCGCCTCCGAGCGTCTTCTCAGGGTTCCTGAGATAGTTCATCAGAAGGATTTCCATACAACAATACTGCCATCGTGATATAAAAAATTTCCAGCTTCCCCGATGCTTTTTTAAGTGCATCAATCTTATACATAACCAGATAAGGAGTTTAGTATGTCATTCGAAGGAAGGGATAACTTCAAGAGAGAGTTCCACAAAGCAACATGTTCAGACTGTGGTAACGAATGTGAAGTGCCATTCAAGCCAAGTGAAGACAGGCCTGTTTACTGCAGAGACTGCTTCCAGAAGCACAAGAAGCCCAGGAAGTTCTAAGTTATTCCTAGTTTAGTGCACTTAATATTTTTCATATTCTATTTAATTTCAACACCGGGACACGTCTATAAATCCGGACTTTACAATAATTAATTAAATAAAAACAGGCTGGGACATATAATTCCAATAGTGGTTAAGATGATGCTTGGAAAGATACACGGAAGGGTAACGACAACTGAATTCAGCTTCGAGGCGGAAGCCCAGATAAAGAAACTGGACTTCGTGGTCGTGAAGACCCAGGAAGGCGAATGGGCTACTGCTTACATAGATAACATCACCCGTTATGGTGAGACGACCCTTGCCGAGTGCAGGGTCATAGGATACCGGAACAACCGCGGATTCCTTGTCGTCCCCAATGTGCCGTTTGCTCCTGAAACGCCTGTTTTCTCCGCATCGGAAGACCAGATAAGGAATACGCTGGGGATACCGGATTCCGGCCTCTACATAGGCATTCTGGACGGATACAACATCAAGGTGAACCTTCCCATAAAGCAACTTGTAACGAAGCACGTCTCGATTCTCGCCAAGACCGGCGCGGGCAAGAGCTACATGGCAGGCGTCCTGATGGAGGAATTCGCTGAGAACAGGACACCTGTTGTCATAATGGACCCCCATGGAGAATACGCCTCGCTCAGCGTCGCGAATGACGAGGAGAAGGAGCTGAAGTTCGCTGAGAAGTTCGGCGTGGAGCCCAAGTCATACCAGGACCAGATAAAGCGCTTTACCATTGAAGACGGCAGCCTGCGGCTGAATTCGAGGCTCACTGCTGACGAGCTCTTCCACTGCCTGCCTGTGAAGGTTTCCGGGACGCAGAAAGGCCTCATATATTCGGCGATGAGGAACCTCGGCGGGAAGGACTATTCACTCAACGACCTCATAAACGAGATAAGCACGCTTCCGTCCCAGTCCAAATGGAACCTCATTTCAGCGCTCGAGTTCCTTGACAAGACCAAGCTGTTTTCGCATGATTTCACTAAGCCTGAAGACCTGGTCAGGCCCGGGCAGATATCTATAATCGATGTAAAATTCGCAAGGCCTGAGATACAGCAGACGATAGTGTTCAAGCTTGCCAATGAGCTGTTCGCAGCAAGGAAGGCCAGCAAGGTTCCGGGATTCTTCCTCGTCCTTGAGGAGGCCCACAACTTCTGTCCCGAGAGGGGGTTCGGCGAGGTTGCGTCATCTTCCATAGTCAGGACAATAGCATCCGAGGGAAGGAAATTCGGGCTGAGCCTCTGCGTCATAACGCAGCGTCCAGCAAGGGTTGACAAGAATGTGCTGTCGCAATGCAACACCCAGATAATAATGAAGGTCACGAATCCCAATGACCTGAAGGCCATCACCGATTCAGCAGAAGGCATAACAGCCGGCATGAGGGATGAGATAAGGGACCTTCCTGTCGGCAGCGCCCTCGTTGTCGGCGTCACCGAGCATCCTATGCTCACTGAGATAAGGATACGGAGAAGCAAGCACGGGGGCGAGGCAGTTGCCATGCCAGTGAAGGGCGGGCCCATGAAGGTCAGGAACACCACGCTTCCGCCAAGGTTCAGCAAGCAGGACATAGAAGCCGAGCACAAGGAAGCCAATGTATACAGGGTGAACTATCCTGTGTGGGAACTGAAGGGAACAGTCAGCGGCCAGATAGGGAAGCTCTTCATAGACGGCCTCATAGGGGAAGTCATGTACGAGTCCCAGGGCGAGCTGAAGAGAACGAATGGACTCAAGAGCCTCGTGACGCTTTCATCAGTCGAGAGGAAGATAATATCGAGCCTTCTTTCATTGAAGTACGGTAACCTTGACAAGGTCGCCACTTCGACAAGGCTCATGAACAACGACTGCCACAGGCTGCTGAAGAACCTGATGTCCAAGGGGCTCGTGACAAGCGACGGCTACAACTTCCGTCCTGTGAGGGTCAAGATACCCGGGGACATAATGAGCCTCGGCTTCAGCGAGGACTCGAAGGAGATGGAAATCGACGGGAAGATAATGAACTTCTCCGTGCCGAGGGACACTGCCGAGAAGGTGGCAGGCTTGTTCGGCATGCAGGTGGAATCCTCAGACATGATTTACTACCCATACTGGCTTGTTGTCTACAGCAACAGGAAGGCCCTTGTGGACGGCCTGACGAAGAAAGTCGACATAGAAGCCACAAGGGAAGTCATGGGAATGATAAGGTAAATCAGTTCACATCCCAAAACTTCCTTTCGTAAGCCATGGGAATGATACGCTGACCTCGAAAATTATTTAAAATTCCCCGTACATGTTCATACACATGCCTCGGTGGCTCAGTGGTTAGAGCGCCGCACATCCCTAATAAGGATTGGGTGAAGCTCATAAGCGTGTCTTATGAGCGATGAGAAAACGTTTGTTTTCAATGACATAGCTGAGATACGCGGAGGCCGTGGGTTCAAATCCCGCCCGAGGCATGAGCGCAATAGGAATTAAGGTCTATGGAGTCAGATACGGGCTTTGTAGAAGATAAGAAGGCAGGAAGACGGGGAGTTACTAATGCTGCCTATTTTCCAAGGAAATTCCTGATTTGCTCCCTTAACCATTCAGCCTTTGAATTATAACCAGAAGCTTTGAGTTTTGCCTCGAAAGCTTCATGAATGTCCTTTTCAATTTGGGCTTTGATTTCAAGTTCGATTTTAGGCATAATATCACCTCCTTAAACGATAGGTTTAAATAGTTGATTAATCAACTATATAGTTGAAGAAACAACAGTTGGTTAAAATGCTTAATGAAACTGAATTAAAAATATTGTATGCCTTCTTTCCAGAGGGTACAGAAAGGACTACAAAAGAAATAGAAGACCGCTCAAGTTATTCCCATGAACGTGCTTATTCCACACTCAAAATATTAGAAAAAAAAGGCATTTTGTTAAAAAAGAAGGTAGGAAAGGCACTTGTTTATTCAATTAAAAAATTTGATGACTCTGTTTATCTTGCGTTTACTTACTACTCATTAAATAAGAAAAATACTTTTGCAAAGAAATATTCCTCTGCTTGGAAAGCTATTGATGAATTTATCAACAAAACAAAACTGGAAATGGTTATATTGTTTGGCAGTTATTCAAAAGGAGAAGTAAAGGAAAGAAGCGATGTTGATGTTTTATGCATCAATGGAAACTCAGAAGCTGAAAAAATTGCTTTGTCTTTAAGACATAAATATAATTTGAAAATAGCTCCTGTTATTGTGGATAAAGAAGATTTCAGAAACATTAAGTCAGAGAATCCTGAACTGTGGGAAGAACTTATCAAATTCGGAATTATTCTTAAAGGGCAGGAATTATTTTATGATTTAGTTTATAGGTGGGATAAATGAAGAAAGATTTTAATTGGTTCATTCAGGAAGGCTTGCTTTCAAAAACTCAATTCATACAGAGATTAGCACCAAGATTTATCGAAAAAGCAAAGAATAATCTCATAACACTGAGCATTCTGTTTGATCTTCACAATAACAAAGATGTAAGGGACTCTTTGAATGTCCCCGAGGATTATGATTCAAGCGAATGGGTTGTAGTTTGTGCATATTATGCAATGTATATGGCAGCATCAGCAGCTCTTGCCAAAATTAGCTATAAGAGCAAAAATCATACTGCAACTGTTCTGGCTCTGGAAACATTCTTTGTGAAGAAACAGCTATTGGAAGAGAGTTATCTGAAGATGATTGAAAAAGCGCAACTGGAAAAACAATACATTGACAACCTGAATCTTGCAAGAGACAGAAGAGAAATTGCTCAATACAGCGTCACAAAAGAAACGACGAGAAGGATTGCTGAGGAAATCAAGAAAGATGCTTACAAGTTTGTGGAAAGGATGGAGAAGTTAATTGAAAACTTAGACCCGAGGGATTGATTATGGGTTTACCTAGTGCTCAAATGGTAGGAGGAAATCTTCAGGATGAAAAATTTACAAACATGTACAGCTTGTCAAAGACACTAAGATTTGAATTGAAGCCTATTGGGAAGACTCTCGAACATATCGAAAAAAAGAAATTGATACGCCAGGATGAAAAAAGAGCAGAAAGCTACAAGAAAATGAAGAGAACCATTGATGGCTTCCACAGGGATTTCATCGAACTTGCGATGTCACAGGTAAAATTAACAAAACTAAAAGCATTTGCCAAACTGTACAATGAATCTTCAGAACGTAAAAAAGAAGATGACTTCAAGAAGAAATTCGAGAAAGTGCAGGCTGATCTGAGAAAAGAGATCGCCGAAGGGTTTAAGACTGGTAAAGCAAAGGAAACATTCTCAAAGATTGACAAAAAGGAATTGATAACTGAGCTCCTGCCAAATTGGATAAGAACACAGGAAGGACAAAATAAAAATATTTACTTCGATGATAAGTTCAAAAGATTCACAACATACTTCGGAGGCTTCCATGAGAATCGGAAAAACATATACACTGACAAAGAACAATCCACAGCTATTGCCTATCGATTGATACATGAAAATTTACCAAGATTCCTGGATAACATCAAGACCTTTGAAAAGATTAGATTAATACCTGAATTATATAAGGAATGCGCCATCCTGTACGAAGAAATAAAAGAATATCTTGAGATCACACGTATCAACGATGCTTTTAAGGTGGATTATTACAATAAAGTGCTCACTCAAAAACAGATGGATGTTTACAATCTGATTATTGGTGGACGCACTCCTAAAGAAGGGCAAAAGAAGATTCAGGGACTGAATGAACAGATCAACCTGTACAACCAAAAACAGAACAAGAATAACCAGACACCAAAATTCAAACAACTCTATAAGCAAATTCTGAGCGACAGGGAGAGCGCTTCTTTTTTGCCCGAAGCATTTGAAGAAAGCCAAGAAGTGTTAGATTCCATCAGAGATTATTATCAGTCCAACTTAATTGATTATAAACCCGATGACAAAGATGATACTGAAAATATTTTGAAAAAAATAAAAGATTTATTGGTTCATTTACAAAATTACGATTTAAACAAAATCTACCTAAGAAATAATAAATCCATTACTGATATTTCCAAAACACTTTTTGATGATTGGAGTATTATAAAATCAGCATTGGAATTTGCCTTTTTGCAAACGCTTGAAATTGGCAAAAAAGGATTATCTAAAAAACAAGAAAAGGAGAAAGAAAAATACCTAAATCAATCTCATTTCTCTATTGCCGATATTGAAGGCGCTCTGCTCGCGTACAAAGATGAGGCAGAAATACTAAAAGATTTACATGACGATACAAAACCTATTGTCAATTACTTCCATACTCATTTTAAGACGGAAAAGAAAAAAGATAGCGACAAAGAGTTTGATCTGATTGCTAATATTGAAGCTAAATACAGCTGTATCAAAGGCATCTTAAACACAGAGTATCCAAAAGATAAAAAACTGAACCATGATAAAAAAGTCATTGATGATATCAAAGCTTTTTTAGACAGCCTGATGGAACTGCTGCATTTTGTAAAACCACTATCACTGCCAAGCGACAGCCCACTGGAAAAGGATGAAATGTTCTACGTTCAGTTTCAGACAGGGTATGACCAACTGCGGCTTTTAATTCCTCTATACAATAAGGTACGAAATTATGCCACGCAAAAACCGTATAGTACAGAGAAGTTCAAGCTGAATTTTGAGAATAGTAAGCTGTTGGCTGGCTGGGACTTGAATAAAGAAGCTGATAACACTTCAGTCTTGTTTCGCAAAAACGGATTATATTATCTGGGAATAATGGATAAGGAGCACAACCAGATTTTCAAAAATATCCCTGATGCGAGTCCGGGAAAAGTGGTGTATGAAAAAATGGTGTACAAACTACTGCCTAGTCCAAATAAAATGTTGCCAAAAGTATTTTTCTCAAATAGAAGAATTAACGAGTTTGCACCATCTGAAGAATTGAAAAAGAAATATAAAGCAGGAACTCATAAAAAAGGTGATCAATTCAACATTAAGGATTGCCGCAATTTGATTGATTTCTTCAAAGAATCTATCACCAAGCATGAAGACTGGAAACGTTTCGGATTTCAATTTTCAGATACTCCCTCATACGAAGACTTGAGTGGATTTTACAGAGAAGTAGAACACCAAGGATATAAGATCACTTTTCAAAATGTCCCCGAAAGCTACATCAACCAACTCGTGGATGAAGGGAAGTTATTTCTGTTTAAAATCTGGAATAAGGACTTTTCTACATACAGCAAGGGCAACCCCAACCTCCATACAATGTACTGGAAGGCCTTATTTGATCCTAAAAATCTAAAGGATGTGGTCTACAAGCTCAATGGCCAAGCTGAGATGTTCTATCGGAGAAAATCCATCTCAAATGATAGAAGTGTTGTCCACAAAGCCAACAAACCTATCGGGAATAAGAATCCAAACAATACCAAGAAGGAAAGTGTCTTTGAATACGACATTATCAAAGATAAACGTTATACAGCGGACAAATTCCAATTCCATGTTCCAATAACACTCAACTTTAAGGCAAAAGGCAACGAACACATCAATGCTTATGTTCTTGAATACCTTAAGAATAACCCTGAAGTCAAGATTATTGGGTTAGACCGGGGAGAGAGGAATTTAATCTATTTAACGCTGATTGATCAACAAGGCAATATCGAGGAGCAGTATTCTTTGAACGATATCATCAATGAGCACAAAGGAAATACTTACCAAACCAATTACAGAGATTTGCTTGGCAAAAAGGAAGATGAACGAGCCAAAGCCCGCGAAAACTGGGGAACGATAGAAACAATCAAGGAACTAAAAGAAGGGTATATCTCACAGGCGATACATAAAATTGTCCAAATGATGGTAAAACACAACGCTATCGTGGTCATGGAGGATTTGAATTTTGGCTTCAAACGAGGTCGTTTCAAGGTTGAAAAGCAAATCTATCAGAAACTGGAGAAAAAACTGATAGATAAGCTCAACTATCTAGTATTCAAAGGCAAAGCCGACAATGAAATAGGGGGATTATACCACGCTTTACAACTGACCAACAAGTTCGTAAGCTTTCAAAAACTCGGAAAACAAAGTGGATTTTTGTTCTACGTTCCTGCATGGAACACGAGCAAGATAGACCCCACTACGGGATTTGTCAACCTATTCAACACCAGATACGAAAATCTAGAAAAAGCAAGGTCTTTTTTTAATAATTTTGAAGACATCCGCTACAACCCTGCTAAAGACTATTTTGAATTCGATGTTAAAGAATATTCTAAGTTCAACTCAAAAGCAGATGGCACAAAACAGGATTGGACCATTTGCACTTATGATGTACGTATCAAAACATTCAGAAATCCAAAAAAGAACAACCAGTGGGACAATAAAGAGGTAGTTCTTTCTGATGAGTTTAAGAAGCTATTTCAATTGAACAATGTGGATTATAAAACCGATTTGAAAAAACAGATCATCTCACAAACAGAGAAGACCTTCTTTGAAACGCTTCTTAATCTTTTCAAACTCACAGTGCAAATGCGAAATAGCAAGATGCAAAGTTGGGATGATTATCTCATCTCGCCTGTGATGAACAGCAAAGAAGAATTTTACGACAGCAGAAACGCAGGTAAGGAGTTCCCTCAAGATGCCGATGCCAATGGAGCATACCATATTGCTAAAAAAGGTTTATGGGCGCTTCAACAAATCAGTGCCCACAATGAAGACTGGAAAAGCCTGAAACTGACCATCGGCAATAAGGAATGGCTTCAATTCGTGCAAGAAGGTACAGAGCAATGGAACAAAATATAATCATCTCAAACCTTAATGACTTTATCTTCTGCCCAAGGAGTATCTATTTCCACAAGTTATATTCCTCTTTTGATGAGGCACTCTATCACACAACTTACCAGACAAAGGGAAGACACGCACACAAAACTGTTGATAAGCAAAAATATTCAACAAAAAAAGCGATTCTTGAAGGAATTAACGTATACAGTGAAGAGCTGGGCGTGAGTGGAAAAATTGATCTTTTTGACGTTGAAAAGGGAATTCTTACAGAAAGAAAAAACAAGATAAAAAAGCTTTATGAAGGATACTACCTGCAAATTTATGCACAATATTTTTGTTTGGTAGAAATGGGTTATGTTGTCAAAAAGATACGATTTCATTCGCTTTCAGATAACAAAATTCATGATGTTGCGTTGCCGGGAAACAATGAAAAGCATAGATTGAAAGAAATTATAACAAAAATGAAACTGTTTTCATTAGAAGATAAAAACTTTACTCAAAACCCCAACAAATGCAAGATGTGTATCTATAAAGAATTGTGTGATTATTATAAGGGGGATCAAACATGTTAGGAAGACCTGATTTTATGGCCAAGCAAATGCTTTTCATCGAGAGTGATAACTCTAAAAAACTGAGGCTTAAAAATTCAAACATTATTCTTACTGATGAAAATAACGAAATCATTCTCCAGCACCCGTGCACAAAGATTTTTATGGTTTTTATCTTGGGAGAATTCTCAATCACTTCTGTTCTGATAAAGAATGCAAAGAAATACGCAGTCCCCATAGTGTTTCTTAATTATAATCTTAAACCCTATTTTTCTATCCTTCCAGACAATAAAGGCAATTTTTTATTGAGAAAAAAGCAATATGCTAATAGTAATGATCTAGAAATTGCTAAGCACATAGTCAGCAATAAAGTCAAAAACCAAATCAATTTAATGAACTCATTACGATACAAAACCACAAAGGAAAAAAACAATATATCAAAAATAAAAGAGCTTTATAGACAAATTAGTCATGTTCAAAGCAGCCAGGAGTTATTGGGGGTTGAGGGAACAGCTTCAAAGTTGTTTTTTGAGACATATTTTAAGAACCTGGACTTTAATGGTAGAAAGCCAAGATGTAAGGATGATATATTTAATTTGTTGTTGGATATAGGTTATTATTATCTGTTTAATTTCATAGAAGCAAATCTGGAACTTTACGGATTTGACACATATTGTGGCTTTTACCATAAGCTCTTTTTTCAAAGAAAATCATTAGTCTGTGATTTAGTAGAACCTTTTAGGTGCATTATTGACCGCCGCATAAGAAAAAGTTTTAACCTGAAGCAGATAAATAAAGATGATTTTTATTTTAAGAATGGACAATTTTATGTAAAGAGAGAATTTAATAAAAAATATTCCAAATTGTTTTTAAAAGAGATTCTGCTATATAAGGAAAAA
This sequence comes from Candidatus Aenigmatarchaeota archaeon, assembly GCA_016931255.1. Taxonomy (GTDB): domain Archaea; phylum Aenigmatarchaeota; class Aenigmatarchaeia; order QMZP01; family JAFGSV01; genus JAFGFG01. Next base: position 75,473 of record JAFGFG010000005.1, read on the forward strand.
ATATTTCTATATATTCAATCCTATTATAGATCATTCATAAAGGGAAAAGAAATAGACAGTTTTCCTGTGTTTAACATAGAGGCAGATAAATGATAATTTTAACGTATGATATCCAAGAAGATCATCTAAGAACTGAGTTTTCCAAGTTTATTTTAAGTTATGGAAGAAGACTTCAATACTCAGTATATGAAATAAAGAACAGCAAAAGGATCCTAGAGATAGTGCAGGAAGAAATTAAGAATAGGTTTGAGAAACGATTTAATCAAGGAGACAGTATTTTAATATTTAAAATAACAGCAGAGAACCAGATTTTAAGGTTTGGTTACGCTAAAAATGAAGAAACAGACCTTCTTATGTATTAAATCTGCAAACCTGAGTCTTAATATTTTATGCGAGTATGACTAATATCTACGAATTCCTGGTTCTTAGCGTCTCTAATGCCGTTTAGAAATATTTTAAAATAATAGAAATAATTATATACTCTGGAAAATAATTATACACACTGGAAATGAGTTTTAGAGGTGAAAGTCTAAAATGATGTAAATCAAAGGAAATAAAGCAAAACAAGATATCCACTCACAACCGCTACCTGTCTAGAAGCATGCTTTAATTTCTACTATTGTAGATCTGATTCGAGATTGAAGAAAAAGCGTGTCTAGAAGCATGCTTTAATTTCTACTATTGTAGATAC
>JAFGFG010000006.1 GCA_016931255.1 Candidatus Aenigmatarchaeota archaeon
AAGGTGAAAAGACATGCACTGTCACGGATGATTACCAGAATGGCATGTGCCATGTATGCGGTGATGGAATAAATGACGCAGTTGAGACGAGCGAGAACTGTTGCCAGGACGCAGGATGCACCGGAAACATGTATTGCGATGATGCGTCAAAGAAATGCCTTGAGCCTAACTGCAAGAATGGTAATTGCGAGCCGACAGAGGATTCATCATCCTGCGCATACGACTGCTGGGCAACGGAAGGAAAAACATGCCAGGACACTCCATTTGATGCAACATACTATTATGATGGAAAGGGTTCATGCATAAAGGCTGTATGCCCGAATAACATATGCGAATGGGAAGCGGGTGAAAACGCTGAAACATGCTGCTCTGACTGCAAAGTGGAATATCCGTGTCCGGAAGGACAGTACTGTAATGTGACTAAAAGTCTTCCAAAGGGAAGATGCACAGATGCAGAATGCGGGAATAGTGTCTGCGAAACAGAAGGCGGTGAAACTTATGAAAGCTGCTGCGATGACTGCGCCTGCCCTGTTGACAGCAAGCTGAATGTCCTGATGGAGTGCGATGGAATATGCCACCTTTGCGGAAACAGCAAAGTGGAAATACTTTATGAGAACGAAGGGAACTGCTGTGTTGACACCGGATGCAGCGAGGAGGGAGACTTCTGCTCGACAAAAGCTTCATGTGAGCACAAAACAGAAATGGAGATGTCTGTATCCATAATACCTTCACAAATAGACTGCACGCTTGCAGACAGTGTTCCTCAGGTAAAATTCACACCTGTCTCAATGCCATACAAGACATTCCTTAATTCTTATGAAAAGGTGACGTACACATACGGCGGGGGTCTTTACAGACTTGATAACTGCAAAAAGGAGGGTGATGCGTATGTTTGCGATTTCCCTCTTTCTTTTCAGGGATGCTTTGAAGAGCCCGGAGTAAAGAATGTTGATTTCACAATCACCGTCAAATATTTCGAAGATGAGCCAGGCATGAGGATTGGTGAACTGAAATATAATGACATCAGCGCATCACTTGGTGTTGATGTCATCAAGACAAAGCAAAGGGTATGCGTAAAGGACGGCGCATGCAATACCGCAATAGGAGAGAACGTTGATGTATGCTGCTGGGACTGCGGATGCAGCGGTGATGACACATGCACATCCGGTGGATGCAAGGATGAAAGCTTGGTAACACTTTACACTACGCCTGATTACCTTCCTGCCGGAAAGATAGACTGCCGTCCGAAGGACGGACACCAGACAGTGGACACATTCACTTTCACAGCGAAAATCGAGAACCTTCCGGAAAGCAGCAAATATGGTTTCCGCATACTATCAAAGAAGATTGAATACAACGGAAAGAACTACACAGCCAGCAATATGCCAGGATTCGACTGCACAGCCTTGACTGCGCAGGCTGATGGTGTGACATACCACACAGGGGAAGTCGAGTGCACAGTGCCTGTGGCATATTTCCCCGCATGCCCTGACCCAATTGCATCAGGCGACGACGGCGCTCCCATAAAGCTTCACCTTAATGTACTTGGAGGCGGACTCAGGATGCATTACAATACAATAGAAGGCAAGACACTGAGCACGGACACATTCTACATCGACTACATTCAGGGAAATCCAAAATGCGGTGACGGAGTGAAAGACCCAAGCCTTGGAGAGAGCCAGAATACATGCTGTCAGGACTTCGGATGCGAGGGCTTCGGTGGCGATTACGACAATGAATATGTCTGCACATCCGCAGGATGCAAGATGATTGTTGATATCGCAATAGATGCTTCAATAGACCCGAAAATTAACTGCGCAGGTGATGATGAACTGGATGAAACAGCAAAAACCGTATCACTTACACTTGAAATGAATTACTATCCTTTCTCACCTGAGACAAACGGGGTCATACTCGGTCAGGATGTTTACATAAGCGGCCACAGAATAGGAGAGATGGGCGGCCAGTGCATACCAACAACAGATAACGGCTGGTATGAATGGACATGCACAATCCCGACAAACAACTTCAATCCGTTCTGCTGGGAGGCCGGGCCTGCTAATGAAACAGTGTGGACGAGCCTCAAATGGAAGGAAAGGGATAGCAGCAGTTATGTTAATATAGTCCGTGACTCAGACATATCATTCGAAATAAACCCTGCGCGGGACAGAAAATGCAACCATGCGAATGGATGTGAGTCAAATCTTGGAGAAGATACCCTGAACTGCTGCACTGACTGCGGTTGCAAGGGAACCGACCAGATATGCACAATAGACAACAAATGCGTGGATGAGAATGCAGTAGACATAACTGTCACGTCAGTCAAGCCTGCAACGGGAATAGACTGCAGCTCACCTGCAACAGACGACAACAATGTTGAATTCTTCGTGGAAATAAACAACGAGCCCGATGACGTCCAGCTCATAAGATGGTACATTGATTACAAAGGCGAGACCTACAATGAGCAGTATTTCACGTGCAAGCAGGAACTGGATTACTTCGGCCAGCCCAGCGGAGGATATGTATGCACAATGCCTGTATATCACTTCCCTGGATGCGCAGAAGATGATGACAGCGATGTAAACCTCGCAATAAACGCATACATTAGGGTACTGGATAAAGGACAGAGTAGTACAATGAACGCTAATAAAGATTTCACTGTCCATGTCAGCAAGGGCGGTACTCCCATGTGCGGAGATTCCAGTTGTCAAGAGGAGCTTGGGGAAACAACGGACAACTGCTGCCAGGACTGCGGATGCGGACCTTCAGGCGACATATGCGTTGTGGGAAGAAAGTGTGTTTCCCAGTCAGAGCTTACATTGGAGATAAGGTCATCGGAAACAGAGAACGCCAGATGCCAGCTTATTCCAGGAAAAGTGGAGGATTACGTCATCAAGAATTACGGTTGTGAGTTTGATGAACCTCTACAACTTGAAGCAGAACTCATGATAAGAGAAACCAATGAACACGTTAAGCCCGTCAATGCACAGATAAGCAAGAACAAATACAGGTGGACATACACGCTTGATGACAACGGCCAAATGAAAGACAAATCAGAAAGACCCCAAAACACAATGGTGATAACTGAATCAGCATTCGGATGGACCATTGACATAAGGCCAAATCCGGGACTGACATACATTGTTGATAGAACGAAAGCAAATGCGAATCCGGCGACTGACACGTTCATACTGGATGATTTCCAGCTTACAATACAGTCCAGCACGCCAAGAGGCTACAGCAATGAATTCACTGTGACCAGCGGAACCGGCCAGAATGACAAGGTTGTGCTTAATGTCGACCTTCAGAAGAATGACGACCTTCTTGAATACGAGAAGGTCTTCAAGGACATAAAGGATGCAATAGACAAAGCCAACAAGAAGGTGTGCAATATAGTGTTCGTGCTAGCCACATGCGTCATGTGCAGCCTCATGGCAGGCGGAGTGGATGCGGACACTGCAAAAGGTCTTGACAAGCTTGGGGATAAAACACCGGGAGAGATAGCCGGCCAGGACTCGTCATTATCTGACATATTTGTTGACCCGAATGACAAGGAAGCAAGCAAGGGTATAAGCATTCCTTATGCAGGCGGCGGTGGATTCGGAAACATACACCCCCAGATGTTCCAGAAGATAATGGGAACACTCAGCGATTCGGGTGATGCTGCGAGTGCAATTATTTCGGGAGGAATAGCGCTTGTAGGTTTCGGGCTTGTTGCAAATCAGATGCTCGACTGCTCAGATGGATATTTCGCCAAGCTTGCAGGCGCTGCTGTATTTTGTGGTGCACTTCTATACGCTTCACCGAACACACTTGTCAGAATAACAAAGATGTGCGATGCGCTTGCGACTGCTGTGAAGCTCATAGACATGCTTTCCACGCTGCAGAGGGACACGCTTGATTATCAGGTATGCATGATGAGTGCGGAAACTGCAATGGCAAGGAGCCAGTCGACATCAACAAACGGATACGATGTTGCAAATATGGCAAGCAGGTACTATCAGATGCAGTCAGCATGCCACAAGGGCATGAGCCAGAACATGCAGCAACTGATGTACCAGTATGACCAGTTCTCATACCAGATGAGTGCATCAACAAACTGGGCTGGGTCCGGCTACACTGTTTACCCGCAGCCAATAGACGGGAGCCATATATTCAAATATCCTATTGCCGAAGGTCTTGACAAGAAGATTGTGGTACAGTACAATATTCCGCAGTCAACAGGCACTTCAATGCCCACGTCATCAAGCTACAATCCATGGGGATACAGCAGCTCCAGATACAGTAGTACCATGTATCCAAGCTACTACTCCAGCAGCAATTACTACCCCAGCAACAACTATTACGGTAGCAGCTATTACAACAGCAACCAGATGTATTATCCCTCTATCTCGGTGATATTCGCTTACAATTACTACAACGGGGAGCAGCCTGTCCTTTCAACCAGTGTCACGAAGAGGCAGTCATTCTCCCTTTCAGGAGGCAACGGCCAGATTTCGTGCACCATGACGGAACTGGGTCCAATGTGCAGCGGCGCAGGGCAGACAAGCACCAGCAATCCTCTTGTGCCGAATGCATGCCCTGCAGGCAAGACATGCAGCTCACTCAAGGGTGACATAATCATAGAAACCAGCAGCAACGGGGTCATAGCGTCGTACATGTTTGAGTCTGCTTGAGTCTGCTGAAGGGAATTATGCATCCGCAGCTACAGATGTTAATACTAATGGCGGCTTCACCAAATCAGTGGGTGCTAGTGCGGAAAGGGCAATCGGACTCACAAGGGTTGAGGGCACTTTGCCTTCGGTTTGCCCAGCTCCAACAGTATCATGCAACACCGTTGACAACCCGACGATGATTCCGATGGTCATGCAGATTGACGGAAATTCGTTCTACTTCAATATGGATGTTACCAATTTCGGTGGTAATCCTTCAAGCACACTGCCTGTGCATTGCTCACTTCAGTGCAATAATGCTGTCTCTGACACAATAGACATAACACTGCTGGGAAGTGCGGATAATATACTTTCTTCAGGCCCGTGTTTCACACAAAATACAAATCAAGCAAATTGCGAACTTTACAAGGAAGGAACATGCGGATATAACCCTTCTTTAGGGCTTTGCTTGGCTTAGCTGAGTTAATTTTAATTAATCCAGACGACAAATTAAATTCATGAAACGAGTTTTTCTGCTTGTTGCACTTGCTGTACTTCTTTCTCCCAGCGTGCAGGCTGCGCAGCTCTTTGCAATGAAGCCGGGAAGCGAGGTCTGCACGACCATAAGATTCGGCGATGACGGAAGAGGTGAATACGTACTGGCAATAGACGACCCCGGAATGCCAAATGAGCCATGGGTAGACAATCACTACACCAGATACATATCGAGCGAAAGCAACAAGATAACTATTCCTATATGCTTCAGCACCATAGGTCATTCAATCGGAGAGGAGATTCTTTTAACAGCTGAACTGGACACCCCGAAAGGCGAAAAGACATTCGAGTACGGCATATGCACAGCCGAATATGAAGACATAGACTTCGTAAGCAGTATTAAAGGAAGCGTATGCGAGGCCATAGGGCAGCATACTGACATAATGTCTGCTTCATTCAGCGAGCCAAAAAAATATGCAGTACCGAATGCTGACGTCACTTTTGCTCTCATAGTGGATTCCAACTTTGAGACAGGCGCATCCATATCCAAGGCATCAGGTGATATGCAGCTGACTGCAAGCAAAAGCACCATAAATCTGGGAAACGATCCTGTGAGTGTTGAGATAAGAATGAAGGCTCCATCCGAAGAAGGTGATTATCCGTTCAGTGTCATTGTTTCATTACCGGGATGTGAAGTAGACGACTGCAGAAGAGAAGTTGCAGGGGTTCTCAGCGTCAGCGAAGCGTCAGGACAGCCTCAGGCAGGATTCATGGCATGGCTGACTCCTGAAAACAAGAATGCGGAAAGGGAAAAAACAGTCCAGCTGTCTTTCCTTGTGAGGAACTATGGCACAGGCCAGGAAGTCACGCTTTCTGTTGCACCTGACGAAGGTGTGACAACAAACTTTGTTTCTTACAGTACATTCATAGGGAAAGGTGACAGTGAAAATATGCCTGTATCAGTCAGGGTAACTGCAAAAGACGGTGAGCAGTTCGAAGTACGCGCAACTGCAACCGGAAAGGACGGGACATCAAGGACCGCAAGCAGCTGGCTTACTGTGAATGAAATGAAGAATGACGCTCAGGCTTCCGGAAACAATGAAATCGCAGAAAAGGCTGATGACGACGATGTCACGCTTGATGAATGGGACGGATTCAAAAGCAAGCTTGAAGGCAGTGACTACAATGATGACGATTTCGTTTCAGTTACAGGCTCAGCACCTCCTAATTATACGCTTTACGTAGCAATCATTGTCATAGTTGCACTGGTCGCTGTTTCCGGGTTCTACATTTACAGGAAAAGCCAGTCTCAGCAGGAAGGCGGTCCCACGTGGGAAAGCCTCGGAGTCTAGTACTCAAGACGGAAACGCAGAAGGCCCGCTATTCCTCCGATATGAAGGAACTGCTCCCCTGTCTCGTGGTCTGCTGTAATCATTTTAACTGAGCCTTTCATCTTCTCGCAGAGTGCCATAAGCTCCTCGTATTCGTTAATCTTCTCACGGGACACCACAAGTGTCTCCACAGCCCCCATTTCCAGTGCTTTTCTCGTCTCTTCCTTTCCATAGGCGATAAGACCGTCCATCTTTATTCTTGCCAGAATATCGCCCACAATCATGCTCTCGCGGCCTATGCGCGTATCCCTCAGCACCCTGTCTGCAGAACGTTTTATGACCTCGTTTATGCCATTAGGTCCTGTATGCGACGCCCCTTCGAGAACGGGCTTCACTTCAGGATACGCATTCTTCATCACTTTCACAACATTTCCTGCCTCAAAACCTGGTCCTGCCACAATCATGACATCGTATCCATCCTGACCAGCCAGGAACTTGGCAACTTCTTTCCTGTAAGGCTCCTTGTCCTCAGGGTTTTCACTGTCTATATGGGCTATATTGTGTATTCCTGTTCCCTTCAGCATCGCTATGTCTGCCTCATCCCTGTCAAGAACGCATATGAGTATGCTCGGCTGCCTCTCTGCGGACTCCCTAATCCGGTCGAAGTCAGATGAATGCCAGTGACTCTTTGTTACTGTTATCACGTTTCCGGGCTCTATCTCCATGGTATGATATGAGCTCAGCTTGGTGTCTTCAGGCCCTTCTGTTATCTTTCCCGCCACACGGAGGGCGCCTGTCGTGGCGTCAAATGACATCTTTTCCATCTCAACTGCAAGCACCATGGGCTTCTTCTCGCTCATTTTATACTCGCCACCGGCTTTCACGGAGACCTTCCGCATGGTCCTTGTCTTTATCATATCACCTGGCCTGAGTATGCGCTCAAGGTGCCAGAGGTCTTCAGGTGTTTCCATCTTCAGCACGACCAGTCCGTTTCTCAGGTCCTTCTTCACAGTCTTCATAAAAATACAACTCGCTTTTTAATAGATTTCGGAGAATATTTAATATGGATGATTTCATTCTGGCCCTGATAGCAGTGTTCGTAATCCTCGGAATACTGCTCACAGCATCGGCATGGTTTCCGTATTATCCGGAAGGTGTTCCGGAAGAGGAAAGGGTCATACACACATTCTCAGCAGGCACAGTAGGCTACACGCAGAATTACGTTTCGAGTGTTCAGGAATTCGGCGACTTCAGCGTGGGCGTCCCCCAAGATGAGATACTGAAGAGCGCGCCCGCACTTGAAATAACAGCCGGAGTGTTCGGCGGGGAGAGCGAGGAATTCAATATCATAGTGCCTGATTATGTTATGGAATGGCTCCTCGGTGGAGAGATATCATTCACAGTTGAGGACACCAACCAGCTCGGAAACCTTGTCATAGAATGGAACGGCGCAGAGTTATTCAGCAAGAAGGCCTATTCAGGAGTCCACTCCATAGACATCAGGCCAGAACAGATAAAGAGCCAAAACACTCTGAAAATATACTCTCAGGGACCTGGATTCATGTTCTGGGCGGCTTCTGTTTACAAGATATCGGATTTCAGCGCAGTCGCTCATTACGGACCTGCAAAGTTCATTGACTTCACAGCCACGAACGACGAGCTGGAGACACTTGAAACATTCGAGCTTGCATGGTACACAGCAAGCAGGAGGGGAAACATCTCCGTGAAAATCAATGGGGATGAATTGTATTACGGGGTTCCTGAAAGGGATATGAGCATAGAGTTCACTGAGAAAGACCTTGACGGAGCGCAGATAAGACCCGGGAACAACAGGATAACATTCTCCCCGGTTGACGGCGCTGTCTTCGAGTTTCAGGACGTGCTGCTCAACACGCATGTCTCCACAAGCAAGAAGGTCGTGAGAGAGAGATTTGACCTCTACGGAGAAGACATCGTGAAGGCAAAAGCCAACGGCGTGACGCTGAAAATGTACGTGGAATACACAGACAGGGCAGGAGCTTTCAATGTCAAGCTCAACGAGGCGACTGCGGGGACAGCCACAGGCAGGGACGGATGGAACAACATAGAGCTGGATGCAAGCCTGCTCGAGGAAGGAAGCAACTGGATAGAGATAAGCAGCTCAGGCGCATTCGATGTCGGTCAGGCTAGTTTAGAATTTGCGTAATATCGTATCTACTTTTTAGTCGTTAAAAATAAAGGTTTATAAAATTTTAGTACAAAAACATGGCATGGAAAGCGACATAAAAAAATATATAGACAACTTATTTGTTATCAGGCATGGTTCATACTCGATGAGAGACTACCCTGAATGCAAGCTCAGTGAAAGGGGCATTTTGCAAATGGAAAGACTGGGAAAGGCCATGAAAGAGATTTTGAATGACGAAAATGTCACAATTCTGACAACAACAGCAACGCGAGGTATGGAAAGCGTTAATGTTTTGAAAGACTTTGTAAACATAAAAATAGTCGGTTTGCCTTTTCTTTATAGTGATAGACTGAAAGAAAGTTATGGATTTTGTGAGGAACCTGATAAAAAGATGATTAATATTTTGAAGGATGTATCAAAGAGTTCAAGGAACATAGGTATATTAAGTCACTTTGAATTATTGGAAAACTTTCCTGCTTTTTTTTCAGAGTCAGTTCTTGGTAAACCATTCGATGGTAATTATAAAAATACTATAGGAAAGGCCGCGTATTTCGACATAAAGAATAGCCGTTATCAAATTCTTCCCGATGTATATTCAGGCACAATGAACATCTAACCAAGAAAGAATTTAATAAATTTCTGAGACCTTATTAACCATAAAGTGATTTTATGGTTTCTACTATTGTCGTTCAGGCAGCCAGCGGGCACACTGTTTTGATATCTTCGATGGTATTAGAACACATAAAAGGCCAGCATGCTGTATCTGGCAAGGGTTCTGTATTTGCCAGAGTTCCGGATGTGAATGAATTTATGAAAGCCGTACAGTCATTGGACATAACAAAGCCTGATGCAGACGGGCTCTACGAAGTAAAGATAAAGGGAATCGGTTATGACCTCGTGAGGGACATAAAGAAAGCACGCGGTCTCAAGGGAGCACGAGAGCGTACTGCAATAAAAGAAGAAATGGGTGGACAAGTGTCTGTTCCCGCGATAAAAACATCTCTTCCGATGAAAGAATTCATGACAGATGTTTCAACACTTGTCATAAGACCGACACCGGCGGAGTACATACCTGAAGATGTCAAAAATGATGAAATGCTTGGTTTAGCAGCTAGAGGTCGTATATATTCAGTTTTGACAATGTGGCCAGGAAGAGCCACGATAAACGGTGAGGCTGTTCCGCCTGCAAGCCAGTGGAAGGGAAAATACGCGGTTATAATACCAATGAATGATGAACTTTCTGAGTTGTTCGAAAAATCAAAAGAAAATGGTGGTGTGCCTATCACACTTTTTGATCACGGAAAGCCTGTTGATGCGTACATTAAGATAATAAGAAACATTGAACAAGGTGTAATGATAAAATTCAGTAATGGTCAGATATTCACAATAAAGAAAGTTCTTGGGCAAGGAAGAACAACAAGAGTAGTTACTGTAAAAGAAAGTGAATATGAGAACTGGGCAGTCAGACTGAATATGAAGACGAATCCTGAATACATAAACGAGATGCTTGAAAGAGAGCCTGAGCTGAACCAACTAGGAAAAAATATTGTCAGATTGGATGAACGCAGAAGTCTCAAAAATGAATATTGTTTAGTGGAAATCCTCAAAATCGAATTTGAACTTCACGACTATCTCAGTGATTATTGTAATCTAGGGTCTGATGAAATTGACAATTACATAATCGAATTTGCTAAAGTTTCTGCTCGTTTTTCGTTCATAGGAGATTTCAAGAGTAAACAGCTGGCTTTTGTAAAGGGACGTGGATGGGTACTTGTGGATTATACACAAGGTAATAGATACGCATCGCGTGTGAATGACTCTACTCTTTTTGATGGTGTTTTTGATGAATTCGTATATCCTGAATACAAAGAATCCATGGGAAATAAATGGGAAGAACTCAAAAATAAAATTAATGAGGTGATTCACAGAGAGAGGATGAAGTACTTTGTAAGTGTAAACAGTGAGATGATCGATGAGGAAGTTTCAGAGCGGATAAAAGAAGCCGCGAGAGCTGATTATGACACAATACGAAAGAAAATCAGAAAAGACGCCGAGAAGGCTGCGTGATTTCAAAAATATATACATTGCGGCTTAATAGTTTATTATGGCCCAAAGTCCTGGATGCCCACTCTGCGGAGAAGTACTGAAGCTTCGCGGAAAAGGCCTCTACAGATGTAAGAACAGCAACTGCCCTCTTTTCAGGACTGTCAAAAGGGCTGCAACTGAAGAAGAGCTCGAAGGATTCGCAAGGGAATTCAGGGAAGAACAGCGAAAGTATTCTGCGGAGAAGAGTGCCAAATCGTCTTCAGATGGCGGTGGCTCGTCAGGAAAGACTATTTATGCGTTTGACATAAACGACAACAGGCAATATCAGGTAACGAAAGTATCAACTGAAAGCGGCCAGGAGAAGATGCTGAAAGGCCTTACATGCCCCCACTGCGGCGGCGCTGTCATACAGAACACGAACGTGAAGACAAGGACTGACGACCCGTACCCTAAAAGGAACATCTACTTATGCGGGAACTGCAATCACCAGTTCATATATGCTCAATTGGCTTTGCCGTCAGGTCCTGAACCTCGGCATTCATTACCACCTCATAAACCTCAGTTGGTACTGCCACCCCATGAGCAACTTGAATTACCTCCACATGAAGATGAACCGGAGCCTGTTGAGCACGGAAAAGAAAAATACAGATGCCCGCGATGCTCGGACGGGCTTGATTACGACATAGGGAAGTACATACCACTTAACAGGCATAGCGATTGGATAGGAATATATACACAGGTTGGAATACTAGGTGAGAGGAGCTATGACTGGGGAATAGATTACGGACACTGCAAGCAGCCTTTCATAATAATAAGCGAAACAAGGAGGGAACACACCAAGACGGAAGACGGAACCATAAGTATAATAAAGATTTCGATTGGAGGTCCTGTCACGCTGAGGCGTCCAAATTCTGATGAATATCTCATGATACAAAAGCAGATGGCCAGAGTTGACACCAAGTCTAAATTGAAAGGGCTTCAATCAGCGCTTACAACGGCTGGAACTCCACAAGAAAGAAGTGAAATACGAAGTAGAATAAAGGACGTTGGAAAAAAATATAGTACACACTGGGGAGGCATCAATTATGACCAAATAACTGGTGCACTCATTAGTTTTGGCAGGAAGCAGGGATTCAAGGAAGACGCTTATCAGAGGATGAAAGCAGTTCTGCGTGAGTCTGGGGTGTCAAGCAACGACATAAATGACATAGTGAGAAAGTCAACGAACGCAGGCGAGTTCGAGCATCTCGCATCCAGAAGAATTCTGGGAAGAGGAAGGAGGGCATTCAAACAGAGAACAGATGAAGGACTCGCAAAGCTCGCCGAGAGGCACGGCCTCTCAGATGATGAATACAATAAACTCAGAAAGCGGGCGCAGGAACGCTCAAGCGGTGACCTCGGATTCTTTGCAAAGATTGGCCAGAAAGGCGGGGACACGAGCAAAAGGATGGTCCTGGCACTCGGCCTTATCATAGTCGGTGTCATACTCGCAGCATTCATGCAGGAGCAGATGTTCCTGTGGGGATTCCTTGTTTTTGCATTCTACTCCATACTTCCGAATCCGGAGAACATGGAATACACAGATGACATAACAGACGAAGTTCTAAAGGGACTGAAAAATGCTGATAAATCCGATAACACGATGTCTGAGGGCGGGACGAGAAGGATGCAGCTTCTGGCGCCGCTGATGCCTGTACTGATGTACACGAAGGCGATGAGATACAGCCGCGAGAATCGTTACAATACCGGAATAGCAACTCTCAGGGTCATACTCCGTGTGCTTGGCATAGTACTCATAGGACTTGGGCTTTACCAAAGCGCTATCCCGATGGCAGGATTCGTATACATGATTTTCGTGTTCGCATCATATTACTCCCTTCCAATAAGGTATGATATAGACAAACCTGACGAGTTCATGGGCTCCATATTCAGATTCCTTCTTGGATTCTTCGTGCCTCTGTCGCTTCTCGGGCTCTTCGGAGAGGGAAGCGGCGTTCTGTTCTGGATAACACTGGCGTTCCTTCTTGTATTTCCTGTTGCGCATGCTAAGTCAGAAGCCAATGCACTTAACATGGCTGCAACAGCAGGCGAATCACAGAGAGAGATGCTTGACAAGATGCTGTTTGTAGGCATAATGGTTTTCGCTGTTCTCGTGTTCATGGGTCTGTTCAACATGGGAGACCTCGGTTTCGAGGGAACATCAGCAACAGTGTTCTGGGCGTCATGGGGTATAGGGCTGTTCGCAGGTGTTCTCTCTCCTGCTGAAACAAGGCCTTATACAGGCATGCTGGTGATAGCCGTAGTGTTCTTCCTATTCATGACAGGACCCGGCCAGCAGGCTGTGGGTTCAGCCTTCCTTGGCCAGTGGTGGCCGTTGTTCCATAATACAATGAACTCTTTCACAGAGCCTTTCGGAGGACTTTTCGAGACACTGGAGGGCACATTCGGCCAGACATTCACGCTGCTGACCAATCCTGTAGGCTATGCCAATCAGGTCATGGAAGGTACATATCAGAAGAACCCGACAGGCGCGACAGGCGCTTACGGAGTTGAAATAGAATCGATAAACATCCCCCCGATATTCCCTAATAGTCCGGCTATAGCAACATTCAATGTGAAGAATGTCGGCCCTGTAAGGGCATCGAATGTTATGCTGTTCATTGAAGTTCCCAGTGAATTTGACTTTATTAAATTCAGTTCCGGAAACATGGAGCCATTTTCCATTAAAACAAGTGATGATAAGGACAATATCAGATACGCTGTGACATATGATTATTTCAACATGGACCTGAATGAGGTAACACCTTTCATGTTTGTCATGAGCGTGGATTGTGATACCGTGAACAGAATGGAGCCGATACGTATTGAACAGTATAAAATAAGGGACCATTTCATACCGGTGAAGCTTATTGCCCAGTATGAGTACAGTGTTGAAAGCACTCATACAGTGGAATTCATAAGCAACGAAAAATGGAAAACAATGTCAGCAGAAGGCACATTCGTCCCTCAGAAGATGATGTCATTCATCTCAACGTCACCTGCAAAGCTTTCAGTGGGCTCTTTTGACCAGCCGATTGTTGAGAGCACGCCGTTCTACATCGGCTTCAATCTTTCATCAGCCGAGGGCGCTGATTCTGAGATATTGTGGAACTGGATTGAACCTGTTCCGGGAAGAACTGTTCTCACAGTCGATGTACCGGAAGACATTCGGCCAACAATGGACTCATGCATACCAGAAGGTCGTTCCATTGGAGACAAATTCGTGTGGGAAGGCAATGATTTGAAGAATGCGATTTTCTGCTATAATCAGCTTGGCCTCGACCTGAGCCCGGGTATCAACACAATAAGCCCTCCGTCCAAGACATTCCTGATAACAGCAAATTCGACATTCAGGTTCAGCAGGTGGCATGACAAGGAGACAAGATTCGAGTTCAGCGACGTGTGCAATATAACAAATATCGGTAACTGAAAATCACACGCCTACCATGAGCCTGACGAGATTTCTGGCTGCAGGGGCTGCGCCAAGCACGAACACCGCAAGCTTTAGGAACCTGTTGAGGTCCTTATTTTCAGAGAAACGGTCTATGTACCAGAGCACCGGCACGACAACAACGAACTTCAGGAGGAACATCACACCCGGTCCGAGATACGGCATCATCCATCGGGAAAGGAAATGCTGCTCAGTATAACCCTGCCCTCCCAGTGTTGTGAACATCGCTATCGCAAAGAATGTCGCAGTGGCATCGAAGAAGTGCGCTGACAGCACCATTGAATTTGTTCTGGTGAATATTTCTTTCATGCTTTCAGAGATTTTTTTCCCGAAGCGGGTGAACATGTTCCTCCCGGAAGCGTATGTTATCCCGAAGAAGATGCATGTCCACGCTAATGTCACGCTTCCTATGTAAGCCAGCGGAAGGAGTGTGTTCACAGGGAGCAGTGATGCATTTGTCACGAAGAAAATCATGCCCATGAAGAACATCGTCTTCCAGCAGTCTATCTTTGCATAGTGCCTTACTGCCAGTGATACGGATAGTGAAAAAAGCGCAAGCATGAATGTTATGAGGTAGGAGCCTGGTGTCGGGAACCATGCTATGATGTATGAGTCTATGGCTGCTACGAATGTATTTCCTGTCACACCATATATGTAATCATAAGCAGTACCCTGCATTGATGACATGTATCCTGTGAATGATGAAAGGAAGCCCGGTTGCCCGGATGCGCTGTAGTATATGTAATCCCTCAATGTCCTGGTTACACCAGCGAATGCGATGAATGGTGTGAATGCTATGAACAGCCCATTGTTCACCTTCACGTCAACCTTCTTCAGGAGCGTGAACACAGCCCATATGCCTACTACCAAGCCTATGCCGTAGGCAACGCTGTTGACTGGGTTGAACCAGCCGTTGCGCATCAGGGGAACAATAAAATATTCGTAGAGTATATCCATATCAAATACACTGAAGGCAAATTTATATTTGTTCCACAGTCAATATTAACTATGAAGAAGTTTCTTCCTGTTGCGCTCGTTCTTGTTGTTTTCAGCTCCGGTTGTACAATTCCGGGTCTTGACGGTATAAACATACCGTTCCTTACAGGAGGGCAGGTTGTGCAGTACGAGCACGATGTCATAGTCATAAAAAGTCTTGAGGCAGTGCCCAGTGAGATAGATGCCGGGCAGTCAACGAAGATAATAGCATACGTCCAGAATATCGGCGACAGAACCATTCCGATACAGGGTGTGCAGAATACACAAAACGGGATAATAGTTGAACTGTATGATTACTGCAAAGGATTGTTTAGCATAGCCTCAACATCATGTAAAGGTGTAGCAAGCAATGGCGTATGCACCATAGACAATATTCTTCCCGGAGAAATTGTTCCTGTTACATGGACAATAGAACAGAACAGAAACAGTGACATATCACTGAAAACCGTCTGCCCTCAGGATGGAATGAAGGTGCTTGTAAAGTACCCTTACAAAACAAACGCCCTTGCTGACGTGTCATTTGTAAGCAAGGAAGAACTCGAAAGGTCTATAGAGCAGAGAGACTATCTTGCGGTTGGCGATTACCTTGTCACAGGGCAGGGACCGCTCAAGCCTTACATAACAATTGAAGACAAGCAGCCAATACCTGTATTCACCGGTGCGCGTACAGTGCTTGGGTTCCAGTTCAAAAACATGGGTCAGGGATACGCAACTGAGATAAAAGCACCTGAAATATCAGGACTGGATGGAATAGGCACTTACGCAGGCGAATGTGAGATAGCCACAATGTCAGGGCTTCAAAGCGTTACAATAATAGGCAAAGAGTCGCCGAAGTATTTGTGCAAGCTTGAAATAAGCAACATGAATTTTGAAAGACGGGCTACAAGAGTTGTCGAGGCGTCAATAGAATACATGTACACATTCACCAAAAATGTACAGGTGACAGTTAATCCCAAAATAGCTATTTAATGGCTGGATTGTTGCCGAAAACATGTATTAAAATTTATAAACTTACCCCCCTAAGTAATAAAGGATTACAATGGCTACAACAAGTTCAACTAAAAGTCTAGCAATCCTGTTAATTCTACCAATGCTGGTTCTTTTGGCATCAGGATGCACCGTACCTGGACTTGGTGGAGGAACATCTATGTCAGGCAACGGCGTTGCGATAACGCAGTTCGCTTCAAGCCTTTCTGCGCTTGAATCAGATGATGAGGTGAATCTCCATCTCGAGGTCCAGAACATGGGAGGTGTTATTGGAGTCGTAGCTGCTCAGCTTATTGGAATATACCCTGGTGATTGGGGAATGCCAAACACCGAATATTTCATTGGTGAGCTTCTTCCTGCAGATGCAGATATGGGAACTGAAGGACAGTTAGGAATAGCTGACTGGTATCTCAGGGCACCTGACCTTCAGAGGGGAGACAAGAGAGACTACAATCCAATAGCAAGGGTTTTCTACTCTTACGAGACAAGAGTAACGAAGCCCATAACATTCCTGACATCAGAAGAAACTAAGAGGGCAGTTCAGAACGGAGAATCTCTTCCGGCTGAAATAGCTACAGTAAGTGGCGGTCCTCTTTCAGTAACCGTACAAACAGGCGAATTTATCAGAACAAAGGATGACTGGACACAGTCTTACTTTCCAATTGAAATAACAATAACAAACACGGGTGGTGGTCTGCTGGCCGGTGAGAACTATCCAATAGGAATTGATATAATAAATCCGCCAGGAACCATGTTCAGAGGTGATTGTCCAAGGGACTCCCAGACTGAATGGGTCGCATTCGATACAACAATACTACCAGCAGGACTCATACGTCCACCAGCAACTCAGGTAATAAACATGTGGAACGGTAGGGAAACAAAGGTGACATGCGAACTCAAGGTCGTGAACCCACCAGAATACAGGGAAACAAGGGACCTTCAGATCACACTGAAATACGTATATTATCAGGATGAAACACTACCTTTAACTGTTACAGGAACCCGGGAATGGGGATACTGATTCCCGGTCCTTTTTGTTATTAAATTAATAAGCGTTAGCTATAATTATTATTATGAAAGGGCTTTACGCAGTGTTGCTCGTGTTTTCTGTTATTTTCGTGTCAGGATGCACCGTACCTGGTTTGATTCCCGCTGGTAATGTCGGCTCAGGCGGAGGTGTCATAATCACTGATTTTGTATCAGAGCTCAATTCAGTGTATTCAGGGGAATCCGTTCAGTTTGAGCTTAAGCTGAAAAACACAGGCTCATTTGAGGCAGACGGGACTGTTGACATAGATTTAGGTCATCAGGAGTGGCAGTGCACTTCAAAATCATTTGGAGGCCAGTCTTTCACCGACCTGATAGCTCCTTCTGAGGAAAGGGGTACAGAGGGTGAAGAATTCACAGTTGCATGGAGTTGCAGGGCACCTGAAATAGATGAAGGTATGAGAATCAGCTACAATGCAAGAGCTGAAATTGAATATGCATACAAATCGCTTATATCTAAATCCGTAACACTCCTTCCGACGAATGAACTCATTGCATTAAGGGATTCCGGACAGACTCTTCCATCAGAGTTGATAAGCCGCTCTAATTCACCTGTAAGCATAGACATACAGATTGAAGGGCCTATACGAATAAGGGATGATGTAAGAGCAGTTGAATTTCCTGTCAACATAATAATAGAAAATACAGGCGGAGGAATTGTAAAAGACAGTAAAGTGAATCTCTTTGTTGAAGGAATGGGCGGACTGACAAAAAGAGACTGCGACCATAATGACCTTGCACTTTGGAAGGGGCAGTCGCAGACAATAACATGCAGGATGAGCGCCAACAACGTGGATGCGCTAACACAGTCCAGAATAGTCGGCCAGATAGATTATGTTTACATAACATCAGCGACTGCGACAGTTGAAGTCGAGGGCACAGACAGATTCGGCAGCTTCTAGGCATTCAGCTTTCCGTAAACACCGTCATATCCTGGTTCGACTTTCATGTTTCCGCTTCTCATCATTGCTATTATATTAGCGGTTTTCCTGTCTGATGATTTTTCTATTTCATGTTCATCTGCATCAAGGAGAACACTGAATTCAGAGCCGAATCTCTTTATGAGACGATTGTAAGCAGACCACAGTTTCTTTGACTGCATCTGGCCTGTTCCCATGGAAACGGACAGTATCTCTGTGAGCGGAAGCATTTTACGGAAAGGCACTGAATTTTTCGGGACGTAGCCCTCCTTCCTGTCGGCAAGCTCCTCAATGCGGCTTAGCACGCCTATTGTCAGCGGCTTCCCGCATTTCGGGCATTTTCCGCGCTTTTTCAGGCTTTCCGATGGTGAGAGGCATACACCGCAGCCCCTGTGGCCGTCAAAATGGTACTTTCCGTACGAAGGGTCCACCTCAACCGTGCATGTGAAAGTCTTCGGGTTTTTCTCATTTATTGCACTCATTACAGAACCGTAGGACACGTCATTCAGGCTGAACACATTCGCCTCGCGGCCTATCCTCCACGGCCAGTATGAATGCGCATCCGAATTGGACACGAGGGCATACCCGTCCAGCGACGACACCCTCCAGTTCATCTCAGGGTCGCTCGACAGACCAGTCTCTATTGCAAATATGTGTTTGGACTGGTCCTGAAAGCATTCCTCTATGCTGTCAAATCCTGACTTGGAGCCGAGCACACCGAACCAGGGAGTCCATACATGCGCAGGTATGACTGCAATCTTCTGGTTTATTTCCATCAGCGATTCAACCAGCTCTGTGCACGGCATCTTCCCGAATATCGGCCTGCCGTCTGATGCCAGCTTCCCTTTCCTTCCGAGGAGCTCATTTATCTGGCCAACTGTATCTAAGTCAGGCGATAATATGACGTTGTGCACTTTCCTCAGCTTACCGCCCTGACTGTATATGTTGGCGACCTCTCCTGAAAGCATGAAGCTGAATCCGCTGCTGCTCTTCAGGACGCCGGTGCCGTCCTCTGTGAGTGATTTTTTCAGTGTTTCGAGCCATTTTGGATGGGTGAAGTCGCCTGTTCCTATTATGTCAAGTCCTTTCATTCTGGCATACTTTTCGAGCAGCTCAGGCGATGTATTTTTGCTCGTAGCACGGGAATAAGGCCCGTGTATGTGCAAATCAGCTATGACTCTCATTAAATATTCTTTGCCTAATGATTAAAATGGGAATGGGCCCGGAGGGATTTTCAGAACCCTTTCCGCACGCATGCGCGGAAAGCGCTCCCGGAAGTCCGCTCACGCGTTTTTAGTTGCGCTTATTTTCCGGTGCGCGCTTTAGCATGTTTACTTGTGCTAAAGGGTGCTTTTGAACCCTCGACCTTCAGCTTCTACGCTCAGGGCAAACCCCTGACAGCCTTATAAGACTGGCGCTCTAGCCAAGCTGAGCTACGGGCCCGGTGTTTCAATTGTTCTTGTTGTAGAATTTAATTGTTTAGCTTTTTTAAAGATGTTGAGGATGCACAGGAAAAGCTTATAAATAAACTATTATTATTACTCTTACGAGCAGCATAGATCATAATAATTATATAATTAAGGAAGGGTGATTTAATGAACGGAAATATAGGACAGGGCGGCTATCAGCCGATTTTCATACTACCGGAGGGTACAGGAAGGACAAAGGGCAGAGACGCCCAGACCAATAACATAGCTGCAGCGAAGCTTGTTGCAGACACTGTAAAGACAACACTCGGACCAAAGGGAATGGACAAGATGCTTGTTGATTCTCTCGGCGACATAACCATAACGAATGACGGCGTCACAATTCTTGAGGAGATGCAGATAGAGCATCCAGCAGCAAAGATGATGGTTGAGGTGGCAAAGGCGCAGAATGAGGCTGTTGGCGACGGAACCACAACCGCGGTTGTGCTTGCTGGTGAACTGCTGAAGAAGGCTGGTGAACTGCTCGAGCAGGATATCCATCCCATAATGATAACAAAGGGCTTCAAGCTTGCAAAAGAAAGGGCAGTAGAGGTTCTTGAGAAGTACGGCGTCGATGTCACCATGAAGGACGAGAAAGCGCTTGCGCAGATTGCAAACACGGCAATGACAGGAAAATCAGCAGAAAGAGCATCAGATTATCTTTCAAATTTATGCGTTCAGGCAGCCAAGAAGGTCTCAGAGACCGAGAACGGCAGAATAATCGTGGACACTGACAACATCAAGATAGAGAAGAAGCACGGCGGCTCAATATCCGACACGATGCTGATAGACGGGATACTCATAGACAAGGAAGTCGTGCATTCGGGTATGCCTAAAATGCTCAGGGACGCCAGGATAGCGCTCATTGACGCGGCAATGGAGGTCAAGGAACTTGAAGGTGATGCGAAGATAAGCATCGACTCGCCTGAGAAGATGCAGGCATTCATGAACGAAGAGGAGAATATGATCAAGAAAATCGTGAGTGACGTGGCCAATTCAGGTGCAAATGTGGTGCTCTGCCAGAAAGGCATAGACGACATGGTTCAGCACTTCCTTTCCAAGAAAGGCGTGATGGCAGCAAGAAGGGTAAAGAAATCCGATATGGAGAAGCTTGCCATGGCAACAGGCGCGAAGATCGTAAGCAACATATCAGAGCTCTCGAAGACAGACCTGGGAGCAGCAGGGAACGTTGAAGAAAGGAAAGTGGGCACAGACAGGATGATATTCGTGGAGAAATGCAAGCAGCCGAAAGCTGTGACCATACTCATAAGAGGCGGCACAGAGCATGTTGTCGATGAGGTCGAAAGGGCTCTGGAAGACGCAATAAGGGATATAGCGGCAACACTTGAACTCGGAAAGCTCGTGCCGGGAGGCGGCGCATCAGAGATAGAGATTTCAAGGGCGCTCAGAAAGTATGCTGAATCATTCAGCGGAAGGGAACAGCTCGCAGTACTGGCATTCGCTGATGCAATAGAGGTGATACCAAGGGTGCTTGCCGAGAACTCAGGTCTCGACCCCATAGACAAGCTGGCCATGCTCAGGGCTGAGCACGAGAAAGGCAAGAAGTCATCGGGACTGAATGTTTTCACAGGGAGGGTAATTGACATGCACAGCGAAGGTGTAGTAGAGCCGCTGAAGATAAAGCTTCAGGCTGTGAAATCCGCCACAGAGGCTGCTGAGATGATACTGAGGATAGATGACATAATAGCATCCAGTGGCGGTTCCGGTGGCGCCGGTGGCATGCCACCGATGCCGCCTGGCGGCGGAATGCCCGGCATGATGTAACCCTTACTTGACACCGTTTTTCTGGAAAATATTTATATGGGAATTAGTTCAATTAATATACATGAGTAGCGAAGAGTATGAGGTAATTCCGACTTCTCCCATCAGAAGGCTTGAGAAGAGGATGGAAAAGATGGAAGACACCTCATCCACGTCGCAGGTACAGAAGCTCATGGAGCAGGTAATAGAGCTCATCAAGAGCAACCAGAGGATAATAGACGATGTTGTCAAGGCTAATGCTGAACTAAGGGACGAACTTTCTGCTATTCCCGTCAAGGTCGACAAGCTGCTGGATGCCATGCACGAATTCATGGAGCTTCTGAGAGAGGCATCAGAGCAGGAGGAAAAAGGCAGTGGTATAGGACCGGAGGCCATGAAGCCGATGGTCGACAAGCTGACAGAGATGGTAAATCAGAATAAGATGTCCCTTGAGGCCAACCAGACGATGCTCACGGCCATGGAAACCATAGACAAGCGGCTTAAGAGGCTCTACATGGGCTTTGCCAATACATATGGCGGCGGGGCTGTTAGAAGGTAATATTCGCGTGAAATATGGAGGAATAATATGAAAAAAGGTATAACGCCAATTATCGCCATAATAGTGCTTCTGCTTATAACAGTTGCTCTTGCGGGCGCGGCATGGACTTACCTTAGCGGCTACATGACAGGTCTTACTGGAAAAAGCTATGACATCAGGGACGCTTTCTGCGTTCAGGGTGACACAGGCGTGATAATGCTGTCCAATACAGGCACACTCAACATATCTGTTTCGGAGATATCGGTCATAGATATCGAAACCGGACTGGAGGTAAGTGGCGCAACATGGACGCTCACAGATGGTGCAACTAGCACAAGTGTGATACCGGTTAATGGCATGGCACGATGGTCTGACGGCGGTACCTGCGGAACGTCATGCTCTTACAGGGTAGTCGGCGGCACAGCGAGGGCGCAGGTGGCCAACATAAACTGCTAAGCAATTTCTTTTTTATTTTACTCATTCTAATTCTATTATATCGGAGTGTTAGCTATGCTTGCAAGAAAGGCCCAGGTACAGGCAATAACGATGGTTCTCATGGCAGGTGTAGTGATTTCACTTGTTGGTGCCGCATGGTTCTGGGGGAAGCCGCTGATTGAAAAAAGGAGCACTGCCACTGAAATTGCAACAGCGGAGGAGTTCATTATTGAGCTTGACAGGCAGATAGTCGAGGTCGCGCGTTCAGGAGGAAGCAAATCTGTCAGGATACCCTCGATTGCAGGCGCATCGCTCTATGTGAATGACACGCAGCTGGCTGCGTTCGGCAATGAGGTCACGTTCTCATTCACAACAGATCAGGCAATGATTGAAATGGGCGGGGACAGTGCATCTGTCCCAGTAGAGACATTCGACGAGAACCATGTCGGTTCATATGGAGGCTCGCCGAGAATAATAACGCTTGACGGCAACGAACTATCTAACAGTCAGTTCAGGATGACGCTGAGGCTCAGGTACAGGCAGCTCGATGATACAACATCAGACAGGGGATATCAGATAGTCCTCAATGACGGCGGAAGGGTCACCGACAGGGCGGCAAGCATGGTGACAGTCACTTTCCTTGGAACAGAGACAATAAGCGGTGACTGCTGCAGCGGAGCCGGAGACACGCTTGAAACCAAAATCAATGTATCGATATCCTAAAGATTAAAATCACTCAGTGAATATATTCTTATGAAAGGACAAAGCCGCGTCTTCGAGCAGGTTCTTCTTTTCGGCATCGGTGTTGCAATATTCGTCTCCAGCTTTGCAATATTCCAGATGTACCAGACGGAATACACACTCACAGCGTCAGATGACCAGATAAGGGGGATAAGGGACCTTGTGTACAACCATATAACAGAGATGACCATAAACGAAGACCTCAATTCAAGCATAGTGATAAAAATACCGAAGCAGATAGGAGGAGAAGGGTATAGTATATCAGTTGACGATGACGACCTTACAGTAAGAATGGAAAAGAGCGGGAAGCTCGCATCAACTGAAATGACATCACTGAGCATGTTATATTCTTTCTCCGGAGAAACAAGAAGCAGCGGCGGCGAAATTATAATTTATAAGAGGGATTATAATATTATTATAGAGTAACAGGCATGGATTGGGGCGCGCTGATTCCATGCTGTTGTGATTTTATGAAACTCAGGCTTCCGAAGGTTAAAAAGAAGGTCACAAGCGATACCAAGCCCAGTCCGAGGAACATTGCAAAACGTCTTCTTATGGGTTATAAATCCAAAAACATGAAGAGGCCAGGCAAGCGGAGACCGCAGGAGTTTCCTGAGGGATACGGGCCGCCGCTTCCGATAACGCAGAAACTTAACATAGAGCTTGAGCAGAAGGCTGCGCGCGAAGACAAGGGACTTTTCGAGGAGATAAAATCCAATGAAGGCATAATGCTTCCAACAGGAAAAAATATACTTCCGGGGGCCAAATTCGACATACTGAATGATTCAGAGGAACTGCGTTCCATAAACATGAAGTACCCTCTCATACCACAGCAGCCCACGGAAAATGAACAGGTGATGGCATATGCAAATATCCGCTGGGACAATAACTTAGGGTCGCTGCTGTATAATGTTGTGGAGCCGAAACTTTCACCGGAAGACATGAAACTCGTTGAGGAGATAAAGAAGGATATAGAGGACAGGCTTGATGTTGATTTCTCAAAGCTTGGTGATGTCAGGGCAAAGAAGCTTCTGAGCGATGAAATAAAAAACACGCTTGCGAATTTTCCTTCTGTGAGCATGTCCAAGGTACCTGCCATACAATACAATATAGAGAAGGAAATATTCGGTCTTGGTGTCATAGAGCCGCTGATGAAGGATCCTGAAATAGAGGACATTTCATGCGATGGTGTTAACATACCGATATACATATACCACAGGAATCCGAAGTTCGGCCCGCTCAGGACAACACTCAGCTTCAGTGATTCAACTGAACTTGACAGGTTCATACTAAAGCTTGCACAGAAATGCGGAAAATCAATATCAGTCGCAGACCCGCTGCTGGATGCAGCGCTTCCGGATGGTTCCAGGGTGCAGTGCACAATGGGAACAGACATAGCCAGAAGGGGTTCGAACTTCACTATAAGAAAATTCACGTCATATCCCCTGACGCCGACACACATGATGCATTACAAGGCTGTGGACAGCATGCAGCTTGCCTACCTGTGGTTGGCCATAGAGAATGGGAAGTCCATACTTATTTCAGGAGGGACAGCAACCGGAAAGACGTCAATGCTCAATGCGCTCTCGCTTTTCATACGGCCAAACCTGAAGATACTGTCAATAGAGGATACGCCTGAGCTGAGGCTGCCACATACACACTGGATTCCGGAGGTGGCGCGTTCACCTCTCTCGGTAAAGGGCAAGCTTGGAGAAGTCACGCTTTTCGACCTGCTTAAATCAAGCCTCAGGCAGAGGCCGGACTATCTGGTTGTCGGCGAGGTGCGGGGAAAAGAGGCCTTCGTGCTGTTCCAGCAGATGGCCACAGGGCACCCATCGCTTGCCACGATACACGCAGCGTCGCTGACGCAGCTCATAGACAGGCTGGTCACACCTCCAATATCGCTTCCGCCGGCACTCATAGAGAATGTTGACATAATCATATTCCTCCAGAGAGTGAAAGTCAATGGAAAGAGCACACGGAGAGCCACGGAGATAATCGAAATAATAGGATTCGAGAAGGACAGGCCCATCAGCGCAAAGATATTCGAATGGACCGCAGCAAAGGACAAATTCATATCCGAAAGCAGGTCGAAGGTGCTGCAGTCCGTGGCGAGGATGTCAGGTCTTGAGGAAAACACAGTGCAGGCGGAAATACTAAGAAGGAAAAAGGTTCTTGAATGGATGCTCCAGAGCGAGGTTTATGATTATAATGAGGTTGGGCGGATAGTGAGTGAATATTACCTTAATCCTGAAAAATTGATGACACTCATAGAAGATTCCGCCTAGTGATCAGTATGTTCAAGGACTTGTCAGTTAAGATTTTCGGAGGGGTGATTGCGCCTTACATGGACTCTTTTGAGCCACTGGAAGTCAAAATCAGGAGTGCCCAGCTGAAATACACGCTGAAAGAGTACCTTTCGATAACGCTGTTCTCAACACTCATATTATTCATGTGCGCTATGCTTGCTGGTTCTTTCTTTGTCACATTCGTGACAGGCGGTGCACTTTTCTCGTACACTTTCTCAATAATCATATCTTTTCTGGTTTCAGGCGTGACATTCATAGCATTTTACTGGTACCCGAACATAAGGTCCAAGAGCATTGAATCTGAGGTGGAAAGGGACATCCCATTCGCAGTGGCATCAATGGCTGCAGCGTCAAGCGCGGGAACCCATCCTGCTGAGATATTCAAGATGCTTTCGATAAGAGAGAGCGTCATCGGGGAGGATGCAAAGAGAATATACAGGGATGTGAAGATGTTCGGAACTGACATATCATCAGCCCTTGCAAAGGTTGCAAACAGGACGCCTTCACTTGCGTGGTCGGAGATTCTCTGGGGGCTTGTCACAACAATAACAACCGGCGGTGACACATACAAGTACCTTCAGGACAAGACGCACGACAGCATGCAGCAGTACAGGCGGATGCTCGAATCATATTCAAACCAGATAAACTTCTATACAGAGATTTACATAACAATGATAATAGTCGGAACGCTGTTTTTCATAGTGCTTTCATCTGTGATGTCTCCTCTTGTCGGAGGTGACATTCTCCTTGTCCAGACATTCCTTGTGTTCTTCTTCGTTCCGCTTACATCAATAGGTTTTATTGTACTGCTTAAGGGACTTTCACCGCTTTGAGGGATTGATATGGAATTTGACATAAAGGAAAAGGTAACTGTTCTGCCCGGTGCGATAGGCGTGATTATAGTAATGCTTGCAATATTATTTGCAGGTGATTCAGCTGTGATAGGAAATATGCTGATAATAGGTATATTCATATCAGTTGTGCCTTATTTCATATACCGTTATTCGAGGTATGCATGGCTTAAGGGAATAGAACGCCAGTTCCCGAATTTCATAAGAGACCTTGCTGACTCGAAGCGTTCAGGCATGACGCTTGAGAACGCAATAAAGATGGCATCAAAGACAAATTACGGGAAACTCACAGCTGAAATACAGACCATGTCCAACAAGCTTTCATGGGGAGTTCCATTCCTGAGGGTGCTTGAGATTTTTGAAAAGAAAATCAAGGGATCCATAAGCATAACCGAGGTGCTTCACATACTGAAGGAATCATACAAGTCCGGCGGCAATGTCGTTGCAACACTGGACTCAGCAGCAGCGAACATGAACATGCTCAGGGAAGCAGAGGAGGAAAGAAGGAACGTCACAAGCCAGCATGTCATGGTGACATACGGCATATTCCTTCTTTTTCTTGGCATAGTGGTCGTGATAATATACATATTTGTTCCGATGATGACAACTGTGTCCCTTGGCGACAGCGGCAGCATGGGAAGCGATGAATTCTCAGCGTCTTTCAGCAACCCGTGCGCTGATACGATTCTGCCATTCCCATGCGGCCTTTTCGAGCTGACGTGCACAATGTTTGAGGTTGACCCTTACGGAGTCGGATGCTACTATGTCTCGCTGTTCTTTTACGTCCTTCTTATACAGGGAATATGTTCAGGCCTTATTGCAGGTCAGCTTGGTGAAAACTCGCCTGTTGCAGGAGCAAAACACTCGCTGATAATGGTCTCCATCGTGTTGTTCATATTCATATTCCTGGCGAAACTGGGCACATTCCCTTCATGATGAAAAGAAAGAAAGGTCAGGTGGTGTTTGAATTCATAATAGCCGCGCTTATACTGTTCGCGCTGATATTCTACAGCATCAATTATGTGTCAAGGGACTTTGATTCACGTCACGCACGCTTCTCCACCGATGCGCTTGAGAGCAGGGTTCTCAGGGTTTCCGAGTACATAATGAGCAGCGGAAACGGTATAATCGGGGAATGGCCTTTCCTTAGCAGCGGCATGATGGCAACGCTTGACAATGACTGCAGCAGTGATTACGAACTGTTCCTTGAAAGCATAAACCTCAGGCAGACGTTCCCATATGAAAAATATACCCACATAAACATCATGGTGACAACCACGGAAAGCGATGCTATTCTCCTTTCATGCGGAAGGACGCCTCCCGACAGAGGCGGTTCAGCAACAGTCACAAGATACGTGCTTGACCCCGGAAGCGGTGAAATCGCAAGAGTGGACATAACGATATGGGAATGATGCTTTTATTGGGATTAAAACAATAATAACATATTATGTTTCTGAAAACAGTTGCATTTTCATGCACACTGGCGCTGATAGCAGTTCTTGTGCTCATACGCTTCACCAGGAAAGCGCCTGACGGCACAGATGAAATGAAGAGATTCTCAGGCCTCATACACCACGGAGCCATAACATACCTGAACACGCAGTACAGGGTACTGATAATATTAGTGGCGGTAGTGGCAGTTGTACTTGCCTTTGCCATAGGCATGCAGTCTGCTGTTGTCTTCGTGGCAGGTGCCCTGTGCTCCATGCTTGCGGGAAACATAGGACTCAGGGTCGCGACAAGGAGCAATGCCAAGACAACAAATGCCTGTAGGAAAAGTGTTGAAAGTGGGCTGCATGTGGCATTTTCAGCGGGTTCTGTCATGGGACTGCTTGTGGTCATAGTAGGGCTTGTGGGTGTTTCTTTCTTTTACACGGTTTTTGGGAATGTCAACATACTGTTCAGCTTCGGTTTCGGCGCAAGCCTTGTGGCTCTGTTCAGCAGGGTCGGCGGAGGCATATACACAAAGGCTGCTGATGTCGGGGCGGACATGGTCGGAAAGGTGGAGCACAGGATACCTGAGGATGACCCAAGAAACCCTGCGGTTATAGCAGATAATGTCGGTGACAACGTAGGCGACATTGCCGGCATGGGCGCTGACCTTTTTGAAAGCTATGTTGACGCAATAATCGCGGCAATGGCTGTTGCAATGCTGTTCAGCGGGCCTTACATACAGCTGCCACTCATACTCGCAAGCGCCGGGATAGTTTCTTCCATAGCAGGCATAATATTCATTCTCTCCGGAAAGGGAAATATAGAAAAGCTCCTGAACCGCGGAATCTTCCTTTCAACAGGAATAATGATAATCGCATCGTACTTCATAATAGATTATCTCGGGATTGACATAACGATTGTCTACTGCATAACAGCGGGACTCATTTCCGGTGTGGTTATAGGGCTGAGCGCTGAGTATTACACATCCAGGGAAAAAGAGCCGGTAAGACGGATTGCGGAATCATCCGAAACAGGTCCGGCGACAGTTATAATATCAGGGCTTTCCGTAGGCATGGTGTCAACATTCATACCAGCGCTGTCTGTCTGCACGGCCATTCTGATATCATATTATTTCATGGGGCTCTACGGCGTCTCAATAGCAGCTGTCGGCATGCTGTCAACCCTCGGCATAATACTCGCAACAGATTCTTACGGCCCGATAGCTGACAATGCGGCAGGCATAGCTGAGATGGCAAAATCCGGGAAAAAAGTCAGGGAAAACGCTGAGACACTCGATGCTGTGGGAAACACAACTGCGGCAATAAACAAGGGATTCGCAATAGGCTCAGCTGCACTGACAACACTTGCGCTGTTCTCTGTGTACGGAACCACTGTAGGGCTGACTGTGATAAGCATAATGGACCCGTTTGTCATTGTCGGCCTTATACTCGGAGGACTTCTTCCTTTCCTTTTTTCTGCATACACAATGAACGCAGTAGGGAAGACAGCTGTACAGATGGTGAAGGAAGTCAGGAAGCAGTTCAAAAAGAAGGGCGTCATAGAGGGAACTGTAGCTCCGGATTACGACAGCCCTATCAGGATATCAACACAGGCCGCTATAAGGGAGATGATAAAGCCCGGGATTCTTGCTGTGGCTGCTCCCTTGCTTGTCGGCCTGCTTCTGGGTGTCGAAGCACTCGGGGGGCTTCTTGCAGGAGCCATACTCACAGGCTTCCTTCTCTCGCTCATGATGGCCAATTCAGGGGGAGCATGGGACAATGCCAAGAAATACATAGAGGAAGGCAATCTCGGCGGAAAGGGTTCTGAAGCGCATGCTGCGGCAGTGGTTGGCGACACAATAGGCGACCCGTTCAAGGACACATCCGGTCCATCCCTGAACATACTCATAAAACTCATGACAATAGTTGCGCTGGTCTTCGTGCCGCTTTTTCTTTGAATTTTTAAAACAAGAAGTCAATTAACGAACTATGAATAAGGCTGTCGACGAATTTGAGCTCCAGAAAGAGCACCTAATGAAGAACATCATAGGAGAGATAGCAGTTTCGAGCGACCCCAATAAAGCCATCAAAAAATGGCGCTCTCTCTTCAGGGTTTCCCAGAAGAAATTATCAAAGAACATGGGTGTGACTTCATCGGTGATATCAGACTATGAATCAGGGAGAAGGAAATCCCCCGGCATAATGTTCCTGAAGAGGTATGTGGAGGCTCTCATAAGGATGGATGAAAAGAGCGGGGGGGAAGTCCTCAGGGTCTTCATAGGCACAGACGAGGATAAGCCTGTTTCCGCTGCAATACTCGATATCAAGGAGTTCGATGATGGAATGTGTGTTGATGTCTTCTGCAGAAAAATAGGCGCAAAAATACTCACAGGCGCAACCACAGACCGGAACATATACGGGTACACTCTCATAGACTCTGTCAAGGCCATAACCGAGCTTTCATTCACAGAGCTCAAGAAACTGTACGGGGTGACTGCGCAGAGGGCGCTTGTATTCACGAACATAACAACAGGAAAGGGACCCATGATTGCCATAAAAGTCGCCAACCTCAAGCCTGCGCTTATACTCCTTCACAACATAAATGAGGGAGACGTGAGTTCAGTCGCAAAGAACATCGCTGATGTCGAGGGTGTTCCCCTTGCGATAAGCAGCAGTAATATTGATGTCTTTATAGAAAAACTCAGAAATGTGGCCTAAACTGCTTTCAGTGTTTCGCAATAAACATTGCTGCCTTCTACGGTAACTATTCCGTAATATCCTGAATAAGCTGGTCCGGGATAAAATATGGTTGTCTTTCCTATCATGTCAACACCCCTGTTTTCATGTATATGAGCGGAAATGTTAAGAATGGGTGTTTTTTTCTCTATAACCTTTGCGATTTCAGCGGAACCGACGTGTTTCTTTTCCAGCTTGTCGAGCGATGTTCCCTTAGGGGGGGCATGTGTGATGAAAATCCACGGTTTTTTGATATCCTTTAACAGTACATCAAGAGCTTCTTTTGTGTCATCATCAGTTGGCTCAAATAGTGTATTGAAGGGTGTTTCAGCGCCGCCCCACCCAACGAATGTTATGCCGCCAAAAACAGATACCTTGTGGTGAGCGTTGACTCCGTACTCTTCAAATATATCCAGTATCTCAAATGGGTCGTGGTTGCCGGGGACGCAAAGCACCGGCTTCTTTGGTATCATAAGTTTCTGTATTACAACATCCGCTATCTCAAGCTGTGTGAAATCCACTGTTATATCAAACATGTCCGTGAAATCACCCTGGGATACTATAATATCATAATCCTTATTTTCCAGATCATTTATTATCTTCTGGAGCTTTCCTATCTTTCCATGTATGTCACCTATAACAGCTATTCTCATCAAACCACCGAATACTTTTATTAGTGCAACAAAGGATAAAAACGTTTGTTTAAAAACACCAAACACCCACACGCTTGTTTCCTGTGGAGTTTCTGAAATAAAATTTATGACTTATTATATTATATATTATATTATAACATAGTTATATATACTTATAATAGCGGTTTTACTTCCAAAAAAATCTCCATACGAAACAGAGGGGTGGTGTTGTTCTCTTGTTTATTTTTTATTAAAAACATAAAAAAGTTCCACATGAAATAATTTTCCACAGGAAACGGAAAGCTTATAAAGTTCTTGTCTTTATTATAATTCCAGTGATTTTATGGCCCAGTCATCCCTTAGTGAAATATTCGAATCCTACACCAATACAGTAGGTCTTTTCAAAGACAAGGGAGCGCTTTCGTCTGACTTCAGTCCTTCCAATATACCCCACAGGGAAAAGAAGATAGAGGAGCTCGCGTATATGCTGGCACCTGTTCTCAGGAATGAAAAGCCCTCAAACATTTTTATCTACGGAAAGACAGGCACAGGAAAAAGCCTGTGTATAAAGAAGGTGACGGATTCACTGGAGGAGGCAGCTGAGAAAAGCGGCCGGAACGTCAAGATAATGTACATAAACTGCAAGATGGGGAAGGTTGTCGACACACAGTACCGGCTCCTTGTAAAGATACTTTCAATGCTTGGTGAGAACGTGCCTTTTACAGGTCTTCCAACAAACACCCTACACAAGAAGCTCAATGAGAAGCTTGCTGAAAGGGGAGGCAACATAATAATGGTCCTTGATGAGATAGACGCTCTTCTGGAGAAAATAGGCGATGACATACTCTATAACATAACAAGGATAAGCCAGGATGTCCCGAACACGCAGATAACCATTGTCGGCATATCCAACAAACCGACATTCGTGGACAGCCTTGACCCGAGGATAAGGTCATCGCTGTCAGAAGAGGAGATGGTTTTTCCTCCTTACAATGCAAATGAAATAAAAGACATTCTTCAGGCAAGGGTGGAAACCGCTTTCAATGAGAATGCAGTTGATTATGGTGCCATAACCAAGTGCTCCGCGCTCGCAGCGCAGGAAAACGGCGACGCAAGAAGGGCGCTTGATCTTCTAAGGGTTGCCGCAGAATTGTGCGAGAGGGAGAAATGCAAAAAAGTCAGCGAGCGGTTCGTCAACAGCGCGCAGGAGAAACTTGACAAGGACA
This sequence comes from Candidatus Aenigmatarchaeota archaeon, assembly GCA_016931255.1. Lineage (GTDB taxonomy): Archaea > Aenigmatarchaeota > Aenigmatarchaeia > QMZP01 > JAFGSV01 > JAFGFG01. The sequence continues at coordinate 32,260 of JAFGFG010000006.1, forward strand.
GGCTGATAGAAATAATAAAAGCGCAGCCGAAACAGTCAAAACTTGTGATAATATCAATGCTTAATCTCTACAAGCTGGAAAAGAAGGCCGTGCAGACAGGTGATGTTTACAACCTATATGAAAAGCTCGCGCACGCCAACGGGCTCAAGGCACTTACGCAGAGAAGGGTTTCCGACCTGATATCAGAACTTGACATGCTTGGTGTCATAAACGCCTCAGTTGTGTCCAAGGGAAGATACGGAAGGACGCGAAAGATAAACATACAGCTGAACAAGAGCCTTGTCTCTGTTCTAAAGAATACACTCGCAGGCGAATTTACTGAGGATTTTATTAATTTTTAACATACTTCTTTTACATGGAAAAACAGACCATTATCCGTGAACTGATGGCAAAAGGCATAATGGTGACGCCTGATATACTTGAAATGGCCCTCAGGGATGGCATTGATCGTGTCGTTTCAAGCAGGCATGATGTGGTGATGTCATCAGTGAGGACAACCGAAAGGACAACAAATGTATTAGAACCAATAAAATGCTCTTCACTTCTTTCTGAATTCAAGAAGGAATATACAATTGAAGACGCTGTCAAAAGCAACTACATTAGGTATGAGTCACTGAGACGCATGCTTCTGCGGAAAGCAGACGCGGTTTCCATAAAAAACATAACGAACGCAAAAAGCCGCATAACAGTCGTGGGTATGGTGAAGGAAAAGAAGGATTTCGGCTTTGTGCTTGAGGACAGCACAGGGGAGGCAACTGTCAAGAGTGATGCCAGTGTGGAAACAGACGATGTCATAGGTGTTAACGGCTGGGTCAGAAACGGTGTTTTTACAGCAGATGATGTGTTTTACCCTGACATTCCAATGGACCGTGTGATCGGCACCATCGAAGGAATGCTTCTTCTGAAGAACACAGGCAGCAACCCTGACGTGAATGCTGATGTTACTGTAACCCCTGATTCATTCATCACAGGGAAAAAAGAGTCAATGACATGCACACCCAATATAATCACAATGGAAAGGGACGGAAAGAAAGTGATGTTAGCTGTGTATAAAACAGACGACCCTGTGAACAAAAATGATGCCATCAAATGGCTGAGAAGGCGCTATATGCCAAGTAATGGAAGATTTTTTGGCAGGGGGTATGTCCTCGACCCGGTGCCTGACATCTTATGGATATCGTCCAAGAACGATTACTGGTTTGATAATTACAAGGGCACCACAATGGTGTCTTTCGGTTACGGAAGGAGTGCTCTTGTGGATATGAAAACACGTGGTATAAAACAACTCTGATGTTTCTGGAAATATTACTGTCTGCTTTATTAGGGTTTTCATTAGGCCTTATTGCAGGACTCGTACCCGGAATACATCCAAATACCGTCATGGTTGTCGTTGGCTCGTCGGCCATCTTATCCGGCACAGCCAGCACAGATTGTGTCCTTGCGTTTGTTGCGTCCCTTTCAGTGACCAATAGCATAGTCAACTTCATACCATCAGTTCTCACAGGCGCGCCTGAATCTGATACATGCCTTTCTGTGTTGCCCGCCCACAGGTTCCTTATGTCAGGACGCGGCTATGAGGCGCTGTATTTAACAGTTGCCGGCGGGTTTTTCGTCACGCTTCTCACAGTTGTTTCCCTTCCATTCCTCCTCTGGGCGGTTCCGGGAATCTACAGCCTGATATCAGGCTATATGCACTGGCTGCTCATTGCGGTTCTTTTGGTTCTCCTGTTTAATACGCGCTCCAGGCGTGCGCTTTCCCTTTTTGTTTTCCTTATCACAGGGATTTCCGGGTTGCTGCTGCTTTCATCCTTTCATCAGGAAACAGTGCTGTTTCCCTCGCTTACAGGGCTGTTTGCAGTGCCTGTCCTTGCTCTGAGCGCAGGGACATTCAGCTTTCCGAAGCAGAAGATACGGACACCGAAGAACATAAGCATGAAAGGAGGCTTCTCAGGATGGCTGTCAGGCATATTCGTTGGCATGCTTCCTGGCTTAGGCTCAGCCCAGGCAGCAGTCCTCTCCAATAGTATAGTAAGGGGCAATGAACGGGATTTCATGATGTCCATGGGAGGCATAAACACGTCAAATGTCATGTTTTCATTCATAATGATGTTTACACTCTCCAAGACAAGAACCGGGGCAGCAGCATTCATATCAGGCATTTCAGGGGCCATAGACATTTACGGACTTTCTCTTCTCATGGCAGTGTCCGTGCTGTCGTGCATGCTTGCAGCTGTTTTCACTCTCTACGCAGGAAGGCTGTTCACGAGAAACATACACAGGGTTAACTACAGGAAGATGAACTTCACAATAGTTGCATTCCTTGTAGTCATCACATTCATCATAACAGGAATATACGGCCTCTTGATAATGGTCTTATGTTCACTTATCGGCGTGTGCAGTTCATATATGGGTGTAAAGCGCATGTATATGATGGGATTTCTCATGCTGCCGACAATAATATATTTCTCCGGTTTAGGGGATGCGGCCAGTTTATTCAGTCTCTTGATTCCGATTTGAGGAAAAAGCGCGAAGTTAACGCATAGGAGCTTAACTTCATATGACGATGTTACCCCTCTGTTTCCACTGGAAACCTCTTGATTTTATAGAAAACGATACCAATAAGGCCTTTGTGAACAACACATGAACAAAAACACCACAAGAGTGTTCAGACCCCCCTATTTCATATGGAAATTCACGGGCAATATATGCATATTCATTTCATCTGGAAATTTTCATGGAAAACCGGCAACATTAGAGCATGTGTGAAGATGAATTAACTGACTGCCACTGAAACGGGCCCCTCCGGTGTGGAAAATTTTAAAGACCCCCCGCATGAGCACTTTCCTGAGAGAGGCGGCCTTGCTGTCTTCATTCCGCAGGACATGCATATAAAGCCGTTTACATCAGACAGTTTGCCCTTTGTCACAGGCTCTGCACATATATTCTTGCTGTTGCTTATGACTTCAAAAAGTCCCATCTGCTTTCCCGCGCCGAGAAGCTCGTCCCTGCTTATGCCTATTGCAGTGAAAATCCTTTCAAGAGGCGGAAGCAGCTGATTGTCTATGTAATACTTCGAGTCAATCGAAAGCCCGTTTTCCCTGACAAAATTCGGGTCCTCTGCTCTCTTGGAAAGCAGCTCCATTCCCTTGACTATCACATATCCTATCCTGTCGCCGACACCCGGAAGGTCCATATCATTTCGTTTTTCCATTTTTTTCACAACCTCGACGTGCGGCTGGACACCGGCGTATTTTTCAGGCCTTCTGGTGAGTGTTTTCGTTATGACAAGCTTCTCAAGGTCAACATCCCCGTCAAGAAGTCCCTTCACCACGTCCTTGAAATACGAGACAGCCGCCTTGGTGTCGTTTTTCTTGAGTATGATTTCTATTATCTCTTTCATTGTCTCTCCTGTAAGCTCGCACCAGTCACGCCGCACAGTTTCTATACCCTTCATCACAATGTCGTCCTTCCATTCACCTGTTTTGTCCCTGAACATGGACCATCCCATGTAACGTTTCTTGGTCAGTGGGAGGAAGCGCTTGAACAGCTTTTCGAATTCCAGTTCCATTATGCCGGGAAGCCGTTCAGTCATCTTCTTCCCGATGTCCTTCCCGATTTTCTCCGCCTCTTCCATGCTTTCCGTAGGAACCTTTATCATTACGGAATCAGTGTCACCATAGACTACCTCATATCCGAAATCCTCTTCCATGGCCTTGACTGTACTGTGTATGGTTTCACGCCCGAAAGCTGTGACAGAACTGGCTATAGCGACATTGTAAATCTTTGCCCTCGTGTAGCCGAAATAGCCGTAGAAAGCATTAGCCAGCGTCTTTATCGCGAACTGCTTCAGGTCGAGCATCTTTCTGGTCTTCTCATCAGCGTTCCTGACCATCTTCTTGACCTTGCTTCTCTCTTCCATAAGGTTCTCGAGTATACTCGGTATTACGCCGCGTCTGACACCGGGCTTGACGAACATTGAGCCGTTTGGCGTGGTTATGTGTTCCACATTCTCATTTCCAATAAGAAGCGTGGTCGGGCATATATTATATGTTCGTATAAGTGAAGGATACATGGACTTGAAGTCAAGCACAAGCACCATTGAATGGAGACCTTTCTTTGGCTCTATGACGAAGCCGCCTTTAAGGTCCTTGCTTTCATCATCACCGTTACCATTGGTTCTCTCTGCTATCTGCTCATTGTTCTTGGATGGTATGATAAAGCCTTCCTTGTTGAATACCTTCAAGTAGTAGTTTTCTATTCTCTGGCTTTCTCCTCCTTCCAGTACATCATTCAGGAGTGAGCCTGATATTTTTGAAAGCGCGATGTACTTGTCCATGAGGTCAAGCTTCGTGAGCAGCTTGAGTGCAAGTATGCTGTCCTGAAGGCAGTAATCAGCGAGTATCTGGTATTTTTCCTGAGACCCCCTCCAGAACTTTCCTATCTCTGACTTCTTGACGTCCTTCTTCTCCTCTCCTATGAGGGCTTTCGAAACAAAGTCCAGTCCGTATCTTTTCAGGTTCCAGCCCTTCTTTATCATTGAGAATGAATCCGCAATTATGCGGCCCGTTATCGTTATCTTGTGGCGCCCCGCGAAGACATCGTCCCTAACTGACTTGGTTTTGCATCTTCCGAATACAGGCCGTATATTGTTCTTCTCCATCCTTTTCAGTATGTAGGGAAGGTCGTAACCGACAATGTTGAAGCCTGTCAGGACGTCAGCGTCGTATTCATTGATGATTTCCATGAAACGAATGAGCATGTCCTTTTCACTTGAGAGTGCTTCTATGCCATCTCCCGGCCTTGTGGAAAGTATAATTGATTTTGTTCTCCTGTAATCATCTGAGAATACAAGCGATATCAACGCAACAGGGTCTGTTTCGGAATCAGGCATAGAGCCCTCATTCTTTCCAACTGTCTCTATGTCGAAAGCGAGATACCTGAGCGGAGCATCCTCTTCGGTGTCAATTATTTCGAATTCCTTCATCTGGACAAGTCTCTGCGCTGATACACTCGTAGTGTTTATGCCATTGCTTTCTTTCGTGCTTATCCAGCGCATTCCGCCTATGTCCGAATCATTCATCCACCTGTACTTGAAAAGTATATCAGCCTCGTATGTGCTTATACCCTTCTTCTTCAGCGCCTCACGCACCTCGACTGTCTTGGCCGGATTCTTAAGTGTTATCTTCCAGACATCGCGCGGCTCCTGATATCCCATAGGAAGGGTTCTTTTCACTTTTTCAACGCCGTGTATGCTCGGAAGTCCTTCAAGGCTTTCGTTTATGTCATCGCTTGCCGCATAGAAATAGGGAAGGAATCCCTCATAGAAACCGCAGACGCTTTTTCCTTCCATGTCCTTTCCGAATATACGCAGAACCGGTCGTTCATTGACCATTACATAGTCGACATCCAGTATCTGAAATTCCATGAAAATTCACTTGGATAAGAGATTGATTTTAACAAATAAAAACACCAATGTTCTTCGGTGGCTATAATGAAAAACCTAGGTTTGACAGTATGCTTGAAATATATTTAAAACGGCGGTGCATTTGTTTATTATGAGAATAAATCCGAAGCAGCTTGAGCGTGCGATGAAGCAGATGGGAATGCAGACCAAACAGATAGAAGCGGAAGAAGTCATAATCAGGACCGCTGAGAAAGACATAGTCATAAGCAACCCCAATGTCACGCTGATGAATGCCATGGGGCAGGAATCATACCAGATAGTGGGGGATGCTGAGGAAAGGCCAAGAAGCAGGTTTGTGAACGAAGACGTCAAGATGGTCATGGAAAAAACAGGCGCCACCGAGGAAAAGGCAAGGAAAGCCCTGGAAGATGCCGGGGACATAGCAACTGCGATTCTCAGCCTCAAGAACTGATTTCTTTTATAATTAATAGCCGGAAGTCTCAATAATTATTCATGCGCGACGAGTGGGAACGACTAAAGCTGACATCTGCATACAAGAAGCTTGAAAGCGGGAAAGACGGCATAACCGGTGATGAAGCAGCCATGAGGCTCGCAAAGCACGGAAAGAATGAAATAACATCCACGAGCCATACATCTCCTTTGAGAATAATGATCTCCCAGTTCACATCGCCCCTGATAGTGATACTTATAGTCGCGGGACTGGTGTCGCTCGGCATAGCGCTTCTTCCTGGTTCTGAACACACAATCATAGATTCGGCGCTCATACTGCTCATAGTCTTGGCTGTCGGTATTTCCGGTTTCTTTCAGGACTGGAAAGCTGAAAAGGCCATAGATGCGCTCAAAAAGATGTCCAGCCCGACAGCCAAAGTAATCAGAGACGGGACCATAATTTCAGTAAAAGCTGTTGACCTTGTTCCCGGTGATGTTGTAATAATCGAACCCGGAGACATCGTGCCTGCTGACGGAAAGATAATAGAATCCATGGGCATGATGATAGACGAGTCCATACTCACAGGAGAATCAAAGACTGTAAGAAAAGCTGCCGGGGATGTAGCCAGAATGAGCACGAGCCTCACATCCGGCCGCGGGAAGCTGCTGATTTTCGGGACAGGATTACATACAGAAGTCGGAAGGCTCGCTGAGAAGATGGAAGAGATTGGCGAGACCAGGACACCCTTCCAGAATGAGCTGTCAGCTTTCAGCAAGAAAATATTCTGGATGGTGGGGATAATAGCAGCTGTCATGATGGCTGTGGGATATTTCAAATACGGATTATACGATGCATTCCTCATTTCCATATCCCTTGCTGTTGCTGCGATACCTGAGGGGCTTCCTGCAGTCGTGACACTGGCGCTCGCGCTTGGCGCAAAGTCCATGGCCAGTAACAACGCGCTGATAAGGAAACTGGCTGTAGCCGAGTCTGTAGGCTCTGTGAACGTCATATGCACAGACAAGACAGGCACACTAACGAAAAACAGAATGTCTGTCACAAAAATGTATTTCGATGATGTTGTTTTCGATTCTGCGGCACTGAATGATTCTGATAAGGGGAGAATGGAGAAGCTCATGCTCTGCGGCACACTGTGCAATGATTCGCGCTTCATGCAGGGTGACGGCACTGAAAGGAAGATGACAGGAGACCAGACCGAGGTGGCGATAGCTGAATTCGCAATAAATAACGGTGTAGACTATGATGGATTGAGGGGAAAATACAAGAGAATAAATGAGATTTCATTCACATCGAAGCGGAAGATGATGAGTGTGCTTTGCAGGCATCAAAATGAGAACGTTGTATTCACCAAGGGAGCTCCTGAGGTTGTTCTGAATCACTGCACGCGTATGCTTTTTGGAGGAAAGATTGTAAAGCTGGACAGGAAAAGAAAGGAGAAGATACTCAAGCAGAACACGCAATTTGCATCGCATGCCCTCAGGGTTCTTGCTTTTTCATACAAGAAAGCCAGCGGCAGCATTTCCGAGGAAGAAATGGAAAGCGATATGATATTCATAGGTCTTGAGGGCATGCTGGACCCACCAAGGGATGAGGTGAAGGATGCCCTTGCTGACTGCGCAACCGCAGGCATAAGAGTCGTCATGATAACCGGTGACAACATAGAGACAGCGAAGGCGATAGCCAATGAGATAGGGCTCAGCAGCACCAGCGCGATATCCGGCGATGACATCGGGAAGATGAGCGATGCAGACCTTCGGAAGGTGCTTGATGCAGGTGCCAATATTTTTGCCAGGACATCGCCTTTTGACAAGCTGAGGATACTTGAGATACTCCAAAAGGATAATCGTGTCATAATGACAGGAGACGGCGTGAACGATGTGCTGGCACTGAAGAAGGCCGATGTCGGCATTGCAATGGGTGAGAGGGGCACGGAAGTGGCCAAGGAGGCGAGCGACATCATACTCCTCGACGACAACTTCACGAGCATAAGAAATGCTGTCCGAGAAGGCAGGCGCATATTCGACAACATAAGGAAGTTCGTGAATTACCTCCTCAGCTGCAATCTCGCAGAGGTGTTCGTTATCTTCCTGGGGACAATGATTTTCTCAATGAATGACCCCATAATGCTTCCGGTTCATATACTCTGGATAAACCTGCTCACTGACGGAATGCCTGCACTTGCGCTTGGAGTAGACCCTGCGCTTCCGAATACAATGAAAAGAAAGCCAAGGGAAATCGGCGACAGCATACTCGACAGGAAAACATTCTACAATGTAATGGCAATGGGTCTCAACATGGGAATAATCCTTCTTCTCGTATTCACAATGACACTTTCATCAGGACTGGAGACCGCAAGGACAACACTTTTCATGGGTTTCGTGTTATACGAGTTCATGAGAATAGCTGTCATAAGGCACCAGGAAGAGCTGGGAATCTTTGACAATAAGATGATTTTGGTCACACTTATGGTGTCCCTGATACTCCAGTTGACAGTAATATACAGCCCGCTGAATGCATACTTCTCACTGGTTCCTCTTGGGTTATACGAGTGGTCAGTACTTCTGGCATTCGCTGCTGTCGGATGGATGACATCCATTGGCTTATCTAGGATTGTGACCAGAAAAACCAAATAAAAGAAACATTCACAATGATTACTTATGGAGTTTACAACAGATTTTATATTTTTTGCAATAGGACTTCTTGTCCTTCTCAAAGGAGCTTCCATTTTCACAGACAATGCCTCAAGGATAGCCAAGAGCATAGGTGTTTCAGATATAGTGATAGGGCTGACGTTGGTTGCATTCACCACGTCGCTCCCTGAGCTTGCTGTCAGCGTGCTGTCGGCTTTCAGGGGAATTCCCGGCATAGCACTTGGAAATGTAATAGGGTCTAATATAGCCAACATAGGGCTTGTCCTTGGGATTGCAGCGATAGTCACACCGGGCATAGCCACGAGAAAGAGCGAGCTCAGGCAGAGCTACATAATGATTATCGTCACCTTCATAGCTACACTGTTCCTTTTAGATGGACTGACACCGATAGACGGTATAATCCTTATCGCAGGGCTGTTCGGTTATGTCTACTATCTCTACAAGGACAAAGACCTTAAGGAAAACATAATAGAGAAAATCGTTGACAGAAGCAGCCTTCCAAAGGGGCTGACGCTATGCCTGATAGGTGCAGCGGGCGTCCTCATTGGAGCTGAACTGATGGTCAGCGCAAGTACAAGCATCGCATCAGGATTCGGAATAACCGAATCTGTAATAGGGCTTACTATCATAGCAATAGGGACATCGCTCCCTGAGATGGCAACATCCATAACAGCAGCTTTCAAGAAGCTCGAGGGGATTGCCTTGGGCAACATCATAGGAAGCAACATATTCAATCTCATGATGGTGATGGGTCTCTCGGCAATAGCAGGTACAATGCCTGCAGACTTCTCCATAATATCGCAGAGTGTTCCTGTTATGATAATGTTATCTGTAATACTGGTTATACTCATGAAGACTGAAAACAAGCTTGGCCGTGTTGAAGGAATAGCACTCCTCTCGATATATTCCTTCTTCATATACATGAAGTTCTTCCTCTGAGATTACAGATTTAAACCTCTGCTCCAGAATTTACATAATATGAATCTGGACGATATTCTTATCAGGCTGGGCCTAAAGGAGGAATCGAAGGCCAAGTCCGCCATGAATTTTGTTATCAAGAACTGGTGGGTATGGTGTCTCATAGCCATAACAGTGTTCTCGTTCTGGACAAGGATGATACCTGCGAAGTACGGCGAGCTCCAGGCGCTTGACCCATTCTACGCATACAGAATAAACGAGCTGATGCTTCAAAACAACCTTCAGGTGCCTGAATTCGACCCGATAAGGTACTGGCCTGATGGTGTCCCGATTGAGAAATACGGGCCGCTGATGTACTTCTATGTGCCTGTGATGCTGTACGTAGCCATGGGCTCAGTAGGCATCACTATGACATACCTGAACTTCGCCATAATGTATCCCGCTCTCATGGGTGCTCTTTCCGTATTAATAATGTTCTTCCTCGCAAGGGAGATATTCGATGACAAAAACGCAGGCCTCTTCAGTGCATTCTTCCTTGCGACTGTTCCGGGATACATTGCCCGTACATCAGCAGGATTCTTCGACAAGGAAGCAACAGGAGGGACATTCCTGCTTCTTGCTATCCTCTTGTTTGTGCTGGCATACAAGAGGAACTCATGGAAATACGGTGCACTTTCCGCAATAGCAGTCTTTGTTTCAATGGGCTCATGGGGCGGCGCGCAGTTCATCATATACATAGTTTCGATTTTCGCCGTAGTCATGTTGCTGTTAAACAAGTTCAGCAGGAACATGATACCATCGGTAATATTTGTGCTTCTTTCAGCAGTTGCCACACAGCGCCTTTTCCTAGGTCTTGACCTGACAATCGAGCAGATTATCGCGATTGTGACAATTTTAATGATTCTCATACGATATGCTGCAGAGCGTTATGAAATAATCAAAAAGGAACAGTTCATCTACATCGCGCCTGTGATAATTGTTTCAATCATACTCTTCATGCTTGTCGGCTCCATGTTCTCAGACACCCTGTGGTACATGGTAAACAGGGCGATAGGCCTTGTTGTAATTTCAGAACAAGGTGTCATAGCAAGCACAGTTGCAGAGCAGATGCCAGGCTCATGGAGCGATATAACATCCAGGACTGACATAGGATTCGGGCTGAACATACTTCCGGCACTTGCGCCTTACAGCATGCTCCTGAGTGTGTGGTTCCTGATGATGCTTGGCATAATTTTTGCCGCATATACTGTCTACACTGAAAAGAACATGCTGATCATGATACCTGTCTTCTGGCTGCTGATGTCCGTGCAGACAGTGTTATACATGGTCAGGCTCGTCTTCTTCCTCGGGCCGCCTGCTGCGATAATGGCCGGCTACTGCGTGGCTCAGCTCATTAAGCTCCTGATGAAATACAACTTCACAGCGTCCGTAAAAGGCAAAGACATCAAGCTGCTGGCCATTCCGCTGGTGATTTTCGTCTCGCTTGTGATACTTTCCAATGCGGTCACAGGATACGTGTTCTGCAACTCTCTTGGCCCGTCCTACAACCAGTACTGGGATGAATCAATGACATTCATGAAGGAGAACACCGCAGCGAATGCGTCAATACTTTCATGGTGGGACTTCGGCTACTGGTTCCAGACAAGGGGAGAGCGCCCGAGCATAGCGGACGGCGGAAACATAAACGGCACTGTCAATCACCAGATAGCTGAATGGTACATTGACAGGAGCGACAACTGGACATCTTACAGAAGCTGGCTGAAAAGCAAGCAGGTTGACTACATACTCATGGACTATACGCTTCCGGGAAAATACGGCGCCATATCCAAGATAGGCACCCACGGGAAAACCATCATAGGAATGCTGCAGATGCAGTATACAGGCGAATATCCGCAGGAGAACAAGACAATAGCTGAATTCAAGTCCGGCCAGTATGTGGTGTGGCTGCCCATGGGCTCAGGCGGAAACGTGGTAGGGGCACCACTTTTCATGGTCACGAACGGGGAGCAGTACCTTGGAAGGAGCTACATACAGGACATGTGCACCACCAATGGAATAATAAGGATACCTGTTGAGGACGAGTCGAGCATAATACCGGGATGCGTAACCATAACATCTTATGGACTCTTTTACATACCACCGGAAGCGGAGTTCTCGACATTCACGAACCTCATGTTCATGGACGGCTACGGCATACCGGACGTGGAGAAGGTGTTCGACAACCAGCTGATAAAGATATACAGGCTTGAGATAAACGAGAGCATTTAACTGGACGGCGACCAGATTGACAGGGCTATAAGCGCAAGCACAAACTCTGTGAGGAAGACCATAAGAACTACGTCCCTTTCATAGACCTTCTTTTTGAACACCTTCAGGAGCTTTATCATCAGGTGCGTGAAATCATAGACCTTTCCGTAAGGCATGTCAAGGCTTCCGTCCTTGTTCACCTTTCCGAAAGCTTCGATATTATTCACCTTGTCTATAAACCTGAATCTCACGAACATGAGGACATCGAAAAAGAAGGGAATGAAAAGTATCAAAGCGAATTTCTCCATGTTTCCGAGAATTGCCACCACAGCTATTGTCGCGCCGACTGCATATGTCAGGCTGTCCCCCGGGAAGATACGTGCAGGGACCTTATTGAACCAGAGGAATGCAAGAAGCGAAAAAGCCACTATAAGAGCTATCATGCTGACCCATCCTGCTCCGGACAGCCATGAAATCAGTGCCAGTGTCGAAAGTATTATTGCGCCTGTGCCGGCTTCCATTCCGTTGTACCCGGCGAGCATGTTATATCCGTTGGTTGCCCCTATTATTCCCAGAGGCACCAGCAAAAGCGGGAAGAACATACCAAAGTCAACGAAACCGAGGAACGGTATGTTCATGATGGATTCTCCTGCATTCACAATTGCTAGCGGTATGGCTATGGGGATTGTCAGAAGGACTTTTGTCCGCTGCGTCATGCCGGACTTCCAACCGAGAATGTCATCTATGAAACCGACGAATCCTGCAAGAAGTATGGTTGTCAGCGCAGCGAATATCTCAACAGCACCCACTTCTGATGAAAAATAGAATGTGTTCAGGAATATGTAAATCAGTATGCCTGAAACAGCGCCGGCGATTACCGTGACGCCGCCCGCCTCAGGAACTTTCCGCCTGTCATACTTGTTCATGTCCTTTCCCTCGAGTCCCATTCCCGTTGCCTTATTCATCCATCTGGGCACCAAAAGGAATGTCGTCAGGAATGACACGGAGAGGCATATGAAGAGTGTTAAATCAGCCATTCAATCACCGCACAGTAAGTATACATCTTCGGGTATTTCAAAAACCTTGCCGCATTTCACGCACTTCATGGCAACGTTTCTCCCTTTATTACTGCTCTTCTCGGCATCATTTCCGCATGAGCAGACAAAGCCTCTGACTTTCGCAGGATTGCCGTATACAAGCGCATTCTGCGGGACATCTCTTGTTACAACAGAGCCTGACCCTACCATGCAGTCGCTTCCAAGTGTGACACCGCACAGTATCGTGGAATTGGCGCCGATTGATGCCCCGTCCATTACAGTTGTCCTGACGATTTCCCATTTTCCTGCAGACCTCGGCCTCTTGTCATTCGTGAATGCAACATGCGGACCTATGAAGCATCCGTTGCCTATCTCAACACCCTGGAATATGGAAGCCTTGTTGCCTATTTTAACAGCATTTCCTATCTTTACATTCTGGTCTATGTATACGCAGTGCCCGATGTTGCAGTTCTTTCCTATCACAGCTGTTCCCCTGACATGGGAATAATGCCATATGTTCGTGCCGCTGCCAATTATCGCGCCTTCGTCCACTGTCGCTGTTTCATGAGCATTCACAATCATTCATCCACCTTCTATTGATTTCATTACCCTTTCGATTATTTTAAGGACTTCCAGCCCGTCCTCGCCCGTGACAAGCGGCTTCCCGCCTTTTCTTATGGCGCTAATGAAGTTCTGAAGTTCAGCCTTGAGAGGCTCGTATTTCTTCACATCAACTGATATCTCTATGGAGTCGCCGAAGCGGAGAACGAAATCCCCGAACTCATCGTATGTCTTCTCATATACATTCTCATGCAGCCTGAGTGCCTGTGTTATGTAATTGAGGCTCGCGTATCCCTTAGTGCCTGTCACATTCAGCATCCTTATCTTCACAGGCGTTATCCAGTTAACCTCTATGAAACCGTTCGTGCCGTTGTACTTCATGAATATGTCCGCATAGTCCTCGCGGTCGTTTATCAGCGCTTTCCCACCGGATGCATGGATGTCCTGCGGTTCCTTTCCTATGAGATACCTGAAAACATCTATATCATGAACAGCTATGTCGAGTATGACATTCGCGTCCTTTATCCTTGGCGGAAAGAGGCCGACCCTTCTTGCTATTATCGATGTGACCTTTCCGAGCTTTCCGCTGTCTATTATCTTCTTGAGTTCCTGCACAGCGGGGTTGAACCTTTCGATATGCCCGACAGCAAGTACGACACCTGCTTTTTCAGCAGCCTCTACAAGCTCTTTTGCTTTCTTCACGTTCTCTGCAAGCGGCTTTTCTATCAGAAGGTTTTTTCCATGCCTTATCACTTCCATCCCAATCTCATAATGGAGCGATGTCGGCACGCATACGGAAACAGCATCTATGTCTCTGGAGAGAAGCTTTTTGTAATCCCTGAAATATCTGCATTTGTGCTTTCCGGATATCTCCTTTCCTGTCTTCTCGTCCTTGTCGGATATGCCGACAAGCTCAACTGAGTCAAGTTCCGAGTATACCCTGGCATGGTTCTTTCCCATGGCACCTGTTCCTATAACACCGACTTTCATTGAAATCATCTGAAACCTTTAACAACTTCCACTATTTTCCCTAGGTCAGCCTTTGTCAGAAGCGGATGCACAGGAAGGGATATCACACGCTTCGAGACAGACTCTGACACAGGGCATAAGCCTTCCTTATATCCAAGTTCCTGGTATGCAGGCTGCATATACGAAGGTTTCGGATAATACACCCTTGCGCCTACCCCGTTCTTGTTGAGGTAGTCGAATAAGCTGTCCCGCAGCGCCCCGTCAACCTTCACTGTGTACTGATGCCACACATGGGAGCATCCTTCTTCTGTGAACGGCACCTCAAGCCATTCAATGCCTTTCAGCTTTTCTGAAAGGTAAGAAGCGTTCTCACGCCTTTTTGCAGTCATCATGCGGAGCCTGCTGAACTGACCGAGTCCTATGGCTGCCTCGATGTTGGTCATGCGGTTGTTATAGCCTACCATGATATGGTCATACCTGTTTACCTGTCCCTGGTTTATTATGACGCGGGATTTTTCAGCTATGGCGTCATTGTCTGTCATTATCATGCCGCCCTCTCCTGTCACCATGTTCTTGGTTGCATAGAATGAGAATGCGGACACATCACCAATTGAGCCGACTTTCTTTCCTTTGTATTCAGCCCCATGCGCCTGGGCGCAGTCCTCTATCAGTAAAAGGTCATTATCATCGCATATCTTCCGTATCTCATTCATCCTGCACGGCTGGCCGTAAAGATGCACAACAAGCACAGCCTTTGTCTTGTCAGTTATCTTCGATACAATGCTGACTGGGTCAATATTGAATGTCCTTTCATCTATGTCAGCGAAAACCACCTTTGCCCTGCTGTAAAGAATGGCATTGGATGAGGCTATGAATGTGAAAGGCGTTGTTATCACCTCGTCGCCGGGCCCTATGCCTGCAGCCTCAACAGCTGTTGTCAGCGCTGACGTTCCGGACGAGCACGATATCCCGTGCTTCGTGCCTATGAATGAAGCAAAATTCTCCTCGAACTTGCTGACATATGCTCCCTGTGTCAGCGCCCCTGATTTCAGGACTTCTGTAACTAACTCTATTTCTTTCCTTCTTATGTCGGGTTTTGCTATCTGTATCATACGCCTTACAAATAAAACATATCTTCCCTTTAAAAATGGATTTTCCCAAATTATGCCCATTTTGAGACAGTCTATCGTCGAACCTTTACTTTAACATTTAAAAAGCATGGACAGACGATTAATTAAAATCGCGTTTTGGACGTGCAGTGATATGAAAGCAGGAATAGTCGGTTACGGCGCATACATCCCGAGGCTGAGGATAAAATCAAGCAACATAGCCAAGGTATGGAGCGCTGACCCTGAACTCGAAGCGAAGATGATTAATGAGAAAACAGTTCCCAATATGGACGAGGACTGCGCAACAATGGCAGTTGAGGCAGCGAGAAGCGCAATCCTGAGAGCTGGCATAGATCCCATGAAGATAGGCGCTGTTTACATTGGCTCGGAATCCCATCCTTATGTTGTCAAGAGCACTTCATCAATAATTGGCGAAGCTGTCGGGGCAACACCCAATATGATGGCAGCTGACCTTGAATTCGCCTGCAAAGCAGGAACATCCGCAATCCAGATAGTGAACAGCCATGTCCTTGCTGGAAAGATAGAATACGGGCTTGCAGGAGGCTCTGACACTGCGCAGGGAAGACCAGGTGACGCACTTGAATATACAGCAGCTGCAGGCGCTGCCATGTTTGTTGTTGGAAAGAAGGATGTTGTCGCAACCATTGACAGCACATTATCATATGTCACGGACACACCTGATTTCTGGAGAAGGGAAGGGGAAGAGTTCCCAAGACACGGCGGAAGGTTCACTGGCGAGCCTGGGTATTTCAAGCACATACTCGGGGCAACTGAAGGCATACTATCTGAAACAGGCACAACTGTGAAGGACTACGATTATTTCGTGTTCCACCAGCCCAATGCCAAGTTCCCGCTTTCAGCTGCAAAAATGCTAGGGATACCGAAGGAGAAGGTCCTGACGGGTTTACTGTTCCCTAAAATAGGCAACACTTATTCAGCAGCATCCATACTCGGATTATGCAATGTGCTTGATACAGCCACGCCCGGCTCGAGGATACTCATGACATCATTCGGCTCCGGCGCAGGCTCTGACTCCTTCACAATGACAGTCACTGACAAAATAGGGGATAGAAGAGACATGGCAGCTCCTGTGAGCCAGATGATAGAAAGGAAGGAGTACATAGACTATGCCACTTATGCGAGGTACAAGGAAAAGATAAAGGGTGTTTTATGATGAGGGATGTTGCAATAGTCGGGGTCGGAATGACCAAATTCGGCGAGCACTGGAAGAAGGGACTGCGGGAGCTCATAAGCGAAGCCGGCATAAAGGCAGTAGACGATGCAGGGATATCGGGAAAGGACATCCAGCTGATAGTCGGCGGAAGCATGTCTTCAGGCATATTCGCAGGTCAGGAGCATACAGGAGCACTTTTCACGGATTATCTCGGACTCAATCCCATACCGGCCATAAGAACCGAAGCTGCATGCGCATCATCATCTGTTGCGCTTTCAACAGGTGTCATGGCTATTCAGTCAGGAAGATACAACTGCGTTGTCGTAGGCGGGGTGGAGAAGATGACTGATGTCTACGGAGGCCTTGCCACAACTGCGCTCGCAGGCGCAATGGACCGCGACAATGAAGCTCATTTCGGCCTTACGTTCCCGGGAGTCTATGCGCTCATGGCCAAGAGGCATATGCACCAGTACGGAACAACAAGGGAGCAGATAGCAATGTCAGCTGTAAAGAACCATGAGAATGCCATGCATAATCCCAATGCGCAGTTCCACAGGAAGATAACTGTTGATGATGTTTTGAAGTCGCCGCTGGTGGCAGACCCACTAAGGCTTCTGGACTGCTCGCCCATTGCGGACGGCGCAGCCTCACTCATAATTGTTCCTGCTGACAAGGCGAAACAGTACACGGATACTCCCATCTACATAAGGGCTTCCTCGCAGGCCTCGGACACGCTGAGCCTTTACAGGAGATCTGACATAACAACCATCGGAGCCACCATAACTGCTGCGCAGAATGCATACAAGCAGGCTGGCATGACAACAAAGGACATTCACTTCGCAGAGGTGCATGACTGCTTCACCATAAATGAGATAATATCAACGGAGGACCTGGGTTTCGCCAGGAAGGGCGACGGAGGCCGCCTTCTACAGAGCGGGGAGACCATGATAGGCGGAAAGATACCTGTCAATACATCCGGCGGCCTTAAGGCAAAAGGGCATCCGGTCGGAGCCACAGGAGCAGCTCAGGTAATCGAGGCAGTGGAACAGCTCAGAGGCGATGCCGGAGGCAGGCAGGTAGACGGCGCTGAGAACGGGCTCACCCACAATGTCGGCGGCTCGGGCTCAACAGTTGTTGTCCATATATTTTCAAGGAACAGGAAGTGATACAATGCCTACGGAAAAAGCAGTCGCACACCACTGGAGAAGGTTCTCAGAGAGGTACGGCCTCATAGGATCGAGATGCACGAGCTGCAAGCATTATTTTTACCCCACAAGCATCATATGCCCGAAGTGCAGGAGGAAGGGGAAGATAGAGGAATTCAAATTCTCAGGGAAAGGAAATATATTTTCATACACAACAATCAGGATTGCTCCGGAGGGATTTGAAAAATACACTCCGTATGTAGTTGCGATTGTAGAACTTGAAGAGGGAGCAATGGTTGTTTCCCAGGTAGTTGACTGCAGCCCTGATGACGTGAGCATAGGAATGCCTGTTGAGTCAACCTTTAGGAAAATCAGGGAAGAAGGAAAATCAGGACTCATTCTTTACGGTTTCAAGTTCAGGCCGCTGAAGTGACACCAAAAAGATTTAAAAGTAATCAAATACTGCTTAAATCATGAAATTTGTTCTGGATTTCGACATGGCTGAAGAGATGGAGCTTGAATATCTGGAAGATGATTACGAAGAGCCTAAAGGCAAGTCTGCACGCAGCAGATATGACGAGGACGAGGAAAAAGACAAAGAGTCATACAGGGCAAGGTTCCATCAGGACCTTTCAGGCGTGCATTTTGATGAGAATGACAAGACAATGAAAATAGAGTACGACCTTCTTTATGAGGAAATGGACCCACTTGTTGAGAAGAGCGAATATATTCACGAACTTGAGAATCTGGAAAAAATCAATGTCACTGATGACATTATGCTTCTCCGTAACGAATTCGAGGAAAATACCACAGTCACAGAACCGTATCCTGCTGAAATGCTCGACGATGTAATGAGCATAGAGTATGAAGCACCCACATTCATAAACGGCCAGAAAACCTACCAGAGGATAGTATTCGAGGCTGATGTAGACGGTGAGAGTGTTTACGAGCTTACGCAGCGGAAATTCGGGAAAGCCGGGATAGATGCATCATCAGAATATGACAGCGAATTCAAGAGTGTCCTCTTCACCTCCATAGACGGCCACAGTGAAGGTGACGGGGGTAATTTCAATGAATTCTACCTCAACGGTGAAATAGGCGAGAATGCTGTTGACCTTCAGTCTGTCAAAAAGGGTGACATAATAGAGTGGAGATATGCGGAAGAGACGGACGGAAGCTGCGGCGGAGTACCGGACTTCTACTCAATACAGAATGCTCTTCAGTACAGCCTGACTGCGCAGGCACAGGCCCAGACACTCGGCATACAGAAGCGTGCATACGGCTTATAGCCTGCCTAATGCACTGGAGAACGGAAAATCAAAATCTATCCTCTCGCTTTCTTTTTTCAATGATTCCGCCCTGTCCATGAAAGATGTTATTGCGCTGAGGTCAAGGTCCCTGTATATCTCCCTGAGCATAAGCCCTGCGCTTATGTCCTTTAACATTATTCTCTTCCATGCGGCCTCGTAAAGAGATAGCTTCGATGCGTCACCATTTCTGACGGCATTCGCTATTATCTCGGAAGCCTCTTTGGCTGCAAGGAAGCCGTAAGCAAGACCACCTCCTGACCACGGCTTTGTCTGCGATGCGGCATCTCCGACCAGTATCGCGCGGTTTTCATGTGTTTTCTTAATGCCTATTGGTACAGGCGCGGCGCTCCTTTCCGAGGCATCGGAATGTTCCAGGCTGAAGAACTTCTCAAGTATTGGGAAGCTGAGCCTGTAACCTATGCATCCGTATTCAGTTGTGCTCCCCCTCGGTATCTTCCAGAAGAAGCCGTCCTTCACAAGGCTCTTGTCAAACCACATTTCAACTGTGTCCGAGAAATCATCCTTTTTCTGGTGTATTATAAGACCATTCAGCACTTCAGGCGCATTGCCGCCTATCATCCTGGAAACAGCAGACCCCGCGCCGTCGCATCCTGCTGCAAAACTGCTTTCAAAGTCATGCTTTGGCGTCCACAACCTGACTTTCTCCTGTGTCTGGTCAGCCCTCATGACCTTCTCCCCGAATCTTACATCAGCACCGCAGTCTGACGCATGCTCCGCCAGCATCCTGTCCATCAGGCCTCTGTTCACAACATACGCGGCTGTGTCATTCTTCCGGAATTCCAGCGTGGTGCCCATGAATGTTATTTTAGCGCCTTTCACCTCATGATCGATTACAGCGCCTTTCACTTTTTTGGGTATCATTTCTATGAACCTTGGAGAAACAAGCCCTGAGCATGCCTTTCCACCTGCCCCGTCATGCTCCTCGAGAACAATAGTATCCATCCTTCCGGCGCACAGTGAAGCCAGATATGAACCAACAGGTCCGGCACCTACAACAGCCAGGTCATGCATAATACTAATAAAAAGCATCATCATTAAATATACAAAATCAAATTGTGTTGATTGGTGATTATTACGTCTAAAAGCTACAGGATGAATGTTAAAGGCATGGAGTTTGACTACAGGCTTCTGATGGCAATTCCCATAGTGCTGCTTCTCATATCAGCTGCAATCCTTGTAAACAAGTACAACACAACAGGTGAATGGTTCGAGAGGAGCATAGAACTCAAGGGAGGAACACTCCTCAACATAAAGACCGGGAGCGATGTGTATGTTCCTGAGGTTGAGAGCATACTCGGCGATGAATTCGGCTCGCTCGTCGTCAGAGGGCTGAGCGGCTTCGGGACGCATGGCATATCCATACAGATGGAAGACACTGCTGATTACGAAGCGGTTATAGACAAACTCGATGAGAACGGCGTCAATGTGATAGACTTCTCCCTGGAGAACGTGGGCTCGTCACTCAGCGATGTGTTCTGGTCCCAGGCACAGACAGGCATAATAATAGCTTTCATAATGATGGGCATCATATCGTTCCTGGTTTTCAGGATATTTGTGCCTTCCCTGGCGATAATAATGTCCGCTGCATCTGATATCATAATAACCCTTGCATTCATGCAGGTATTCGGCGTGGAATTCTCACTTGCTTCACTGGGCGCACTCCTCATGCTCATAGGTTATTCAGTTGACACGGACATAATGCTCACGAGCAGGCTCATCAGGGAGACGGACCATGACATGAAAATGAATGACAAGCTCAGGAATGCGCTCAAGACAGGACTCACGATGACATTCACGAGCATAGGTGCTATGGCAGCAATTCTTATCGTGCCCCTTCCGGGAGTGCTCAACGACATAGCATCCGTCATACTTATCGGTCTTTCAGCTGACATAATCATGACATGGCTGTTCAACTCCGTGATACTCAGGTGGTACTGCGAGTCAAGGGGGATGGGCTGATGCTCAAATACTGGAGGATTCTCCTTCTCATGACAGTAGTCTTAGGAGCGCTGTTCTCAATAGGATTCACTGACAAGAGGAATGGCGTCGAGGTTGTTTATGTCACAAGGGAGTCACCTGCTTTTGGAGTGCTTGAGCAGGGAATGGTACTGACGAGCCTTAACGGCGTTCCGGTCAAAAATTCCGGTGAATGGAATGCAATCATTGACGGATATTCAGGAAGCGCTACAATGACAACCAGCACCGGCAAAATATATGATTTTATCTTCAATGAGACCACAGGAATCGAGGTGAAGGATGTGCAGAGGCTCAACCTGGACTTCGGACTTGACATCCAGGGAGGAACAAGGATAATACTCAAGCCGAAGACCAATGCCACAATGGACATGATAGAGCAGGTCAAGGGAACGCTGCAGACAAGGATGAATATCTACGGCCTGAAAGACATGCAGTTCACCACGCTTCAGTCATCTGACGGCAACTACATACAGATAGACGCAACAGGACTGAGCTCAGACATAGTCAATGACCTCCTGACATCCGAGGGCACATTCGTCGCGAAGATATCAAAGCCTGTTGAGATAAGCAATGGCAGGGGAACAATAGACCTCGGCGAGGGCAAGTACCCGATTGAGATAACGAACAGCACAGTCACAGTCAACGGAGAGGAGATAGGTGATAACAGTACCTTCATGCTTGAGGGCATACTCTTCGAATACGTGAACACAACAGGCGGCTCAGCTCTTCTCACAGGAACAGTCTATGAAGGTAAGGACATAGAGCTGATATACACAGACCCCCAGCATTCAGGCATTGTCCCCGTAGGCAGCTTCTACAGGTTCTATTTCACTGTCCTCGTCTCAAGCAACGGGGCCGAGAAGTTCGCAAAGGTCACGTCAGGGGTGCCAAGCCAGCTGGACCTTGACAGCGGTGACTACTACCTCAAGGACTGCATGATATATCTTTACCTTGACGGCAACCTCCAGTCATCACTTAGGATATCATCGACACTTGGAGGGCAGGCATATGCCACACCTCAGATAGAGGGAGGCAGGGATACAAGGGAGGATGCGACAGAGGAGAAGCTCAGGCTCCAGACAATACTGCGTTCAGGCTCGCTTCCAGTAAGCCTGGAAACATCATCCATATCAATAATCTCCCCTACACTTGGCGCTAATTTCATACAGTCAGCGCTTCTCGCAGCACTGGCAGCGGGAATCGCTGTGATAACCATAATATTCATAAGGTACAGGAGCCTCAGGGTGAGCATACCACTTGTGCTCACAGGACTCTCAGAGGCCGTGATAATACTGGGCATATCAGCATCCGGCGCGTATGATGCAGGCATATGGTCAATCGTGCTGCTCATAAACATCCTCATAATAGGCGGAGCCTGGTGGAAGCTTAAGGAATCCGATGCTTCGGCATGGCTTGGCGCGCTTCTCATACCAATGCTCGGATTAACCATGGGCTGGAACATAGACCTTCCTGCAATAGGCGGAATAATAGCAGCAATAGGAGTCGGCGTCGACCAGATGGTGGTCATAGCTGACGAAACACTTGGAGGCAGGAAGATAGCCAGGAAAATATACACGCTGAAAGACAGGATAGGCAAGGCGTTCTTCATAATATTCACAGCTGCTGCCACAACGATATCCGCGCTTCTTCCGCTCATGTTCGTGGCAGCCGGTGTGTTCATAAGAGGATTCGTGATAACCACAATAGTGGGAATACTGATAGGCATATCAATAAGCAGGCCGGCATACGCAAAGGTGGTTGAACTCACTGCTGACCGTGTCAGAAAGGACGATTAACCTATTGACCATTGCCCGTCTTTCACGCGGCTTACGTTTCCTTCAAGAACAAGACCCTCTGAAATGCTTACGCTTCCGGTGAAATCATATATCTCTATCTTATCGCCTTCAGCTGTTATGTTGGTGTTTTCGCTCATGACCATGTAATCGACATCCTCCAGTACAAGCTCGGGAATCTTCATGTATTCAATTGAATAATCTTCCATCCTGAGGTCCAGCCTGAGGTCGCTATCAGCAGGCATGAGCTGCGTCCTGTTGCTGTCGAAGTTAAATATAATAGTTCCCCTGAAATTTTCTATATCAGAATCAGGCGTGGTTATGTTTACCGCATCACCGATGATGAGACTTACGCTTCCGGAGAGAAGCTTTATGGTCACGAAGTTGGTGATTTTCTTGGGTGTGCTGAAAAGCGTTCCGAATGGGGAACTTAACCAGTCACCTATGCTGCCTGTTGAATTCATGAATATGTCTTTAACGCCGGAGTTGCTCACTAGCGCTGAAGATGCGACTATTAGAACAGCGAATACAATTGCCAGCAGTTTCCATTCAAAAAGACCTTTCATTTTAACCCTCAATAAACATTTGTACTTTCTAATTTAAACTTATATGACTCTAAATATATAATCTAATTCATCAGGGGACATCATGTATCTTAATATGCCATTCGGACTCGGAGACGGGGGTGACATAGTGTCATGGCTCGTATGGATAATATTCTTCATGGTATTCTTCATGTTCTACCCTAGGATAATGCTGTCACAAATAATGTGGAAGCTTGAGGCAAGCGCCAGGAAGCTTGAGGAACTTTCACTTAAATCCAAGAAGCTGCTGATAAATGAGATAAGCAGAAAGCCGACAAAGGAACTAAAAGATGATGTCAACAGATTCTTTGAGTTCTTCATGATAACACCTGTCAGCCTCGACCCAGCAGGCATTGTGAAGAAGTTCGACCACCTGATAAAAAACGAAAGGGAGCGGTTCAGGTACTTTACCGAACAGGTATGCCCGAAGATGGACGATGAGAGGAAAGCGAACATCCAGATGGGCTTTGCAGGCGGAATAGAGCTTTACACACTCGCCAAGATAGTGAGGCACTACATCGAGATGATAAAGAAGACAAAGTCATACCAGATAGCCATGATAATACAGATGCAGATTCCCATGATAGAGCGCATAGCCAAGGCACTTTTCGAGGGAACAAAGACGCTTGCAAGGGGAGAGCCGATAGGCGATGCGGTCGGCCCGTGGGTCGTTGCCAAGATGATTGACGGAAAGACAACAGAGATCGAGGAAGAAGTCGTGATGTTCAGGAAGAAGTCAGACGGGCGTAATCTTTTCCTTCTCAAGGCCAGAGGCCCCGGAGGCAGGATAGGATATCCCGGCAAGGCTGTTGAGAAACTGATAAAGAAGTACAAAATAGACAAGGTCGTCACAATAGACGCGGCAGCAAAGCTCGAGGGAGAGAAGACAGGATCCATAGCAGAAGGCGTCGGCATCGCAATGGGCGGTCCCGGCGTTGAAAGAACCTACATCGAGGACGCTGTTGTCAGGGCAAACATACCAATGGACAGCATAGTTGTCAAGATGTCATCCGAGGAAGCCATAATGCCTCTCAGGAAGTCTATGATAAACGCACTTCCGTATGTCATGGATTCACTTCAAAGAAGCATCTCGCGCTCGAAGAAGGGCACTAACATAATAGTCGTCGGCGTTGGCAACACATCAGGCGTCGGAAACAGCAAAACAGATGCAGAGAAGACAGCCAAATGGGTAGAAAGCTACGAGAAGAAGCTTAAAGAAGCTAAGAAAAAGGCGAACTGAAATCAATGGGAAGAACATCTTCCTCTGCGCTTTCCTGAGTATTTCTTGCGGGCTGAATGCTCATTCTTGACAGGGTCCTTCTGACATCATCAACCACGGCGGGCTCAACACATATCACATCAACACCCTGCTTTACCAGCATCTCGATGTTCCAGTCTGTTATGTATTTCTGGCTGAGAGTCACCGAGCATACGGAACCTGTTTCAGCACACCTCCCTTTCACAGACTTCACGAATTCAAGGACAGCATCATGTATGTTTTCATCAGGCTCTTTCAGTCCCATTGAAAGCTGTATGAGCGGGTCAATGTCGATGTTAACGAGAGTTGTGTCTTCATTTATTATTTCCCTGTTCTGGAATGCCATTGCAGGGGTCTTCACAGATATTCCGTATATGCATCCCGCAGGAAGCTGATGGCGCATGCTCCTGACATCCTCAACTCCCCTGACAACAGGTATCAGTATTCCGGCAGGAGTCCTGTTCTCTATGAACCGTCTTGCCAGGTCGGATGCCCACTGCATTGACTGCTCGTTATTAGGGGATAACCATAATTCACCCGGAGATGTTGCAGGGGAAGAAAGCAAATCAGGCTCCGATGGTATGTTGTAGATTATGCTGCCCTCAGCATTATGAACCCTTCCAACCATCTCGGGTCCTGTTTTTGCGAATATTTTCACATTTCTGGGAACAGATACAGCTTCACTGCCTGTTGCTGTCTCAACCAGCGGATTCTCAAATGGCATTGGAAGGGATTCTCCGGGATTATTTGCTTCTTCATACATCGCAGGGAAGTTGATGTCAGGTGGCGATGGAGGCGCAAACGGGTCTTTTTCCTCTGTCTCCTGAGCAGGCTGGCTGAAGTCGCTATACATTTCATTATCGTCTTCCGAAGGGGTTGATTCTGCAAGTACAGCCTTTACGACCTTTCCCTGGTCAGCTATGATTTTCACAGTGTCCCCTTCCTTTAGTATATGGGTCGCATTCTGGGTTGAGGAAAGCGCCGGCATGTTCATCTCCCTTGAAAGGATGCCGAAGTTGCACAGCCGGCTTCCTTCGTCCGTTATGGCAGCTGATGCGTTGATTGCCGCAATGACATTCTTCGGGTCCGAGTTCTTTGAAACAGCTATGCTTCCTGCTCCGAATGTTCCCATTGAACCATCCTCGGCAAGCAAGACAGAGCCCGTTGCCGTGCCTCTCGAGACGAACCTTCCTGTTACGAGCACCTCTTCGTGGGAATGCTCATCATGGTTCGGGCTTATCTCATAATTGCCGTCTTTTACGTCGTTTATTGAAATCTTGTTCCTTCCTATGCACCAGTCTATAATCTTCTGGCTGTTCCCGGTGGAAATGCTCCTCGCGACCTCAAACAGCTTCTTCATCTCTGACTCCGAAACAACCTGGGCGTCCATCCTGCTTCCGGGCACATGGTATCTCTCAGTGGCGCCTGTCATTTCATTCCTTTCAAACATCCACATCTTCTTCGATATGTTTTTCTCAATAAGATTTCCATTGGCATCCAGAAGGTATTCATCAGGTGTTACTATGCCTGATGTTATGGCGCTTCCGAGTCCCCATGATGCCTCGATGAGCGTCTTGTCCCCTCCGAATCCTGTCATCATTATGCCGCTTTTCTCCGATGGCGCCATTTTCTGGACAATCACAGACACGCTACTCACGCCGCCTGTTTTTTCCTGGTATTTTTTCGTATGCGGAAAGAACAGCGACGCCCAGCACAGCTTCACATGCCTGATGAGGTCTTCTTCACCAGTGACATTCAGGAAACTGTCCAGAACACCCGCATAGCTTGATGAACCGGTTCTCATGGCCGCACACCTCACAGCCACGATATCATAGGTCCTTCCTGCCTTTATCATACTCAGGGCCGCCTGCGCCGCCCTGACGTCATCTGACACGGAGATGTCTGCGTAAGCGGTTGATATTTCCTTTCTCACTTCCTCTGGCATGAAAGCATTCGCAAATATTACCCTTATACTTTCCATGGCTTTCTTCATTTCATGGATGCTTCCGCCATGTGATGCAAGGATGTCCTCCAGCTTGTCCCTGAGCACGTTCCTTGTCAGAAATATCTCAAGCGCCTCAGGGCTTATGACAAAACCCGACTGCACGGGATATCCGCCTTTTTTCAGCATGCAGAGAACTGATGATTTCGTTCCCATCTCATCATTCTCTCCGACATCATCAAGCCTGGTTATGTACAAAAAAACACCCTGTAGATTATTGTTCTGACATGTTTATAATCTTTGGGAGATTCCCGCAGAATGCGGCTACTCGAACACTATAGAACACGGAGATGGTATCTTGGCTGATGCTATCTTAAGAGCTCTCTTGGCGACCTTCTCGCTTCCCGGAGCCACGCGGACTTCTATTATCTTCTGGCCACTCTTCACCTGTGCTGCTGTTGAGGTCGGCCTTCCGAATGAAAGCCGCATGCCGGTCTGGTACCTGTCGGCGCCTGCGCCTGTTGCTATGGGGTTGTCCCTGAGAACATGATGCGGGAAAACCCTCACCTTCATGAAGTACATCCCGGTTCCTAGTAATGTTTCGAGCTTCTTGTTGGTTGATATCCTTGCTGCCTCGAGTGCATTGTGCCTTATCTGTACAGCCTCCTTGGTGACAAGGAAAGCCTTCACGCTGTACTCATCCTTAATCTTCCCCGACTCGAATGACCTTATCTTCGGGTACGGGACGCCTTTCACATAGGATTTCCTGGGCTTGTGCTTCGAAACCCTTGTATTCGGCCTTTTGAGCCTTGTGTAACATTTTGCCGGTCTTAATCCCATTTCAACACCAACTTCATAGAGTTAACTATTCTTGAAAGGTTTTTAAATACTTTTACCATTATTCATTCACCGTATATATATTTGTTACTGTCAGATGGGAAAAGTGAAAAATATGAAAGCAATCGTGCTTGCCGGCGGTTTTGCCAAAAGGCTGTGGCCGCTCACAAAGGATACACCAAAACCCCTTCTTCATGTAGGGGGAAAGCCCATGATAGACCACATAATGGAAAAGCTCTCTGCTGTCAGCGAAATAGACGAAATCTACATTTCAACGAACAGTAAGTTCGAGCCGCATTTCAACAGGTGGATATCATCATCCAGTTTCAGAAAGAACGTCAGCATCTTTGCTGAGGAGAGCCACTGCGAAGAGAAGAAGCTCGGAGCCATAGGCGCTCTTGGTGTTATTTTCAGGGAACTTGACATAAACGATGATGTCATAGTGGTCGCAGGCGACAACCTCTTCGAGTTCGATATCAATGATTTCCTCAGATGCGCACACGGGGAAGTGCCCAAGGTGGCGTTATACGACATGCGGGAAAAGGATGCTGTAAGGAACAGGTACGGCGTTGTCGTTCTCAACGAGAACAACATCATAAAGGAGTTCCATGAGAAGCCTGAAGACCCTGTGTCAACGATAATCAGCACAGGATGCTACTTCTTCCCTAAGGGCACTGCGCACAAGATACACGAATACATAGCTAACGGGAAAAACCCGGATGCCCCTGGTTTTTTCATAGAATGGCTGTCCAAGCAGACCGATGTGAGCGGATTCGTCCTCAGCGAGAACCACAGATGGTTCGACATAGGCTCCATAGAGAGCTATGAAGAGGCAAACAGGCTATATTCAAATGTTTAGTTCCTTTCACCGTACTTCTCGAAGACACAGACGAAAAGAAGGTCTTTCTTGCCAGTATTGAACACCTTGTGGAATGAGCCGTCAGGTATTATGACAATGTCGCCTTCTTTTACAGCGAACCTTTCATCGTCAAGCTGCATCTCTCCGGAGCCTTCCTCGAAGTTGTATACCTCTTCCGATCCTTCGTGCCTGTGCCCCGATGTCTCTTTTCCCGGATGCAGAACCGTGAGGGATACATTCATCTTATTCAGGACAGAGACATCCGTCACAGTGTATGTGTCATTCTGCCTGACAATCTTTCCGGCTTTCCCGAATTCACTGATGGAGAACTTCATAAACTATTTATTTCATGCGCCGATTATAAAGGTTATGAAACTGAAGGACAGCAGCATCGTAGTCACAGGTGGAGCGGGTTTCATAGGGTCCTGGATAGCTGAATATCTCCGCGCTGACAACAATGTCACGGTCTTCGACAACCTCTCAACCGGAAAGAAGGGGAATGTGCCTAATGGCGTGGAGCTGATAAACGGCGACATCCGGCATGAAAACGAGCTCATAAAGGCTTTCAAGGGCGCTGATGTGGTTTTTCATCAGGCAGCCAATGTGCAGATACCGCTGTCCATTGAAAACCCCTCATTCGATTCGGATGTCAACATGCGCGGGACGCTGAATGTTCTTGAGGCGTGCAGGAAGAATGATGTGAAAAGGGTTGTGTATGCCTCTTCCTCAGCACTTTACGGCAACCCGGAAAAGATCCCGACACCGGAGGACACCATACCGA
This sequence comes from Candidatus Aenigmatarchaeota archaeon, assembly GCA_016931255.1. Taxonomy (GTDB): domain Archaea; phylum Aenigmatarchaeota; class Aenigmatarchaeia; order QMZP01; family JAFGSV01; genus JAFGFG01. The sequence continues at coordinate 61,330 of JAFGFG010000006.1, forward strand.
ATCCCCTTTCGCCTTACGGACTCAGCAAGCTGACAGGCGAGTATTACATGAAGATATATTCATCGCTCTACGGGATTGAGACAGTGTCCCTGAGATACTTCAATGTTTACGGTCCAAGGCAGAATCCTGACAGTCCGTATTCAGGGGTGCTTTCAGTCTTCTCTAAGAATATAAAGGAAAGCCGCGGACTGACAGTATTCGGCGACGGAAGGCAGCGAAGGGACTTCGTAAGCGTGAAGGATGTGGTTGAAGCTAATATACTTTCCGCAACCAAAGACAATGTTTCCGGCCTCGCATTCAATATAGGTACAGGTATTGCGCTGTCACTCAATGACGTGATAAGTACACTGGGAAGAATAACAGGAAAAAACCTTAATGTCATATACAGGGAACGCCGCCAGGGCGATGCCAAGAAATCCTGCGCGGACATCTCTTTAGCAAAGGAGAAACTCGGATTCACACCGAAGGTTGAGCTGGAAGAAGGACTCAGAGAGCTGCTGAAATCATAGCATTCTCATGGTCATTGAAATGTCCACTGATTTAACTGAATGCGTCAGAGCGCCAACTGAAATCCAGTCAGCTCCAATCTCAACAAGCTCTTTCAGCCGCTTCTCGTCAACACCGCCTGAAATCTCGGTTATGGCTTTTTTTCCAATCAGCGAAACAGCCTTCTTCATTTCGCCTGTCTTCATGTTGTCAAGCATGATTATGTCAGCGCCCGCCTTCAGTGCCTCTTTGACCTGATCAATATTCGTAGCCTCGACTTCAATCCTTTTTCCAGTCTTCTTCGCTCTTGCAACAGCATATGTTATTCCGGCGACCTGTATGTGATTGTCCTTTATCAGCACCTGGTCGTATAGTCCCATCCGGTGATTGGTTCCTCCGCCGCATCTTACCGCATACTTCTCGAGTACTCTCAGTCCGGGGGTTGTCTTGCGCGTATCGAGTATCTTCGTTCCGCCGCCTCTGGCGATTTCCACCATCCTTCCTGTCTTCGTGGCTATTCCTGTCATCCTCTGGAGGAAGTTCAGTGCGGTTCTCTCTCCTGTAAGCATGGCTCTCGCATCACCCATGACTTCAGCTATCACATCGCCGCGTACAGCTTTCTCACCGTCTTTTTTCAGGTATCTGAATTTAATACTGCCATCAAGTTGCCTGAAAATTTCCTCAGCCACATTCAGGCCTGAAACAATACAATTTTCCTTGACAATAATGGTTGATATCGATTTCAATTCTCTGGGTATGACAGCTTCTGTTGTTATGTCACCTGTTTTTATGTCCTCTTCAAGAGCATTTCTGACTATATCCCTTAATTCATTATTCATAATCAGTTACCTATCCAGCCGGCGTCACCGGCTACATGGTATTCTATACAGGCCTTCCGGAAATCTATGTCCTTCCATATGTCGGTGTTGTCGAGTATGAGCCTGCATTTCTTCAGCGCGCCTATTATTGTATTGTGGGGCGTGAACTTGTAGTGCTGGTGGTCAGCCACAATGAGTATGGCATCGAACTGCCCAAGGTCATCAGGGAACACGAATGAATCAGCGCCTGTCACCTTCTTTATTTCTTCAGGTGTGTAATAAGGGTCATTCACCTTGACAGACATGCCGAGTTCCCTTATTTTCTCGGCCATCTTTATCGTCGGTGAAAGTATGCATACCTTTATGTCACCCTTGTATGCAAGCCCGAGAATGCCTATGTTCTTCAATCCCCTCTTCTTGAGGCTTTCCGCAACAATCACAGGCTGCTCCCTGTCAGATTCTATGGTGCTTTTCAGTATGGTTATTTTTTCCGGATGCTTTGCGCCAAGCAGGACATACTGGCTCGACAGCGGTATGCAGTATCCTCCTATGCCGAATGATGGATGAAATGTGCCTATGTTCCATTTTGTCCCGACAAGCCTGAGCACCTCAGTCATGTTTATGTCAGGATACGCGTTTGACAGCTCATTCGCCAGCGCTATCTCCATATGGCGGTAAGCATTCTCGATGCTCTTCACCATCTCTGCGTGCTTGTGGTCGGGCGCAGGAACGAGGTTATTGCATACGACTGAAAGTGCATCCCTCATCATATCGGTTGTCTGGGGTGTGGTTCCCCCGAATACCCTCGGGAGGTTCTTGAGGCTCTTCTCAGGAGAGACGAACCAGTCCCTCCTCGGTGCCACGCCGTATAGTATGTCCTTTCCGACCTTTATACCGGCTTTTTTGAATATAGGCAGGACAACCTCATCACTCCTTCCGGGAGTGAGCGTTGATTCAACTATCACCAGTGGCGGCTTCTCATAGCCGACATCCTTGAGCTTGGTGAGCTTGTTTATGACATCAATAAGTATGTCATCATACGGCTCGCCGCCCATTTCAGTTGGTATGCAAACAAAGTGAATGGCAATATCTTTTTTCAGCAGCCTGTTGTAATCATCAGTGGCTTCCAGCATTTTCCTTTCCGAAAGCTCCTTTATGTCAAAGCCGAGCCAGTATTCAAGATTGTCTATAGGTATCTCGCCTTTGTTTATAAGACCGACCTTCTTCTTGTCGACATCAAGGCCTATTGTCTTTATGCCGTTGAACGCCATGTATGCAATTGTAGTGAAGCCTATGAAACCGGAACCCCACACCGCTATTCTCTTGTCCCCGCTCAGAAGCTCTTCCTTGATTCCCATGCTATCACCTTAGAAATTGCTTGTATGCACTGTTTAAATATATATTCCCAAAAGTTTCCGTAAACATTCCTTTGGGAGGGATTCCGGAAAAGACATATAAAACATTCTTCGGAACATAATTCTATGAAAATATCCATAACAGGCTCCGGGTATGTCGGCCTTGTTACCGGAACATGCTTTGCTGAGCTTGGAAATAGGGTGACGCTCGTCGATGTGATGAAAGACAAGGTCGAAAAGATAAACAGCGGCATATCGCCCATCTATGAAGACAAGCTCGACCGTATGCTAAAGAAGAACACCGGAAACGGGCGGCTGCACGCAACAACGAAGCTGGAGAATGCAATAATCGACACCAACATGACATTCATATCAGTGGGAACGCCCTCGAAGAGCGACGGCTCGGTTGACCTTGTCTACATAAGGAAGGTTTCGGAGGACATAGGGAAGGCGCTGAAGAAGAAAGACACGTACCACACGGTTGTAGTCAAGTCGACTGTTGTACCCGGTACAACCGAGAATGTGATACTCCCTATACTCGAAAAGGCATCCGGTAAGAAGGCAGGGCAGCATTTCGGTGTCGCCATGAACCCGGAATTCCTCAAGGAAGGCGTTGCGGTTGATGATTTCATGAATCCTGACAGGGTTGTCATAGGAGCGATTGACGAGAAGAGCATGGAAAAGGTCTACTCGCTTTACAATGAATTCAAATGCGAAATAATGAAAACCAATCCGAGGACAGCTGAGATGATAAAATATGCAAGCAACGCTTTCCTCGCGACAAAGATATCATTTTCAAATGAGATAGGAAACATGTGCAAGAAGCTGGGCATAGACTCTTACGAAGTCGCGGACGGCATGGGAATGGACAACCGCATAGAAAGGCGGTTCCTCAATTCCGGAATAGGCTACGGAGGCTCCTGCTTTCCCAAGGACGTGAAAGCCATAATATCCAGGGGAAAGAAAGAGGGACTTTCAATGACACTCCTTGACGCAGCTGAACATGTCAACAGGAAGCAGCCGCTGAGACTCGTGGACATGCTGAAGGAAAAGATGTCCCTCAGGGGAAAGACGATAGCTGTTCTGGGTCTTGCTTTCAAGCCCGGCACTGATGACATACGGGAAGCTCCGTCACTGCTGATAATACCGGAGCTTGTCAGGTCGGGTGCCAAAGTGAAGGCATACGACCCCAAAGGACAGGACAACTTCCGAAGGGAATTTCCGGATATTGCATACTGCAGTAACGCATATGCAGCATTGGATGATGCTGATGCATGCATCATACTAACAGAATGGGATGAATTCAAAAAGCTTGAAGATGAAGATTTCAAGAGGATGAGAGGAAAAATTATCATCGAAGGAAGAAAAACTCTCAATAAAAATAAAGTCTCAAATTTCGAGGGGGTGTGCTGGTAATACGCTTTTAGATAATAAGCAAAACCAATACTATGAAAAATGAAATCGTGGGCCTTATACCCGCTGCAGGAAGCGGCACAAGGCTTTACCCTTTCGCGAGGGCAGTCCCTAAGGAGATGTATCCCATACTGGGGAAGGCCGTAATAGAGCATTGCGTGGAGAACCTCAAGGAAGGGGGGATAAAGAAAATATTCATGGTTGTCGGCTACCAGAAGGGAGCGCTCATGGACTACATAGGGGACGGCTCCTTCTTCGGGGTCAATACTGCATACATATACCAGATGAAAAGGAAGGGGCTCGGCCACGCCATATACCAGGGCAAGGAATGGATTGGCACAACCTTCGTCACGCTGCTGGGGGATTCTTTCATAGAGCCGAAGAACGAGATAAAGAGCTTGATAGCATACCACAAAAAGAAGAAGCCGATAGCAACGCTTCTTCTGTTCAAGGTGAAGGACCCGAAGGGGTACGGCCTCGCAAAGATAACATGCGACAGGAACGGGTGCGGCACTGTTGAGAAGGTGAAGGAAAAGCCTGACGAGAATGAATCGTCGGAGTTCAAAGTCGGTGATGATTACTATGCCATGTGCGGTGGATACGTATTTGAACCGGAAATATTCAGATACATCGAAAAGACGAAGCCCGGAGCAAAAGGCGAGATACAGATAACAGATGCCATACAGCTGGCACTGGACAACGGCGAAAAGGTCGCAGGCGTCCTTCTCAGAGGCAAGTACCTCGACATAGGCAAATGGAAGACCATACTGGACACTGAGAAGGAGCTTCTCAAGTTCCTCGACATGGACCTTCATATCCGCGAGCGCGAGAAGCTGATGGAAAAGATAAAGAAACACGATTCTGAACAGTGATTTTATGTCGATGTCTCCTGTCAATGAATTCGCTGGAATAATGTTTTTTAAGGCTGAAATGGATAACATGTGAAACAATGAAAGTGCTAATTGTCAACCCGAAAACTGAAGAACAAGGGAAACCTCAGTTGTATATGTCACTTCTATATCTCGCGACTGCTGTTGAAAAAGCAGGTCACAAAGTCAAGGTTTTCGATTATCAGATAGAGGACTGCAGTGATAATGTCAAGAAATTCTCAGGTGAGTCAGACTGCATAGCACTCACGGTCATGTCAGATCAGATAAAGAGTGCTGTTGAGCTTTCTGATATCGCGAAGAGCATGAACCCTGATATAAAAGTTGTCTGGGGTGGGCATCATCCAAGTCTGTTCCCCGTACAGACCGTTGAGGACAAATCAGTTGACTTCGTAGTCAAAGGCGAAGGCGAGACTGCAATAGTTGAACTTCTCGAGCATCTTGAAGGAAAAAGAAAAAAGGTTGACGTTAGCGGACTTGCCTACATGACATCTAGCGGAGCAAAAATCAACACTGAGCGTTCCCCTATAGATATAAACGTATTTTCTCCACCAAGCTGGCATCTTATGAAGATGGAAAAATATATAGGAGAATTCTCTATTGCTGGAAGGAATTTCGGCAGATATATTCCTGTGCACTCCGGTCGTGGATGTCCTCATAGATGCTCTTTCTGCATAAACACTACCCTAAAATACAGGCGCTGGAGGCCGTTGTCAGCAGAGAATATAGTGAATGAAATCAAACTTCTGAAGAAGACGTACGGCGTCAGTTTCTTCAAGTTCGTGGATGAGAATTTTTTTCTTGACAGGGAACGCATCAAAAAATTCTGTAGCATGCTCATAGACCAAAAAATTCAAATAAAATGGCATGCCACATGCCGAGCAAACTACTTTAGAAAAAGCTGGATGGATGATAATCTACTGAGACTAGTAAAAAAGAGTGGATGTTCTGTGATAGGTATGGGCATAGAGTCAGGATCCGTAAGGATTCTGGAACTCCTGAAAAAAGACATAACCGTCGATGATGCTGTCAATGCAGTTAGGAGATGTGCAGAACATGATATAATACCCGTATGCTCATTTATGACAGGACTTCCAACAGAAAAAAAAGAAGATATAAGAAAGACACTTAATCTGATAAACGAATTGAAGAAAATGAACGGAAATACTGTTGTAATAGGACCCCAAATATTCAGGCCGTATCCTGGATGCGATCTTTACGAATTAATCAAGGAAACCATCGTTGAACCGACAAGTCTTCGCGGATGGATGAATGCGAAAATGATATCTGGTTTCTATACACCTGACAGGCTCAAGTGGATTGAAAATCCAAAATATCTTATTACAATGTCATTCTTTATGCAACTCGCCGAATCGTCTTCGTCCAGCTTCATAATTCGATTATTCAAACTACCGTTCAAGAAATCAGCGCGTTTCAGGATGAATCATTCATTATTAGGATTTCCAGTTGAGAAAGCTATATTCGAGACATTGAAGAAACTATACATGAAGGCAATTTAAGGCTCCCAGTGAAATATGAATATGGATTACGTAAAGCATCTCGAAAGACTTCAGCTGACAAGAGATAATATATACGACTACAAAAAAGTTGTTTTGGATCGCGTCAATGGATTAGTGCTTGACGTTGGTTGCGGAACAGGACGGCTTATGAAAATAATCAAGAGTAAGTGTGATGTAAAGGGCATAGACATTGATTCAGGAAATGTGAGGCACTGCCTTAAAGAAGGACTGGACGTCAGAAAGGGATCAGTAGCGAAGATACCATTCAGGGACAATAGCTTCGACTTTTGTGTATGCTGGAATCTTCTGGAACATCTAGAAAGAGACGAACTCATGAATGCATCGAAGGAGCTTATTCGTGTAACTAAAAGAGGAGGAAGGATAATCGTACATTCACCATCTTTCAATCCAAGTTTCTGGGACACACCTGATCATACATATCCTGTTAGCGAAGAACGTTTGAACAGGCTTTTTAATCAGGCAAAAAACATAGAATTTATCAACTATCACATACCGAAGCTGAAGGGACTCCTGATAGGCAAATTGTCCATGCCAGCTCTCTACGATACCATGCTGAAAATAGTGCCCTTGCGCGGAAAAGGAATGACTACTGCGATTATAGAGAAATAGACAGATACTTTTTTCCCAATAAACTTCCATAAACATTTTCCCATACTTTCGTCACGTTTTCCCATGAAAAAATATATACATCCTTTACGTTGTTTGATGAAATACGCTCATATAGATTTCTGTCTTTTAGGAGTCTTGATACACTTTCTGAAAAACCTGCAGCGTCTTCCGGCTCCACTAGAAAGCCGTTGCGTCCCGGTTTTATTATATCCTTCGGGCCTCCCCTGTTGACAGCCACTACAGGAAGACCGGACCTCATGGCTTCTATCAGCACGAGCCCTCTCGGTTCCCTTTTAGAGGGAAACGTGAAGATATGCGCTTTGTCCATGTAATCAATCACAATTTCATTTGAAACCTCCCCCAGAAAATTTACATTGTCTTTAATGCCGAGGTCTTCTGCGGTTTTCCTCAGCATTCTTTCCTCAGGTCCATTTCCTATTATGTCAAGACTCACGTCAAATTTTTCCCTTAGCAATTTGAATGAAGCGAGAAGCATTCCGACGTTCTTGAAATAAACAAGCCTTCCTACGAAAAGCAGCCTAAATTTCTTTCTACGGGGATATGATTTACTTTTCATCCTTATTTCAGTGTCTATCCCGTGCGGAAGCACTATTACCCTTGACTTGTTGTACAACTTCTTTATGTCCTTGACCATGAAGTTGCTGTTTATAGCCACGATGACATCCGAGTTCCTGAATATGAACCTGTATATGAGCCTTTTGAAAACGCCAATATCTTTCGGGTCGCCAAATCCTGAAACTCTGGTAATGAGTTTTGTTCCCCTGATCTTCTTTATCACAGCACCCGCAATACCGTTACTTGTATCAGATATATTGGATTGGATGATATCAATATTTTCTGTCTTCAGAAGTTCCCTCATAAGGACAAGAACCCTATAGACATACTTTATCACAGGTACATTCATTTTTCCTATCCGCTTTATGCAGAGATTTCCAATTTTCTCGGACGACTTACTTCCGTTCGTCAATACCACGACTTCATGCCTACGGCTGAGATTTTCTGAGAGTCCCTCCGTGAACCTTTCCTCGCCACCACTCTTTACGTCTTCGCCAGGAAGGTTGGTTTCCAAGATGTATATTTTCATTTTTATCATCCCAATTATATCAAAGCACGGAAAACATAAAACAGTGCGCTACCTGAGGAACATCTTCATGAGGTTCCTGACAAAGCCGATTTTGATTCCGGAGCTCCTCTCGATGGACTTTATCAGTTCTATATCCTCATGTGTAAAGCATCTGAATACGAGAAGAAGGAACATATAGATCAGCATGAATACGGTGAACATCACTGCCATTATTGGTATTGTGAATGCTGTGAAAAATTGCTCAGCCAATATGTATGTGAATGCCATTGATATCAGTGCTGCCGCTATGCCTTTGAGCATATTGACCGAAAATGGGGATATTTTGACAAATTTTCTGGTATAGAAAAGCATCATGAGCGTAGATATTGTGTAAGTTGACATGCTCGCCAGCGCAGCGCCATTTATACCCATTGCGGGTATGAGCATTATGTTAAGTATCACATTGGCAGCAGTACCTGATGCTATTGCATACATGACGTTTTTGGTCTTTTTGGCCATTTGAAGGGTTTCAATCACAGGGAATGTCTTCTTTATCATGAAACCTACGCTGAGAATGACGAGTACTATGTATCCGCTTGTATACTCAGGGCCAAACATTATGCTTAACACCTGTCTGGAGAAGAACACCAATACCAGGAATATGGGCAGATTGACATACAGCGTCCACCTGGAAACAGTCTTGTACAGATTATTTATTTTTTTAATCTTATTTTTCGAGTAGAGTTCTGTTATCACAGGCAAAAACAGCGCGATTATTGCATTTGCGGTCATGAACAATATCTGACCTATGGGCATGGCTGCATTGTATATACCAACATCGGACGCTTCCATGAAGATACCTATCATTATGGTATCTGTCCATAGTATGATGAATCCCATCGTGCCGGTGAATAAGAGAGGCGCTGAATATTTGAAGAGTTCGCTTTTGATTTCAACTGACTTCAGGCTGCTTTTTATATCCGGATATAGTTTCCTAATCAAGAGTACAGTCACGATGAAAGTCATAATAGTTGCAATCGTCCATGCCCACGCGATTCCTGAAATGCCGAGGCCGGCTATTCCGAATAACAATATCAGAAGCAGCTTGAATGAGTTGAGAGATATATTTTCAGTGTATACTCTGTAATCAGCCTTTTTGAAACCGATGAATGCTGACATGAGAATCGTCATCAGTGTTGTGAACGGTATGGAGATTGACAGTATCATCAGGACGTTGACTAATTCAGTCTCATGAAAAACAGTCAGTCCTATAAATTCAGATAAAAGTGCCAGTATGATGCTCATTGCAATTGACAGCGGCAGTGTTATCTTCAATGAGGAAATTATGGTTCCTTTTACCCTCTCATTGTCTTTTTTTGACCTGTAATGGGAAACAAAACGTACGACACCAGATTGCAGTCCTATGAGTGATGTCATGGCGAACAGGCTCAGTACAGCTATTCCGAGCGAGAATATTCCGTAATCCGTCGGTCCGTAGAATTGTGCGATGAAAACTCTGTAAATGAGTGTGAATATCTTGGAAAGTATGAGACCAGCTAAAACTATTCCAGCACCTTTTGCTAATGTCTTAACTGAGTCCATGTTATCGGAAGTCATTCTTAAGATTTAAGCACGCTTTATAAATACTTTATTCCAAATCGTTCCCAAAAGCGACTTACCGGAAAGCTGTATATGAGAATCTAAAGACCTTTCCTATCCTGTATATTACAAGGTTTATCTGTCTTTTTGCGTCTTTCAGTATGTTGCACGGATTTTTCATGTAGTCTCCCTTCCGTCCCTTAAGTTGTCTTAAGATGTAGAACCTTCTTTCTTTCAGATGTGCTTTTTGATATTCAACAGCCTCATTTTCCGATTTTCTGAAGAATTCACGGAATTCTTCTATTTCCTTTCTGTATTTTCGATTCTTGGTACCAATTAAATTTATTTGCTCCCTTGGATCCTTCCTGAGATCATAGAATGATTCTTTTGCGTTGGATAGCATTCCTCCCACATCGAGAATAGGCTTGTCGTGATAATATACATATTTGTATTCCGGGCCCCGTATTGCGGTTATCCTTCCCGGCTGGTTTATGTAACGATTGTCTATCCTTATCTTCAGATTTGGATATATGGCCCTTTTTCCACCTATTTTTATAATATTCAATAGGGAATTTCCCTTTGCAGTCTCAGGTTTTTGATCATAAATTCCAAGCAAATCGAGAATCGTCGGCACTATGTCAAGATGGGTAACCATGGTCTTTACTTTGAGACCATTAACACTTCCCGGATATTTTATGTAGAAAGGAACCAAAATATTATCATCCGTGACAACGAGGTCGTGACCCAATTTGTCTATGTCCTTCCTCTTTATGTCAGGATCGGGATAACCATGGTCACATGTCATCAGGAATACAGAATCTTCGAACAAGCCACGTTCTTTTAGTATTTTCACACCTTCCCTGACACTATTATCCACAACATCATGGTCACCTCTCGTGTAATGCATCATAAGAAAGAATGGCTCCTTCATCTCCGGAAGGAGGTTCTTCAGTATCTCGTTGTTCACATATGTGTGATGAAGTGTCTTTTTTATACCAAGCCTGTATTTACTGTCGTCAAAATTCATGGTTTCCCTGAAAAACTGCCCGAAACTTGAAGATATACCGTAACTGGAATATCCATTTTTTTCAAGTATTCTGTTAAGTGAAGGTATCGATGTTCCGTTGAATGTCAGGTTGACAAACGTTTTGCTGAGGTAATAAGACGGAACACCTGAAAGTATTGCACTAAGTGACATGGCTGTGCTTGGTGCTGAGCATGAGACATATTCAAACTCTATACTCTCTTTGGCGAATTCATACATGTAATCAAGTTTTGTCGTCTTTGAGTCTTCTGATTTATATGTTCTCCTTCCATCGATTATGAATATTATGACATTTCTTTTTTTCATTGAATCACTTTTCAAAAACAAAAAACCATGTGGCTGTCTCGGGCCACGGCTGGAACAGCATTTCGTCATGGATACATCTGAATCCTTTCCTCTCGAAGCTTTCAATGAGATTATTCGGTGTCCTGTAAATACCGTTATACACAGTACCAATCTTTTCAGAATACTTGTTTATGACCTCAAATCTTTCATCCACTCCAACTGATTCTCTCAGTATGAGCATACCCCCCTTCTTCAGATGGATGTATGAATTTTCAATAGTGGTGTCTACATCATTGTCATTGATATAGATGAATAATCCGCTTATTATAATCAGGTCGAATTTTTCATCACACGCAAAATCCGTGCTTGATGCACATATATATCTGACATTATTTATGCTTGCTTTCTTTCTCTCTTTTTCCGCTACGTCTATAAGAGGTTTCGAATAATCCACGCCAACCACAGAATCGGCTCCCATTGAAAGATGCATACAGAGTCTTCCGACACCACAGCCTATATCAAGTATCTTTCTGTGTTTTCTCCTATCCAGAAATCTTGCGAGAGCCTTTCTTTCAATCTCATCCCTTTCACTGGATTCCTTACCATTCCTGAAGTTCGTTATACCTGTAATTGAAGTCTTTCCGTATTCCTTAGCCCGGCTATCCCAAAACCTCTTTACATCCTCGTCATTGATTTTTCCGCACATATCACACATCATTGTAATGAAAAATTAAAATATTTTATCCTCCGACAAAAAACTCTTCATGAATTTGTAGCTTTTTATCAGGCTGCCATTGGACTTCCTTTCTATTTCTTTTTCAGTGTAAGATTCAGACCCGTTTCTTTTTATTCCTGCCCCGTATATTGCGAACGGCACGGATTTATTGTTGTGGGTTTTATCGTTCAGCAATGTATAATGATCGACTATTATCGCGATTCTGAAGTCTTCCTTTGTTGACTCAAGGAATTTTATAATCGGTCCTACTATCTCCTTGTCGATATTCTCTATTGATTTTATCTTCTTATTCGTGTTTTGTGCGTGTGACTCCTCGTCAGGCGCATTTACATGTATAAACACGAAATCCATTTTCTCGAGCATTCTTTCAGCTGTATTCAGCTTCGCCTTAAGATCAGTGTCTATGTAACCAGTTGTACCGGGTATCTCTTCCGCTTCCATCGCAGCTGCCATTCCTATTCCTCTCATGAAGTCAAGACCAGCAACGATTCCACCTTTCATGCCATATTTTTCCTCAAAAGATGGTATTGATGGCTTATGTGACGGACTCCATGGCCATAACATGTCGGCTGATGTTGCATATTTTTCATTCATGGAAGTGAGCTGTTTTACTGAGTCTAAAATAAATTTGTTGAGTTTTTTTGCGTATTCTATACTATCAAAGGTCGTTCCGACAGGAAGTCGTTCATTCACCTTTTCTCCAATGTTCATATGAGGCTCAAAACATATTATGTCAGATGCCCTGAATTTGGCATTCCTTAAAATCAGAAGGTTCCTGTAACTCTGTCCGGGATACAACTCAAATCCGCTATCGGTTTTTATACTTTCTATTATCTTCCTTCCAAGATAATCGCTTATCATATTTGACGTAAAGTCCACGATTCTGCCTTTTTTCACCGATATCAGATTACATCTGAAGACTATATCGTTTTTCTTGAGTTCTATTCCCTGGGCGAGTGCTTCGAATGATGCTCTCCCGTTCGGATAATATTCAAGCGGATTGTAGCCGAGTATTCCCATGTTTGCCACTATACTCCCTATTGGAAGATTATGAAAAGATGTCTGCATAAGACCGGTCTGGCCGTTCTTTGCAATGAAATCCATATTCGGAGTTTTAGCTGCTTCAAGTGGCGTTTTCCCATCGAGACTTTTCTGGGGAAAGTCACAGGCCCCGTCTGGTATTATAACTACATATTTCATGCGATTCAACCCGTACAATTCTTATTATAACTTTAAAGAAACAGTTAAAAGCTTATTCCCAAATTGTTACTTAGAAAATACATATTCCGCCAATTCAATATCCTCATTGGAATCAATTTCCACCCATTTTTTACCATTTGTGTCATGTATAAACACAGGACTCTTTTCGAGATTATCCCTTATAATGATATCACAGTAAACATCAACATTTCCTTTCTTCACGTTTTCATTCAGCCATCCAGAAAGGAGTTTTCCGTAATCCGGAGGTATTAGCCATATACCCATGGATTTGTAGTTATTAGCACTTGCCGGATGTCCCTTTTTCACTATATCTATTCCGATTATTTTTTTATTATCATCAGATGTTACCATAGCTCCGTCAAGGTCGTTTCTGAATTTGTCGACGCACAACAGAGGGCGACACACCTTATATTTTAGCATATCCCCGATAACAGACTTCTCAAAGAATACATCACCTTCCACGATAAGCGTTCCTTTTTCAATGAATTTCCGTGCCATCCACAGAGAGTACATTGAATTTGTCGAAGAATAAAAATCATTGTCAATATAACTTATTTTCATATCACCCATTTCATTGCCTATTTTTTCCTTTATAAAATCTTTCAGATGACCTACCACTATTACAGTTTCTTCTATTCCAAGAGAACTGAGTATCTCAAGTGCATTAACTAATATGGGTTTTCCTTTAACAGAGATCATAACTTTGGGTATTGATGCTGTCGTAGGCATAAGCCGCCTTCCGAGACCAGCTGCAAGTATTACAGCATTTTTTACTGACATAAACAGGGTCTGTTTCCATTTTTTAAATACGTCGCATTAAATAAGCTTATGAAAATTATGATTGTCGGGGGAGCGGGTTTCATAGGATATTACCTTACTAGGCTATTCAGGGAAGCCGGTGACGAGGTAGTGATTTTTGACTCTCTCCAGACATTCAGCGTGAATGAGGAATCGTATAGGAAATATCTGCCGATGAGACTCGAGTACCTGAAGCAGAATGCCGAAATTGTCAAGGGCGACATAAGAGACCGTGAGCATCTTCTCAGTGCAATGGAAAAATTCAAGCCGGACGTTGTCGTGCACCTCGCCGCCATATCAATAGCTCCTGTGTCAAACAAGATACCTGAGGAGGCAATAAGCATAAACATACAGGGAACAGTGAATGTCCTCACATGTGCCAGAAAGCTTGGGACTGTGAAGAGGCTGGTATTCGCTTCATCAAGTATGGCATACGGCGACTTCGTCCGCGTTCCTGTGAGGGAGACTGACGAGACAGACCCTGTTGACGTGTACGGTGCAACCAAATTGTGCGGGGAGAAACTGATAAAAGCGTACAACATGCAGTATGGACTCAAGTATACCATAGTAAGACCGTCAGCTGTCTACGGTCCACTTGACACAAATAACCGCGTTACACAGATATTCGCTGAGAATGCCGCCCACGGAAAGCCTATTATGCTTCATGACAAGGGCTCCGCAATGCTTGATTTCACATATGTAGAGGACGCTGCCCAGGGATTCTTTCTGGCATCCAAGAAGCATGAGGCTGAAAACGAGATATTCAACATAACCAGGGGTGAAGGGAGGACGCTGAAGGAACTCGCGAATATACTGAAAAAGCATAAACCGGACATTGGCATAGTCTACAAGAAATCCGATATGAGAAGGCCTGTCAGAGGCACGCTTGATATAACAAAGGCAAAGAAGAGACTCGGCTACAAGCCAAAATACTCACTTGAAGACGGTATGAATTTATACTTCGAATTTGTTAAGAAAAACATATGAGGAGATGACTTATGGTCAATCTTTCAAAACCATATATGGATGAAAAAGAATTGAATGCTGTAAAGAAAGTTCTGGAATCAGGCTGGCTTGCACATGGACCTGTCTGCAGGCAGTTTGAAGAAGTGTTCGCTGAATACATAGGAGTAAAACATGCAATAACGCTGAACTCATGCACTTCTGCTATTCATCTCGCGGTTCAGTCAATGGGCATAAAAGGCGAGGTCATAGTTCCGAGCTTCACATTCTCGGCATCCGCAAATGCAGTAGTTACAGCTGGCGCTAAGGTGACTTTTTGTGATATAGAAGAGGATACATGCAACATGGATCCCTCTGATTTCGAGAAGAAAATAACCAAGAAGACGGAAGCTGTGATGCCTGTTCATTTCGCAGGACATCCGTGTGACATGGAAGCCATAAAGGAAATCGCGGATAATCATGGACTGAAAATAATTGAGGATTCAGCTGAATGCATAGGCGGAAAGCAGAATGGGAAAGTCGCCGGAAGTTTCGGTGACGCAGGATGCTTTTCATTCTTCCCGACGAAGAACATCACCACCGGGGAAGGCGGCATGCTGACAACTGATGATGATGATTTAGCTGAAAAAGCAAGGATGCTCAAAGGTCATGGAATGTCGTCCACTACATACGAGCGGGAGAAAAAGGACAAGCCATGGCTGCGTGCATCCATAGAAGCGGGATACAATTTCAGGATGTCTGATGTCAATGCTGCCATAGGAGTGGAACAGATGAAGAAGATTGAAAAAATGAATGGAATGAGAATCGAGTCAGCAGGATTGCTGACAAGACTTCTGAAGGACACATGGCTGTCGCTGCCTGCAGTCAGGAACGGCTACAGGCACGTATACCAGATGTACACAATAAAGCTGCCTGAAGAAACTAACAGGACATCATTCATAAGCAGACTTAGGGAGAAAGATGTACAGGCCAGCGTGCATTTCGATCCACCTGTTCACCTGCAGCCTTACTATAACAGAAGCATGGTTTCGTTTCCTGTGACCGATAGCGTCTATAAGAGAATAGTGACACTTCCCATGTACGCTGGTATGAAAAAAGAGGACACGGAGAAGGTTGCTGACGCTGTAAAGAATGCTATGCAGTAATTTTTATGTACAAAATGATTGCTTACACAGTCCCTGAGATAGAGAAGAAAGCGGGACTGATGTTAGTAAAAGACGCACTTACAGGAAACATAAAGACAGGAAAATCTGTCAAGAGGCTTGAGAGTTGCGTAAGCGAATACGTTGGAACAAGATATGCTGTTTCATTTTCATCAGGAAGGTCAGCACTATACAACATATACAAGGCACTTGATTGTGAAGGTAAGAAAGTGCTTCTTCCGTCATACACATGCATACCTGCGCTTGACGGTGCCAGATGGGCAGGAACGAAGCCATTCTTCGTTGATGTGGACCTTGACACATACAATCCGCTGATAGCAAGAAATGTCCTTAAGGAAAATATCTCAGCATTCACATTAAGCTACCTTTACGGTCTCATCGGAAATATAAGCGAAGCGCTTGAAATAGCCAGAGACAGCAGCATACCCGTAGTTGAGGACTCAGCCATAGCGCTTGGAGGCTCATTCGCTGGAAAGAAAGCAGGCGCTTTGGGAGATGCCGGAATGTTCAGCCTTCAGGAATCCAAGATAATCACAGGCTGGAGAGGCGGCGTAGCAACCACGAACAGGAAGGATATTTATGAAAAACTCATTGCTCTGAGGAATGAAGAGAAGTTCACACCCTCACCAAAGCTGCTGTTTAACCTCGTTTTCTCATCAAAAAGAAGATTCTTCTCCCAAAGATATACTTACAGATATACGATGTACGGGCTGAAAAGGCTTATGACATCTGACATGATGGTCGGCATGCTTGGAAACATCATGGAATTCAACCCTCTTGAATCTATTGACGGATGGAGCCCGAAGGATATGCCTGAGCATGAGAATGGAAGCCTTTCAAATATACAGGCGACGGTAGCTCTGGAATCCATGAAGAAGATAAATATCATAGTTAAAAGGAGAAGGGAAATGGCGAAGATATTCCAGGATGAATTATCCAAAATCGATAGCATCCATTATCCTAAAGACACGAAAGAAGCGAAGCACGCATACGGAAGATTTCCCATAAGGATAGAAGGAAAGGAAAAGGGCATTGTCCGCGCAAAGCTTCTGAAAGCCGGAATAGAAACATCATCCAATTACCCTTACATATGCCCGTACACTGCACATATACCGTCATCTTCCCGGTGTAGTTACCCAAATGCATCAGTTGCAGCCAGAGAAACATTGCTGCTGCCTTTCCATACACTTCTCAGTGATGATGATATCATTTATATCGCAGAAAGCGCAAGGAAAATCAGGTGACTTATGTTTTTCAATAAGCTGAAGCTCATGAAAGAATGCTTTCCTGAGAGCTGGCTAAGGAAGCTTCCACTCCTTTTTTTCAAAGCTGACACAATAGAAGTGAAAGGCGAAATTGCCTCGATGTGTATTACCAAAGGCGACAGGATAATTTTACTGTGCACAGGAAAGAAACACAGAAGGAAAGGTTATGCGGGGAAGCTTATACGAAGGTCCAAAGCCACGCAGACCTATACATACGAAGGAAACAAAGCAGGGCTGAACGCATGGATTAAGAACGGTTTCCGACTTGTAAATACAGTTGATTCTCCTTTCGGGAGAAGGCATATCCTGATCAGGAAGGCTTCTTCGGGAAGTCGTAAACCCCCATCCTCATCCTGAGCCAGACCCTTATTATCTCGGGTCCTCCCTTGAGGAACTTCCTGCTCATCTTGTACTTAGACTTTCCTTTTTTCCTCTCGCAGTGCCTTATCACGACTTCACCGATTTTCTTTGCGCCTCTTCTGACAGTCATTGGTATCAGGTACCTGTGGTCATTTCCTCTCAGGGGAAGGTCCTTCACAAGGCTTCTCTTCACAGCTGTGTAATTGCTTGCTGCGTCAAGTACCGGGCAGTTGAAGAAAATCAGCATGAGAAGGTTGTAGAACCTTGATATAAGCCTGAGCCAGAAATCATGCTTCCTGTGCTCCCTTATACCGTTTATCACGTCATAGCCGTCGTTTATCTTTGCAAGGAAGAGAGGAATATCCTCAGGCGTCACCTGAAGGTCTCCGTCCATTGTTATTATGAAATCCCCTCTGGCGTTGTCAAAGCCTGTTTTGAAGCAGCCTGTCTGGCCGCCACGCTTCTCGTGCCTGATGTACCTGAGGTTACGGTTCTTCTTCACGAGCCTGTTCATGATGACATGCGTGCTGTCAGTGCTGGCATCATCGACTATGATGAATTCCCAGTCATTCATCAGGGCTTTCTTGAGCGTCTTCGTGGTTCTCTCGGTGAGTTCTTCCAGAACTTCCGATTCGTTATATACAGGTGACACGACCGTTATTTTTACCATAAGAAAGACACCAACAGAAACTATTTATAATTTAGGTGTATGACCATCTTAAATATACAATAGGCATTCTCTTATTATGGGTATCAAACATCTCGGAAAGCTGCTGTTCAGTGTCTCGATAATAGCGTTGCTTCTCTGGCTGGCGAACCCCGAGAAAGTGGCTGAATCAACAGCTTCAGCAGATATTATTCTCCTTTTACTTGCCGCCGCCATAACCATCCCCATGTTAGTCATGTCATTCGTTAGATGGCATTTTTTCCTGAAGGCCTCTGATGTGGAAATGAAGCTTACGGAATCGTCAAAAATATACATGATAGGGATGTTCTTCTCGCTGGTAACACCCTCGAAACTCGGAAGCCTTGTAAGATTTTACTATCTTAAGCGCGACCATAATGTTGCATCGGGTTCAGCATTCTCGCTTTCGATGATAGACAAGCTTTTTGATATAGCTGTGATAGTGGCCGTCTCATCTACGGGTGCTCTGATGTTCACAGGAATAACAGTCGCTGTCATACCCGCACCGCTGATAGTTGGGATAGCCGTGACACTTGTCCTTGGATATATTCTTCTTAGCAGGAGAGCATTCGTTAGTGTACTTTCATTCATACTTTCAAGAGTCGGGTTCGCCGCCAAGCTATTCAATGTGAAAAAAATTGAATCTGAGAAGACCGCAGATAATATATACAAGCCAATAGGAGCTCTCAGACGGAAGCCCAGATATCTCATCTTAGTGACTGTGCTGTCTTTCGCATACTGGTTTACCTACGGAATACAGCTTTCACTGCTGGCCGCCTCGTTCGGTTTCTCAATAGAGCCGCAAATTTCATTCCTTGTTGTGTGCATGGGTACACTGGCTGGAATGCTCCCTCTGACAGCAGGGGGAATAGGCACGAGGGATGCAATGATTGTGTATTTGCTGGCAATATTGGGGCTGCAGTATGAGACAGGTGTGGTCATATCTATATTGATTTTCGTCATAACGCATCTAGTCATTTCGGTCTCAGGCGGTCTTGTCTACATATTCCACGGCACAAAAAAGAAATGTTTATAACTTTAAGAGCCAAGTTAGTTTTCATGAAAGTAACTCTGGTTATGCCGCCTTTTTATATGAAAAACCGGTATGACAAGGGTCTGGAAAAGATAGGGTCGATACTGCCACCCCTCGGTCTTCTGTATATAGCGTCCGTTCTGGAGAAAGATGGTCATGAGGTCGTTGTGGTTGATTCGCAGTTTCATAGCTGGAGCCATGAAAGAACAATTAGTGAATGCAGAAAAACAAAGCCTGATGTAGTCGGAATTTACTGCAACACTTCTAATTACACCTATGCTGTGCAGCTTGCAGACCTGCTCAAGAAGATGGGCATGACGACTGTCCTCGGCGGGCCCCATGTCACCACGAGTCCCTCTGAAGTTCTTTCCAATGATGGTGTTGATTACGTGGTGTTCGGCGAGGGGGAATATGCAATGGCTGAACTCGTTTCATATCTATCGGGAAAAAAGAAAAAAATAGCCGCAATAAAGGGTGTTGGATACAAGGATTCATCAGGCAGACCAATAATCAATGAACCGAGAAAGTTTATCGAAAACCTTGACGAGATTCCATTTCCTGCAAGGCATCTTGTGGACATAAAGAAATATAGGCCATCCCCGAATCAGTACAAAAGGCTGCCCAATACAACCATTATGGCAAGCAGAGGATGCCCTTTCAACTGCAGCTTTTGCGACACGAAGCGAATATGGGGAAGGGGGTACAGGTACAGGTCTGTTGAGAATGTCATAGATGAGATAAAACATCTGGTCAATGATTATGGTATAAAGGATGTGAACTTCTGGGACGACCTCTGGGGAGTGAACAAGGAATGGGTAAACAACTTCTGTGATGCGGTGGAAAGGGATAAGCTTGACATAACGTGGACATGCGAATGCAGGGTTAATACAGTCAGTCCCGAAATACTGAAAATAATGAAGAGTGCAGGATGCTGGGCAATATTCTACGGCGTTGAGAGTCTTGATCAGGATGTTCTTGATGCCATAAACAAGAAAACGAATGTGGATATGATAGAGAATGCCATAAGATGGACGAAGGATGCTGGTATAGAAGTCAGGGCAAACTTCATTCTCGCACTTCCGAGGGAGACCCCTGCAAAGGTCAGGAAGATGGTAGGAAGGCTGAAGAGGCTGAATCCTGATTACGTCAAGTTCAACGTACTCACTCCGTACCCCGGAACAAGAATATATGAAGAAATAAAAGATGGTAAATGGGGAACTATGGTAAGCGAAAAATACGACAAGCTTACAGGATACTTCGCGACATTCGTTCCTAAAGGATACAAGAACGTTGATGAAATCAACAGAATAAAGAAGTATGCTTACAGAAGCTATTATATGAGACCTAGTTTCATAATTTCAAAAATGATGTCAGTGCGCAATTACGAGGACCTGAAAAGAATTGTCAAAGGCGGCCTTGCGATATTATCAATTTAATAATTCAACAGACAATCTTCTTTATGCTGGACAAGAGGTTAAGCCCGAACTACAGCAACAAGATGCTCTTTGCCAGAAAGCACCTTGACGGATGCAGGAGCGTGCTTGACGTAGGCTGCGGCCAGGGTGACTATTTTCCGATGTACATGGAAATGAATGTGAAATACTGTGGCATAGACATTGATCCGCGCGTAGCCAAAGGAAATGAACGCATCAAGGTCGCGAGCAGCGAAAGGATACCATTCGGGGACAATGAATTTGATGCTATTGTCATCATGGATGTTATCGAGCATGTTGCCGATGACATCAAGTCAATCTCAGAGATACATCGAGTGCTTTCACCGAAAGGAAAACTCATCATTAGCGTCCCGAATGCACGATTCCCGTTCACGTATGATCCTGTCAACGGATTTCTCAGGTTTTTCGGAAGGCACATCCCGATAGGTGCATGGTCATGGGGTCACAGAAGGCTTTACAGGCGGGAGGAAATAACAAGACTCGTGGAATCATCGGGATTTGAGATATTGGGAGTAGAGGAAGTCACGCATGCATTCGTTTCATCATTCATATCATACATACCGTACATGATGATGCACGCAGTTTCACCATTGCTGAAAAAGCTGGGCTTAAGGAAAAGCGAAATAAAAGTGGAAGAAAAGAAGAAAATATCCGGACCGATTTCCAGAATATACGGATTTCTGAATCATATTGACAGGAAATATTTCTCCAAAACCCACGGAACAACAATATGCATATACGCAGTCAAAAAATAACTTTATTAAAAATATCTTCAATGTCTTGTTATGTCTGATTATTTCAGGTTATTCAGGAATATTGACAGCCTTGCATTGCTCTTAGTCATATTGTATCTTACGCTGGCTTTGTCAACGGTCTGGACAACAGGAATTACATGGGACGAGAACCGATACATAGCGCAGTCCAAGGCGAGGGCATATTCCATATACACTACGCTTACCGGAAAACCGGGATTGGATATTTGCAGGCTTGACATTGTCAGGCTTGACGACCCCGACTGGCATACGCGCTGCTGGGAGGGAAGACCCAGAAGTCTTTCCACTTTCTCAGGACTCATATGGGCTGGCACATGGTACATGAGCGGCCAGAGCCTCGATGTTATGCAGTCCATAACCGCAAACAGGCTAGGCACGATAATACTGACGGGAATTGGTCTCTACATACTATTCCTTTTCACTTCAAGGGCATTCAGCCGGAGAGTGGCGTTTTTCTCAACACTTGCACTCATCTTCATGCCGAGGTTCTTCGCGCATTCGAAGTACCTGCTTTTCGACCTGTCTTCCGCAATTTTCTGGGTCGTGACATTATGGATATTCTGGGAGGGAATGAAGAACTGGAAGTATGGAATTTTCAGTGGCGTTGCATTCGGCATAGCGCTTACCACAAAGGCCATGTCGTACTTCATACCGGTTGCACTGTTAGTATGGCTTCTTGTCAGCTACCGTGACAGGCTTATGCCATTCATTTCATCGCGGAGAAACTTCATTCCCGGAAAGAGTAACATCGTATTCTTCTCGTTCATTCTCATAACACCAGTGATATTCTTCCTTCTGTATACATGGCTCTGGTATGATACCGCAGAAAGGATATTCTACTTATTGGGGTATTATGGAGGTCACCTTGAGACAGGCGCAACAGCAGCATTCTTCATGGGAGAGAACCTTGAGAGGGGAAACTTCATGATGAATGCGACAATGATGTTGTCAACTATACCGGCTTTCATATTGGTATTATCTGTCGTCGGTATATTCAGGGCGCTGAAAGATACAATCACACTCGACAATCGGGTTTCGTCTCTTATACTAATATCAGCGGCGATGCCTTTGATTGTTCTCGGTGCCATACAGATAGCGTACAACGGCTCCCAGGAGCTTATGCCTTCACTTCCATTCGTAGCCATACTGGCAGGGATTGGCGCTGACCATCTACTCTCATGGCTCAAAAGTTCCGGAAAACTCTCAATGATGTCGAAGAAAACAGGACTTGATAAAAAGTCATTGCATCTACTAATCATGTTTATTATAGCGGCCGGGATAATTGTTCCCGGAACAATTGCCATTTACAAGGGTCACAACGACGCCTACTACAATGAGTTCTTTGGTGGTCCGCTAGGCATCTATAACAGCAAACTGCTTGAGAGTGAGTGGTCAGGGGAGGCTTATCTGGAACTGGTTCCATGGCTTAATGAGAATGTGCCTGCTGACGGAACGATATACGTTCCATTTGCACACAATCTCCTCAATACATACAAATACGGTGACATAGGACAGATAACAGAGAGGCTTGACACATCGTCCGGCTCTCTCGGTCAGTTCAACTTTGAACAGGAAACCATACTGAGAAAGGACATAAACATAATAAGCTATCAGGATGCAGTCGACAATCCGGATACGATGGAAGATATCGATTTCGTAGTGTTGATGACAAGATTTTCATTCTACGATTCGGAAATTTACATAAACAATCTCTCCAGAACATGCCTTAAAAACAGAGAGCCTTCCTATACAGTTGCTCTTGACGATGCTCCACTGGTATGGGTATTCGAAACACCATGCGGTTAAAACATCCTTCTGAGGCCTGTCATCACGCCCCATAAATGGGCGAGCTGCTTTAGTGTCTGGATGAAGGGGAATGTGAGAAGCACACGGCCTTTCGAGACCTTGATTCCTATGTAGGAATAGAAAAGGAAAAGTGCAAGTATCTGCAGCGTGGGCACCACTATGAGAGGCTGAAAGAGCAGTGACCCTGCGGCTGATAATATCAGCAGCGGCATGTACAATGCCTTCGCGAAGAATCCCTTTCCAATGAATTCCCTATGCTTCGTGCACATGTAAGGATAATTCTTTCCGTATGTGTACCATTTCCTCATCACCCCACGCATTGAGGTCGGATGATAGTGCTTCACTGACAGCCTCCTGTCGAAAAGCATTTTCCAGCCCTTCTTTCGCAGGCGCATGTTGAATTCCGTGTCCACGCCGAGCACCATTGATTCGTCGTAGCGCTCGTTCCCTATGGATTCCCTTCTCAGAAGCAGGTTCATAGTGGCCAATGAATCCACGTACTTTCTGTCCACGGACTTGTCGATACCATAAATCCTCGAGCCTATGACCTCCGATATTACACCCTTATCCGCGCTGAGTCCGAGCCCTCCGACTCCTGCCACATGCTTCTCAGAAGCGATGACATCCAATGCCTTTTTTGCCCAGTTCGCAGGCAGCACGACATCAGAATCCACGAAAGCTATGTAGTTGCCTTTGGCGCTGTTGAGGCCTGCGTTTCTGGCGCATGGCTCTCCCTCTTTCTTCTCAAAAACATATTTCACATTGTATTTCTTTATTATTTTTGCGGTGCTGTCAGTTGAATTGTTATCCACTGCTATTACTTCTTTTTTCACGTCCTGAGCAAGAACAGACTCCAAGCATTTTGCTATGGTCTTCTCGGAATTGTAAGCGGGTATTATGAATGAAATGAGCATGACATCACTTGCTTAAGAGATGCACGAGACGTCTTAAATATCCTTTCACTATCCTTGGTTTCCCGTACCTCCTGGTGAATCCCAATGGGTCAGCGAGGAACATCTCCATCTTCACGTCTCGCGTGGCCCTGATTTTCATCTTTGCGACATCACTTGGCGTAAAGTCCTGTGTTTTGATGAGGGGATTGTAAGGATTGAGAGTGTTGAAATCATCTGCTACGAGATAATCATTCTCCTCGGCTATCTTCCGCATGTCTGTTCCCGGAAGCGGTGTTGCGATGTAAAAAGTGGCCTCACCAAGCCCGCGCCTTATCAGCTTCCTTGCGAATCTTATGGTTGTCTTCATGTTTTCAATCTTTTCGCCAGGGAAGCCAATTATGAAGAATGCTGTTGTCGGAAGGCCGACCTTCTTCGACATTGAGACAACCTTCTCCACGGTCCTCAGGTTCAGACGCTTCCTTACTATGTTGTTGTTCACCTGCTGGTCTCCGGACTCGACTGCAATCGAGAATCCGACGCACCCGGATTTTTTCATGAGCTTCAGCGATTCCATGTCCAGTGTGTCAGCCCTCAGTCCGTTAGGGGCTGTCCATGTAACATCGTACTTCTTCCTTATCATCTCTGCGTATATTTTCTTAGCTCGTTCGATTTTCAGGGTCATGTTGTCATCCTCGAAAAGTATGTGGTTTATCCCGAACTGGCTGGTTATCTGGTCGAGCTCCTTTATCACGTTTTCAGGCGTTCTAGGCCTCCACGCGAAGCCTGATATGCAGTGTATTGAGCAGAAGACGCAGTTGAAGGGGCAGCCTCTTGATGTTATAACAGTTGTCCAGCGCAGGTGCTTGTCCTGACCAAGACGGGCTGTGAAATTCCTTGCTGCGTCGAAGTATTTCTCCATCGGCAGGAGGTCGCGTGCAGGGAACGGAAGCGTGTCAGGATCCTTTATGTAGCTTTCCTGAGGTATCAGCTTTGCACCGTTTTTCGTGTTGTAGCAAAGTCCGTCAAATATCGGCTTCCTCCCTTCATCCAGTGCATCAGCGATTTTCCTCATTCTCTCCTCGCCTTCAGAAAGTATAACGT
Source organism: Candidatus Aenigmatarchaeota archaeon (assembly GCA_016931255.1). Taxonomy (GTDB): domain Archaea; phylum Aenigmatarchaeota; class Aenigmatarchaeia; order QMZP01; family JAFGSV01; genus JAFGFG01. The sequence continues at coordinate 86,703 of JAFGFG010000006.1, forward strand.
AGTCAGCACCGGAATCCTTCAGGCTTTCTTTGGGAAGCACAGAAGGATGGGCTCCGCCAATTGCAATGGGCGTGCCAAATCTCTCCTTCAGCATCCTTGAAAGCTCGAAGCTTGCGCCGCTGTTGCTTGAGAACGGAACACTCATCCCTATAAGGTCTGGTTTTATCTTTCCTACCATCTCAGCTATTTTATCGGGATGCAGTCCCCAGTATTCGCCTGGTGTCTTCCATCCTTCAGGTATCGAATCTATTATGCTCACATCGTGACCGTGCTTCCTGAGATACGATGCAATGTATGCAAGTCCCATTGGCTGGTAAACATCAGGGGCTACTCCCTCGGATATTCTCCACGGAGGGTTTATGAGGCACACCTTCATTCAGTCACCCCAATCCTTGACTCAATGAAATCCAGCTGCTTTTTCACATTCTTCTCAAGGTCGTATTTCTCGGCTATCTTCTTCCTTGCGTTGTCCCCAAGCTTCCTTGCTTCTCCTGGATGCGAGATGAGGTATATGAGCTTTTCAGCCATGAGATCGCTGTTGCGCGGCTCTATCAGTATTCCGGTCTTTTCATCGAGATAATCCGGTATGCCCCCGACTTTCGTGGCCACAATCGGGAGCCCTGTTCCCATTGCCTCGACAAGCGCCCTCGGTGATGCATCGAAGACTGATGACATGGCGAATATGTCAGTTGTCTTCAGCAGTGATGGTATGTCCTTTGCGAACCCGAGGAAATGAACGTTCTTCCCGGCAGCCTTCTCGCATTCTGACCTGAGCTCTCCGTCACCGCACATAATGAGATGGGTGTCAGGAAACTTGATGTTCACTTTGCCGAATGCCTCTATCAGCGTCAGCGGGTCTTTCACGTCGATAAGCCTTCCTACGAAAATTATCTTTTTGCCTTTCATTTTCAAGAGCTTTTTATCAGGCTTTGCCTTTTCAAACACATCAAGCAGCAGTGCATTGGCTCCTATTTTGAGCGTCTCTCCCCTGCTGCCTACAAATTTGACGATGTCACTATTTGCAACTATGAAATAATCCGCGAAGTTCACAAGGAAATTTTCCAGCCTCTTTATGACAGACTGCCTGAGACCATCGGCAGTCGTGTGCCAAAGGTAGAGATAATCAAGAATGACCTTTGTGCCTGTAAGCTTGTTCACGAAAAGCGCAGTCAGCATCCCGGATATCGATTCAACGTAGACTATTTTTATTTTATGTTTTGCAGTGAAAAACGCCAGGAACATCCACCCGAAAAGCAGGTAAAATAGCGGATGAAAGAACCTTATGTGAGTGCAGTTTTCCGGGAACTTGTTTTCGAACTTCCTGGTGTCATGCGAAAACACGAAAACCTTCTCGAACCTTTCGGCGTACTTCTTTATCACGAAGAGCTCTACCATGAACGATTCCTCTCCGCCCATCTTTTTTACTATCTCTTCAAAGGACCCGTGCCTGCTCATCACAAAAGCCGCGTTCATAGTATCACCAAACACCCACTATTAAAGAAATAAATGCAGAAAGTAATAAAAGCGCTATTAGTAGAGAACCTTACTGTACCACTGTATTGACTTCTCCAGTCCCTCTTCTATACCGGTCACAGCCTTGTGCCCGAGCGCCTTCTCTGCTTTCGTGGTGTCAGCCACGAATTTCTCAACTTCCCCTGTGCGGTTGTCTTTCATTATTATACTGTTATTCTTCTTCATTTTTTTCATTATGATTTCCGCGACTTTCTCAATTGTTATGGCTTTTCCAGATGCTATGTTGTAAACATCGCCTTTGAGTGAATCGAATCTCTCTATACATCTCAGAACGCCGTCGATGGCGTCGTCGATATATGTGAAATCCAGCTCTTTTTCCTTACCGAAAATTGTGATGGTCTTTTCTTCCATGGCCATTCTTATGAAAAGGGGAACAACCCTGTCGCTTTCGTCATACATTCCGTAAACATTGGAGAACCTGACTATGACAGGCTCTATGCCGTAGCATTTCTCGTAAGCGTATATCAGTGCTTCACCACCGATTTTGGATGCTGTGTACGGACTTTCGCATCTCCTTACGTCAGCCTCATCCTCACGGTATTTCATTTTTTCAGAATTTCCGTAGACCTCCCTGCTTGATGAGAATATGAACTTTTTGATATTGTTCTTCCTGCAGAACTCCAGCGCATTGAAGAGCGTCTGGAAATTATCGAAAGCCTTGCTCGGGTCCTTCACGAGATTGTACACCCTTGCATTGGCTGCAAGGTGTATGACCATGTCGAAGTCCTTCCCGAGCTTCCCGAATGATTTTCCGTCAAGCAGATTGACGATTTTTGTTATATTGTCCACTTTTTTGGACCATTTGTTATGTACAATGTCCGCTCCATGAACTTCATACTCCTTCTCAAGCAGCTTCTCGCAAAGCCGTGTGCCGACTGTCCCGCTGCTGCCTGTGACGAGAATCTTTTTCACTGTCATAACAATAATACCTAACACTATTTTAAATGTGCCTAAGAAAGCATGTCCGTGAACAGCTTCATATGGGCATCCGCAGCTCCTTTCTGGGTGCAGTTTTTCCTTGTGAATCCAGCTGCATTTTCTCCAATCTTCTTCCTAAGAATGATATTTTCCATCAAAGCCTCTATATCATTCCGCAGCGCCATCTCGTTCCCCGGGGAAACCACCATGCCTGTCTCCATGTGCTTCACGGGAAGCCCGATGTCCGTGACAACACACGCAGCTCCCGCGGCCATTGCCTCGAGAAGCGACGTAGGCAGGCCTTCCGAAAGCGACGACACAACGAATATGTCAGTTGTTGACATTATCTCAGGTATATCCCTCCTGAATCCGGCGAATGTCACACGCGTGTCCATTCCGAGGTCATTAACGAGCAGCCTGAGCTTTGATTCTTCAGGACCAGAGCCCACTATCAGCAGGTGGTATCCCTTCCTGAGTCCTGAGCATGCCTTTATCAGATAATCTATGCCTTTCACAGGCACAAGCCTGCTTACGGATGTTATGACTGTCTCATTTCTCAGTCCAAGTTCCCTTCTCAGGTTCCTCCTGTTGCCTGCGAACTTCCCGACATCAAAGCCTGTAAGTATGACACGCCCGTTTCCAAGCCTGATGTTGAAGTGTTCCTTTGCATTCTTCATCTCACCGTCTGAATGGAAGAGGACAACGTCAGACTTCTTCATCAAAGCCCTTTCGAGTGCGAAAAGCATGCTCCTCAGCGGAGCCTTCTGCTGTATGAAAGCAATGCCAGCAGGCCTGAAGACAGTCTTCCTTCTGGCAATCTTTCCGAGTACGAGTCCAACCAGACCGGATACGATGCCATTGGAATATATTATGTCGCTCTTCCATGCGACTGAGATGCCTTTGAGGAACGAGAAGAAATTGAATGAAATGTTCCTCAGCCACTTTCCACTCATCCACGGAACGCGGTACACCTCGACATTGCCGGACTTTTCGTATGATGGCGTTCCTGAGAATTTTCTCGTTATAACAGTAATGCTGCACAGTTTCGAAAGCCCGGATACGAGGTCATCTACATAAGTCTCCATTCCCCCGCTCGGGAAGGGGTCGTCACCTTCATTGATTCCGAACGGATATTCTTTCGAACCGAGTATGAGAACATTCACCATAAGTAGAGAATATGATTAAAAATTAAAATAAAGAAATCAGCCGTATTCTCTCCAGCTGTGCTTGCAGCTCGTGCACCTGTAGAATACAGTCGGCGCCTCATCCGCGCTTCGTGTCTGCTGGACCCACCAGACAGCTTCATTATGGCCGCAATTAGGGCATGTTATCTTTGTTTTCGGAAGTGTCTCTTCATTCTTCTCGACAACCACGACGCTGTCAAGAGGACTCTTCTCCACCCTTTCGGATATTATAAGAGGCTTGTACTTATCGGTTTCATATCCACACTTCCTGCATGCGAGCAATCTTTTGCCATCCTTGTCCTTTGCGACAAGTGTAAGCTTGCATTTCGGGCAAAATTCCATCAAATCAACCTCCTTCCATAATATACCGCGGCTATAATTATACAGAGCACTAATAAATAAATAATGTTCGGTAGTACGTATTCGGTGACGCCTATCTTCACCCATCCGAGATACGGTATTATGAGAACCACCTTTCCGTGTATGCTCTGCGGGGAAACGTAGTACTCGAAATTCAGCTGGCCGTTGTTGGCATCTCCCTTGGTCTGGAAGGAGTCGTCCGGATTGATTTTCACTATCCTGTGGACTATCGGCACGCTGCGGCCCTCAACCGAGTAAACGACTATGTCACCAACATCAAGCTGCTCTGTTGGAACACCTTTAAGGACGAGTATGTCACCCTTGTAGAAAACCGGTATCATGGAATTCGATTCCACTGCGACCACAGGCATGTCTGTCGTCAGACCGTAAGCCATTCCCTGATTTATCATGAAAGCGAGCACTACCCCGAGCACTATGTAGACAAATGTTTCGGTATTGCTGTCCATAATTCCTATGTTTGAGGAAAGAGCCTTAAAATAGATACTGCTTATTTCTTGGCAGCGCGGTCGAAAGCGACCCTGAATTCCTTCGAACGGTCTGCAACAAGCTGGGCGGCATCACTCACTGTCTTCTTCGGGTTCTTTGCCTTGACTATGAGCTTCGGCTGCGAAAGGTACGGATGCTCTATTATGTACGATGACTGGGAAGCACCTGTGTCCCATGCGTATTCACTGACTATGTTGAGGAGAGTGTGGGTCTCACCCATGACTTCAACATTCAGCTTATCGGCCTTGCTCTCAAGAACTTTCAATTCCATAGACTAATTATAGAATGCGTGCGCTTTAAAAATGTTTCTCATGGGAACGCAGATAAAACACGTACATGATAATTAATTATGGGAACTCCAATTCAAAATCCTTCGGAAAGGCCTGCAGAAAATTCAACAGTCCTCATGACGCTGTACGTGCTTGTTGGCATCGTTTCCTTTCTCGCATCATTCGTTGCTTATCTCTACATTTACTATCTGCCACCGCTGCCATATGAACTGGCTGTACATGAGCTTTCGGAGTACAGCGGCGAATACGCGGCAATATATTCAGAGCCGATAGGCGCGTTTACTCTGGACTCGGATAATGTCACGGTCACTGACAGGGAAAGCGCATCATTCGGCATACAAGTCAGTGACGATGCTGTATACAGGTTCGGATACTTCTCACCTGATGGAAAGTCGTGGTCGCGGTTCGTTCTTGAATCAGGCAGCATGCATGACATCAGCGGAGACGGCTTATGGTCTTCAGGCATGCATACGTATTCAATCGAGCTGACACCAAAAGACCTCAACATGACCTCGTATCCATATAGTTCAAATGCATTCCTGGTTCTTCATACATGCTCACGGGACTCCATAGGCCAATGGGACTGCCACGGCGGATGGCAGATAAGGACCATAAAGGTAAACGTTGCCAGAACTGACTTACCGCCCGATGAGTGCGGCGGATGCGAATACGGGGAATCATGCATCAAGGGTATTTGCATCGATTCAGCGTTTTCCGGAAGTTCGATAAGGATAGAAGCAGGTGAATCGCTGATAGTGAAATCAGAGGAATCCGACCACATAATAACACTGAGCTCTATTGATGGCGACGGCAGGAGCGCAGTCATCATTGTCGACGGGCAGCTCATGCGCATTTCTGACGGGCATGATAATTATGTAGCCAGAGATGATATACGCTTCATCGTTAGTGATATAACACCATTTGAGATGTCTAATGAAGGCCGCATTGATATCACAGTAGTCTCTGATTACACTGAGATGGGCATATGCGATAATTGCATGTTTTCGAGCTCTTTCACTGTGATAGAAGCACCAGAGCCTGAAGAGAAAATAATATACAAGTTCGTAATCAAGAAACCCCGGAAGAACTCTCCTGAAGATGAGAATACAGAAGATGAATCACGGCCGACAATGAAATGCATCCCGGATACATGCAGTGGCCTTATGCGTGTATGCGGCTCATGGCCTGACGGCTGCAACGGATTCATTGAATGCGGAAGCTGTAGCGACGGGTTTTCATGCAACAACTTCGGGCAATGCGTAGAAGAGGGATGTGAATCAGCGTGCTCTGAAAGGGAGTGCGGTCCGGATGAATGCGGCGGAAGCTGTGGCGACTGCAGCGAGTATCCGGATTACTTCGACTGCCACGATTTTATATGTGAAGAGGGTGAGTGCCATCCTGACTGCAATGACAAGGAATGCGGCTATGATGGATGCAGCGGATACTGCGGTGAATGTGTTAATGAACACGGGGAAACAGAATGCGACAATTTCATTTGCATCCCTGTTTGCGGGGACGGATGGGCTGACACAGACAGTGACAGAACAAACGGCTGCGAGACAGAAATTCTGAATGAGGACTGAGTCTCCTTTTTAACAACGAAAATAAATATTATTAACTGTGAATGTTGGTACAACTTTCACAAATAACCGATATATAGGTGTTTGGAATCGGTTACAAATCTGGCGCGCTTTCAACTTTCAAGAGGATAGATTTAGCCTTAGCTGGGCTTTTGGTATGTGCGGTCTTCTACATGATTTATGTGACAGCTGCTGGCATAGATATCGTTAGTGTCATATCACCTGAGAATGAGACATGGACAAGCGATGACAGCGGAAACCTCCAGTTCACTTTCAATTACACAGGCGATAATGCAACAGCATCCTGCGAGCTTTTCATAGATGATGTCGGATACGGCACCAATACGACTGTTCTGAATGACATTAACACCACGATAAGCGCCAATGCCAGCGTCTCAGAGGGCAGCCGCGTATGGTACGTTAACTGCACGAACGGGACCGTTGTTCAGTCCTCTTTTTACACGCTCAATGTTGACAGGACGCAGCCAGACATAAACTTCACCTCACCAACCCTCTCAAACAACTCTTACACCAACAATGCCTCATTGATATATGTCAATGTCAGTGCAGACGAAACCCTGAATGCATGTCTCCTCTACAACACGACAGACAGCAGCAACACTACCATGACTGTCTCAGGCAGCTACTGCTACTTTAACATCACCGGCCTGGTCAACCTGACAAGCATATACTTCTACGTCTACGCCAATGACAGTGCAGGCAACATGAATACAACAGAGCACCGCAACATCACAGTCAACCTGACAGATTACGACCTCACACCACCAGTAACAAGCCTGATTTCACCAGCAAACAACTACAACACATCGTCATCTGAAATAGACTTCCAGTTCAATGTGACTGACAACGTCGCCACCATGCTCAACTGCTCGCTTTTCATAAACAGCACGCTGGTGATATACAACACTTCAACCATCAACGCAACGGCAACCAACTTCACTATAACAGTTTCAGAATCCAATTACCAGAACTGGACAGTAAACTGCACTGATGGAAGCAACTCACATCAGCCAGCAGCCAGAATCTTCAGCATGGACCAGACATTCCCGGATATAAACATAAACTCACCGGACAACACGACATACAACAATTATACTGTGTATTTCAACATCACCGCGGCTGAAGCTGCATCCTGGTGCGGCTACTCGCTTGACACCCAGAACAACATAACGATGACTTCGCTGAACCCGACATCATTCTGGCACGTCAATACGACCATGACCGATGGGTATCATTCAGTTTTATTCAGCTGCAACGACTCATTGGACAACCTCAATACTACGACTCAATACTTCGCTGTTGACACCATCATACCTGTGCTGGCCATCACGCATCCAGCCAGTACAACCTACTACAATGTCACATATTTCAACTACACACTTTCAGAAGCAGCAGACATATGCTGGTACAATCTTAATTCTGCAGGCAATACGACTTTCAGCTGCGGAAACGAAACATCAATTCCAACGAGCCAGTATTCAAATACACTGGAAGTGTATGCCAATGACAGTGCCGGAAATATAGGAGGCGACACCGTCTCATTTACAGCAGACTGGACATCACCTTCTGTGACCATTCATGCTCCGATTACATATTCAAATTACAGCAACAATGAAAGCATAGCACTCAATTACAGCTCAGTTGATAACAATCGGGATTCATGCTGGTACCAGATAGATACGGGTTACAATAATACAATAGAATCCTGCGCTAACACAACGTTCAACGTTTCTGGAGAAGGCATCTACACAATCTCGCTTTTCTCAAACGACTCTGCCGGTAATACAGGATATGATTCAGCAGTGTTCACTGTGGACATGACAGACCCTGTTGTGAGCATAACATATCCATTGAACACGACCTACTACAACATGACCTACTACAACTTAACAGTGATTGAGAATCTCAACTATACATGCCAGTACAAGCTTGACAGCGGGAACACTACAGTTCCCTGCAAGAATTATACGCAAATATTTGTTCCGCCGGCACCTGAAGGAATCAAATCACTTACTGTTTATGTGAATGATTCCGCCGGCAACCTTGGCTTCGATGTGGTCTACTTCACGGATGACCAGACAGCCCCGTCACTCACAATACATCTTCCGCAGGCAGCCTCATACCCGACGAATGAATCCCTTCAGCTTAATTATACAGTCACAGACAATTACGACAACACGGATACATGCTGGTTCAGCATTGACAGCGGGGCAAACAACACGATATCCGGATGCATCAACACGACATTCAATACAGCAGGAGAAGGACTGTTCACTCTCAATCTTTTTGCCAATGACACAGTTGACAACAGCGACAATGTATCTGTTGCTTTCAGTGTCGACCTCACTGACCCGGCAGCTTCATTCGGCCCGAATCCGGAGGACAATTCCAATGAATCATCGCAATCAGTGACATTCGGGCTGAGCTGTTACGATAATACAGGCGTAGACACAGTCCAGTTGTGGTCTGACTGGTCAGGAACATGGGTAATGAACAAGACTAATACAAGTTACATTAATGATACTACATGGTCAGTCCAAGTCCAGGGAATCCAGGATGGCACATGGGATTGGGCAGTCTACTGCAACGACACTGCAGGCAGGTCCAATTGGACAGACTCGAACCGTACATTCACTGTCGACACCATACCACCCGTAGCAGCCATAACATACCCGGCAAACACAACCTACTACAATGTCACGTACTTCAACTACACCCTCACTGAAACCAGTCCGGATTCCTGCTGGTACAGCATCAACGGCACATCCAACATCACCATGCCCACCTGCCAGAATGCCACGCTTCTGTCGCTTTCAGAAGGTCCCAACACAATTGAAGTCTACGCCAACGACACCTCAGGCAATAAAGGTGGCGACTATATATCATTCACACTGGACCAGACATGTCCTGAATATTATTCCCTTAATCAGAATATATCCAATTCAACATCATACAGCCCATCCAACTATGTTTACCAGTTCAATTCCACATGGACTGATTCAACAGTCATGGATACAGTTTTTATTGAATGGGAAGGAACAAACTTTACTGCAAGCAATACCACGTCCGTGTACTACTTTGACATAGGCAGCCTTCCTGCGGGCAATTATTCATATAAATGGTGCGGCAATGATACAATGGGTAATCTCAACTGTACACAAACTTACACATACGAGATTACAAAATCCGATGTCAGCATAACAAACGCTTTCAGCCAGTTCCCACCAATAACATACAACACTGCACATACCCCAACCTGTCACATAAATGTATCATCCCTTACAGTTTCGGTCACCCAGCATCGTAACAGTACATCATACACCAATGATACATCATACAACCTTCCCGCAGGAGACTACAACTACTCATGCATTTTCCCTGGTAACGAGAACTACACTTTATCAAGCGACGAAGATATATTCACAATCAATCGTGCAACAACGAGAGCTGACATCATAATCGCTCCAGCAACCCCAACAACCTACGGCACAGACATAACACCGGTATGCTACCACAACAATACCGACACTACACCTCTCCTCTTCACCAACAATACACCAATCACGAACAACACAGCAATAAGCCTCAGTGCGGGCACGCATAACATATCATGCAACGTCTCACAGACAGAGAACTTCACATACTCGCTCAACTATACACTCCATGACATCAATCGTGCATCAAACGACCTGACCATGACAGGTACAGGCACCCAGACATATCCATACCAGTCAACAATAGACTGCTCATCTTTATACAGTACACCGAACCTTTACCGCAATTCAACTCTCATACCTTTCCCCCCTGACATAAACATACACAAAGCAGGAACATACAACTATTCCTGCAACATCTCACAATCAGATAACTACACAGCAAACCTGACATATCAGGACCTCATCATACAGCAGAACTCGAGCAATCCAGTATCACTTCACCTCAATAACTCGCGATCAAATCTCACTATCACATTCGGACAGTCAGTCAATGTCAGCGGCTTCATGCTTTACACAGCAAGTGGAACTCCGGCTCTCTATATGAACGATTCACCAGTTTCCAATCCGTACCAGCTGGCACTGGCCTACGGCAACTATGTCTTCAAGGTCAACACGACGGGTAATGAGAACTATACATCCAACACCACAGGGGATACACTATGGCTTTCCGTAAACAAGGCCGACACCAAGATAGATATGTATCACAATGAAACGCTCTGGACATTCACCTATACATTCCCGGTCCCTGAGACGGTCGAGGTCAACGGCACCATAAACGTCTCCTCCCTCCAGGGAAGCGTGGAATGCTTCTTCAACAGTACCTCCTCAATGAACCCGAATGCGACTCATTATACCTCACCTTCTTACCTCAACTGGTCATGCCACTACCCAGGCAGCCAGAACTATACATCATCGTCAGGCCAGCAGTTCATTGATGCACAAGACACGATTGACCCCGTTGTCGCCATCACACATCCAGTCAACACGACCTACTACAACGTCACGTATTTCAACTTCACGGTCGGGGAAGTGAATCCTGACTCATGCTGGTACAGCATCAACGGCACATCCAACATCACCATGCCCACATGCCAGAACGGCACACTCCTGTCGCTCTCCGAGGGTTCCAACACGCTTGATGTGTATGTCAACGACACCTCAGGCAACCTGGGATCTGGCAACGTGTCATTCACACTTGACCAGACAGAACCGCAGATTACAATAGTCTCCCCGGGAAACACGACTTATCCGACACAGACAGTGTACTTCAACGTTTCCCTTCAGGCAGGCGAGAATGGGTCATGGTGCGGATATTCACTTGACGGTACTGTTACTGTAAATGAAACCATGGCAAGACTCAGTGACACATATTTCTGGGAAATCAATACGACCATGTCAGACGGTAATCACAATGCAACCTTTTACTGCAATGACACGGTCAGCAACCTCAACTCATCGACAGAATATTTCATTGTTGACACTGACATTCCGGTGCTGGTCATAACATACCCGGCAAACATCACATACTACAATGTCACATACTTCAACTATACAATCACGAAGGCAAACGACTCCTGCTGGTACAACCTCAACTATGCCGGCAACATCACATCAGCATGCGGCAACAACACCGCAATTCCGACATCTGAAGGCCCAAACATCCTGGAGGCCTACTACAACGACTCGCTCGGCAACATAGCATTCGATGCAATCTCATTCACAGCAGACTGGACAGACCCGGATACAACAATCCCGTCTCCGGGGGATTTCTATGAAACATCTTCCAATGCAGTCAGCCTGAACTGCACGGTCACTGACAACAACAATATAACCAATTTAAGCCTTTACCTGAATGCCACAGGCCAGTGGCTTGCCAATGAGACCGTTCCTGTTTACTCAGGAACTTACAACAGCACCAATTTCACACTTTCCATTTCTGAGGGAACATACATCTGGAACTGCATTTCATTTGATTCGGCATCAAACTTCGACTGGGGCGATTCCAATAAGACATTCACAGTGGACAATACACCCCCAGTTGTGAATATAGTTCTTCCTGCGTCCACGCAGGCAAGCAATGAATCCATAAGCCTGAACTATACGGCTGATGCGACAGCCAGTTCCTGCTGGTACAACATAAACAACGGTGCCAATACAAGCCTTTCAGGATGCACCAACACCACGTTCAATGTACCGGGAACAGGGCAATACACTGCCAATGTCTATTCCAATGACACGGTCGGCAACACGGGTTCGGACTCATCCTCATTCTGGGTAGGACTGAATACAACATCAGTAAACATAATAACGCCACTGAATATCACATACACAGGCGATGTCGATTTCAATGTAACTCTCGGAGCTGGTGAAAATGGTTCATGGTGTGGCTATTCACTTAATGGCGCAGGAAACGTCACGATTAACAAAATCAATGTAACGTATTTCTCGATGAGCAACAGCACTATACCTGACGGGCAGTATGTTATCATTGTCACATGCAACAATACATTCGGATCGATTAATTCCTCAATTGAATATTTCTCTGTTGACAAGACAGTACCACAGATAACGATATACCAACCTCAAAACCAGACACTGAATTCAGATATTCTTAATGTGACATTCAGTGAATATGTCAATACCACGCGATATCAGCTATATTATATTGGGATCAATGTTACCTTCGGTTCCGGCTGGAGTGCACAGACAACAATGACAGGGCTTTCTGACGGATTCAATTGCGTTATCGTATGGGCGAATGACTCGTATAGTAATCACAATTCAACGACAAGATGCTGGACAAGAGATACAACACCCCCAAACATAACATTCGTCTCCCCGACACTTGATAATCAAACAACATCACTGAACTACACTTACGTGAACTTGACAATCGATGAGTCAGGTCAATGCATTCTTGAGTGGAACGGTACAAACGAGACAATGTCAAACGCTACGCAGTCAGAGACATATTTCCTTAACAAAACACTTCTTCCGAACGGCAACTATACATTCAAATCGTGGTGTAATGACACATTGGGCAACATGAATGTCTCTGAAATGAGATGGGTAAACATAAATTGGACCGTTCCTCCACCGCCTGACACAACACCGCCTGAACTGACCATAATCGCCCCGTCAAACAACACGCTGAACGATGACCTGCTCAATCTTACATTCAGCGAGACTGTCAACTGGTCTGCGTATGAACTTGATTCGTCAGGAGTAAATCTCACCATAGGCGCAGTTCCGGTTTACGCGAATCCGACCATGGGCTTCAGCGATGGTGCTCACCGCATAATCGTCTATGCGAACGATTCCTCAGGCAACGTGAATTCATCGTCAGTATGCTGGACAAAGGACACTACCGCGCCTGACATTTACAATGTCATCAATTTATCCACAGCCATACGCGCCTTCGTATACTGGGAGACCGGCGAGCAGGCAAATGCGACTGCCAGCTACAGCACGGCAAACTCCTCATTCAACCTGAGCGCGACAAACACCACATTCTCATCAAGCCACAACATGACTCTTCAGTACCTAACGAAGAACACCACGTACTATTACAACATAACATCCTGCGACTCTGTCAGTAATTGCAATACAACAGGACCGTACGCATTCAGAACATCTCTGTGCAATGCAAGCTGGTCGTGCGGGGCATGGTCAACATGTTCCAGCAGCCAGCAGTCAAGGACATGCACTGACTCAAACCAGTGCCAGTATCCTTATCTGACAACAGAGACGCAGAGCTGCGACGATGGGGGAGGAAGAAGTTCAGGTTCCTCTGTATACATCGCGCCTTCGCCTGTGAATGTTACAGTCGAAGTGAAAATAGTGCCTGCTGTGAATGTTTCGGTACTTGTGATAAAGCATGTTTCAGAAGCCAGCGGAAACTACACCGAATCAATGCTAGTCAACATGTCCAGAGAGATAACCCCTCACATGAACGTCCAAAGGTACATGTATTTCTCCGGTGTAACGACAAAGCTCCGTACAACGCTGTCCTACACAGGCACCAAGGCTGTAAAAGACTTCATCGTTACTGAATACATTCCAAAAGAATTCGCTACGAATGCCTCCATTGTAGTAGTCAGTGCCCCGGGCGGTGCGGTTACAGTCATAGAAGACGACCCCGCATGGATGATAACTTATCCCGAAATCATGCCTGGAGATGACATGCATATATTATATGAGGTACAGGGAACCAAGAGTTCTTCTGTCACTGAAGATATAAGGACAGAACTCTTCGCAGGCGCTTACATACAGGAACCATATAACGAGAGTGCGCCTGTGTCATGCACGCCGTCTGTGATAATATGCGAAGGCGGTGACATTCTTCAGTGCTCATCATCGGGTAATGCATGGACATTATTAGAAACATGCGACAGGGGATGCAGCGAACATACGCTTTCGTGCATAATAGAAACACCATCCGAACCTGCAATAGATGCCCTCACCATGATGTTCATAGCCATACTCATCCTGGTCATCGTGGTTACAGCCGTGGCATTCGCAACCAGAAAAAAGAGTCCTGAGAAAGCAAAGCCTGCCGCAAAGAAGAAAGAGACCGGGCAGAAGCCGCTTCTCCACCGTCCGGAAGAGATAAGCAGGGACATAATAGACGGCGAGCCTGACTTAATCATATCAACGCTTGAGATGAATAAGCTGAGAGACATCGTGAAGGGAGATATGAAGCCGAAATCATCCGCAGAAAAGAAGCCCGCTGAGATTTCAGGCATTAAGCCTCTGTACAAACCTCCGGAATCTACTCCCAAAGCTGCCGTTGTTACTGAGGAGAGTCTGGACGATGCCATAAGGCATGTCAGAAAGGTGGATGAAATAGGGCGCAGGAATATACTGACTGTCCGTGACGTTCCGGAAGAGAGCCAGAAGATTGTTGAAGAAAAGGATGCCGCTGGTGTTGACTATCACTTCAGGGGCGCAACTGAAATTCCGGTCTACGGTGATGAATCAAAAAAGAAAAGGAAGAAAAGCTGATAAAAATCAGGGAGAATTAATAGTATGGGAAAAGTCAAGGACGAGCTTTCGGGAATATTCGGAAAAAAGGGAAATGTTGCTGAAGTGAAAAAACCAGAGACGCAGCCTGAAAAGGATGTACCGCATGCAGAGAAACCGCCGAAGGAAGATGTTATAGACAACTCGCTTGACGATGCCATAAAAGAGGTAGAAAAGAAATGCGCTGAAAAGAAAGATGTTCAGGACGCATCCCTCGATTATTCCTTTCAGGGAGTTGACTATTCCATACGGAGTGCGGGAGGCCGGGTTCCCAAAGCTCTGCCCGGGAAGAATCATATTCTGAAAAAGGCGGCTGCAAAGATTGTCAAAAAGGTAAAGAAGCCAAAGAGGCACCGCGTGAAATACCCAGCAAGACACGCAAGGAAGCAATCTGCCAAGAAATACCGTGCAAAGCCTACTGCTGCGGATATCATAGGGAAGTTAAGGCCTGATGTCAAGGTCATAACGCTTTCCAATATACACAGCAGCGTGAGAAAAGAGAAGGAAGTTCCCGAGCATTTCAGGAAGACCGACGAGAAGATAGAGAAGATAGAGGAACTACTAAATAACAAGATACCGATTCTCCGTACAAGCCTTCAGGGCATGATGGGACAGATGGACAGCCACAGAAACGCAATGGATGATGTCAACAGGAGAGAAGAGGAGATGAAAGGCGAGATTAATGACGTCAAGGAGTCAATAAACATACTCAGGGACGAGGTCATAAGGGCAGTTGAAAGGAAGAGCGTGAAAGGCCAGTCAATAGACAGGATGATGGATGACACTGCCAAGGAAATAAATCACAAGGTCAATGCCATGTCAAGGGAGCTTGAGCATTCCTTTGACATAATGCGAAAGCGTATAGACGAGAGCGCAAAGACAGGCAAGCTCGAGATGGCCAGCAACATTGAATATCTCAAAAGCCAGATAGACTCCATAAAGAGCGATGTCGAGGATATGAAAAAGCCAGACATCAAGAAGGTTAAAAGGGAACGCAAGCATGCAAAGATGCCCAAGAAGGCCAAAAATCAAAAGCCCGCTGATGCTTTGAAAAAGAAGGAAGCGCCAGAAGAGAGCACAAAAATCATAGAAGAAAAAATAATATCAGAAAATCCGGAAGTGTCCATAGTTGACACCGTCAGAATAGGCGATATATCCAGCTTCAGCGGGAAGGAAGTCATTGTTGAGGGACAGCCGAGCCTTACGAAGGTTGTTGAGGAAGGAGAATCCAAGATGTACGGCTACAGTATCAAGGATGACAGCGGGGAAATCATGATGACAAGCACGTCTGAACTCAGTAACGAGAAGATGAAACTGAGGTGCATGGTCAACGAGACCGGGGGAGGAAAGTTATACCTGCGCTTTATTGAGATTTCCAAGTGATTTGGTAAAACATTTTTAAGAATACAGACGAAGTATTGCTATTGAAAACAATGGATATCATTATGAAACTTTCAGAACATCTGGCTGGCATTGATTCCGGTATCAGAGACATCATTATGACTGTTGCAGAGCAGGCTAAAGTCATCCAGGGCGGGTTCATGATGCATTATGGAACATCAAACACGAAGAACGTTTACGGCGAGACCCAGATAGAGATGGACAAGTGGGCTGACAGGGTCCTGATAGAAAACTTCAAGAAAACAGGCATTGTGAAAAACATATCATCAGAAGAGAGAGACCATGTCATCGAGTTTCCTGATGTGAAAGGCGGTTTCGGCATCACGCTTGACCCCCTTGACGGCTCGAGCTGCATCAAAACGAACCTTGCTGTCGGCACCATAGTGGGAATTTTCAGTGACGGCAATGTACTGGGCGAGGGAAAAAACATGGATGCGGCATGCCTTGTGATATATGGCCCGCTGACAACTCTCATATACGCGTGCAAAGGCTGCGGTGCGCATGAATTCGTCCTTAACTCGGAATCCGTTTTCATACTGAGGAACGAGAACATGAAGATACCTGACGGAAAGATTTATTCACCCGGCGGGCTTCCTTCAGACTGGACTGACGCGCACAGGAAATACGTCAAGGAGCTTGAGAACCAGGGATACAAGCTCAGGTATTCAGGCAGCCTTGCCGCTGATTTCAACCAGATACTCCATTACGGAGGAGTGTTCATGTATCCCGGACTCAAGTCAAAACCCGAAGGGAAACTGAGGCTGCTTTTCGAGGCAAATCCAATGACCTTCATTGCAAATGAAGCCGGAGGCGCAGGTTCTGACGGCACAAAATCCATACACGACGTAAAGCCCGTGAAGGTATCGCAGAGAACGCCTTTTTACATTGGCTCTAAAGAACCTGTAAAACTTGCAGAACGCATGGTCGGAAATAAGAAATAACCGGCTCAGAGCGTCTTTCTTACAATTTTTGCTGACCCTTTTGCATTGAATGCCCTGAAGAACATCAGCGCCTCTGAATATGCCCTGGACTCGATTGCATTTACAGTGTCCTTGTCTGACTTGTATATCCTGTCGAAGAAAAGGAACTTTCCATTCTTGTCACGCGCACCTATCGCCTTCTTGCTGTAGGTTCCGAATACCTGCTTCTCATTGGTGATGCCTTTTTCAGCAGCCTCTTTCCCGTAAGTGCTCATCACCCAGCTGTGTATGTCGCTGTACAGTACAGGATTGAACACCTTCAGCGTGTCCCATACCATGTCCTGCCAGAATGTAGCGACATTGCCCTTGACTATCGCCTTCTTCGGGAACTTCGTGCATATCAGCTCCCTCGGGGTTCCTGTGATTCCGTGCTGCACTATCCTTACATGCAGTCCAGCCTTCTCGAGAGCCTTGCCTATTCTTATTGTCTGGGGAATGTCAATCGAAACCTGCTCTACTGGATTTCCATTGGCGTCGTAAGTGTTTCCGTGGACAGAGCCATTTGCAATCGCAATGGCCTGAGGGTAAACACCATTTTTGTTGAGCGCCTTTATGTATGCCACTGCCTCTTCAGGTGTCGTAAGGACTCTTCCGTGCTTGTCGGTTTTTCCGATTTCCCCGACTTCCACCTCGAGCCCGAATTCCTTTCCTTTCATATGACTCTTGATGTACTTTGCAAGCTCTGTTGTGACATCTATGTTTCTTTTCAATTCTTCTTCAGGTGTTTTTCCATTACTGTCAAATAAGAATGATGCGTCGATTGCAAAGGATGTGTATCCGGCCTTGATCTGTGCGTCTATTAGCTTCTTCGTGTCCTCAATCTCCTCCCGGGTGCCTTTCTTGATTGTGGTGTGGTCCGCATGGAGCGCCCATATGTCAAAACCAATTTCCTTAGCTGCGACCTTGACAATCCTTGCGTGGTCCGCAGGTGTAAGTCCTGTGTAGCCGCCTTTCAGGTCGCTCTCGCTTTTTGCAAGCTCAAAAATCAGTGCGGCATCCAGTTCCTTCGCTGCCCTGAAGATGCCTTTAACAACACCAACTGCCATTCTTGGATTCACTGCCATTACTATTGAATCTGCGTTGTTCAGCGCATTGAAAATCTTGGACCCGGGGATAGGTTCGTAATTAGCCATTGAAAACACAATAATAAATTGCTTTCCTGCTTAAAATGTGTTTTGAATTCAGACACTTCCTGCGCTGAAAGATTTTATTTCCTCTTTTAGGGCATCAATGAATATGCCTTCCAGTTTCTTCAATTTTCCTTCATTGTCAGCTTCAGTGCTTACCCTTATTATCGGTTCTGTGTTCGATGCGCGTATGAGAACCCATCCATAGTCGAAGTCAATACGCACGCCGTCTGTTGTGTTCATCCTTTCATACTTGTCTGAAAGCTTCTTCTTCAACTGGTCGACCACAGCAAATTTCTTCTCATCCGGGCATGAAACTTTCTGCCTGCGGAACGGGTAATGTGGAAGCTCATCGACAATCTCGGAGAGCTTCTTTCCTGACTTTGAAAGTGCGACAGCTGCATACAGGCTTGCAGCGATGCCGTCATCCATTGGCATCACCGAAGGTATGCAAAAATGGCCTGACTTCTCTACGCCGAAGCATGCCTTCCTCTTTCCAACCTCGCTTACCATGAACGAGTTGCCGACACGTATGCGGAAGATTTCCCTCCTGAACTTTTCAGCGATTTCGTCCATTATCTTCAGGCATTCCACATTGGCGACTATTCCCCCTTTATGATTCTTCACGAGTTCATTCAGTATGATGTATGACGCTACCTCCGGCCCGAGGAATCTTCCCTTGTCATCGACAAGCGACATCCTGTCTGCGTCACCGTCGTATGCTATTCCCATGTTACTGCGCGTAGCTTCATCCTTGAGTTTCGCCAGCGCTTCGTCAGTTATTTCCGATGTCCTGTTCGGGAAGTTCCCATCAACTTCCCTGAAAATCGGCCTGACTTCAAATCCGGCTGACCTGAATATTTCCGGAGCTGCAAGCCCTGCTGCGCCATTGCCGCAGTCCAACACGACCTTCAGTGGCTTCTCAGGCTTCGGCACTCTGGAAACAATGTACTTCACGTAATCATTTATGGCATCCTCGGAACGTACAGTGCCTTTTGTCTGGGATTTTGAGGTATTTCCGGAGAGCACGATGTCCCTCACCATGTAATTGTCATCCTCGAAGAATTCGGTACCAGAGCCACTTGCGAACTTGACGCCGTTCCATTCAGGCGGAAGATGCGATGCTGTGATGTAAGCGCTCGGGAGCTTTCTTTTCCATGCAGCAAAGAGACATGCACCCCTTGGCACCACACCCACGTCTATAACATTCTTTCCTGATTTCACCACGCCTTTGATGAATGCTTTCCTGAGAGCAGGGCCGGAAATCCTTCCGTCCGTGCCTATTACAACTGAGTCATTCACGAATTCGGACGCGAATGCATTTCCGATAGCCTCCATCACATCCTCGGTGAGGTCCTTGCCATAGATTCCGCGGACATCATACGCACGAAACATGGACTTGTTCACTGGCATTGAATCACTCCAGTATGCTGATTTCCTTTTTCAGCCTTCTGTAAGTATCCTGAACCCTTTCCGGGAGCGCCTTGGAGTGGCTTACCATCTCAAAGAAACCGAAGTCTGTCCTGAATCTCGGCACTATATGGAAATGGAGATGGTCTATGGACGCGCCTGAAACAGTACCGCCCTGGTTGATTCCCATATTGAATCCAACAGGTCTCAGCACCTTCTTTAGAAGCTTTACACATCTCTTCACGAGGATGAACATCTCTGCAAGCTGCCTGTCCGTGAGTTTTTCAATTGATGTCACATGCTCCTTGGGGAGAATCTGTATATGGCCTGTGTTGTATGGATAGAGGTTCATTATGACCATGAAATCTTTTGTCCTGTGCAGTACAAGGTCTTTATGAGAACCTTTGACTATCCCGCAGAAGACGCATTTCTTCGTAGCAGTCTTGGGCTTGGTCACCCATGACATTCTCTCAGGCGCATACAGCCAGTTGTCTATCATATCAAAACCCCTTTATCAGGCTTTCAATGACTTTTCCCGGTGCTGCTGACTTGACTATTGCAGATGCAACCAGAACACCAACGGCTCCAAGCTCCAGTGCCTCCATCACATCCTCGGTGCTGTTCACACCGGCGCCGCAGAGCACTTTCACTTTTGGATTAACCGATTTCACAGCTTTCACAGTGTCGCTTATTATTTCCGGCTTTGCCTGTGCAACGGAGATGTCACCGCCTATAAGCTCAGGAGGCTCTATTGCTATGAAATCAGGACTGAAAGCGGCAAGCTCCGTTGCAATCTTCGGTGTGGCTGCGCAGCATACTGAGACAATCTTAAGCTCCTTGCATTTTTCGATATTGGCTGAGATGATATCCGTATCCAGGTTGTGCTCGGAGTGGTTTATCAGCGTTCCTTTAGCACCCGCATCCTTCACAGCCTCCGGAAGTATCCATCCTGTATGCGACCCCGGCTTTATTGGGTCCATATGCTGGGCATAAACCGGTATCGAGACAGCCTTCGAGACATCCTTCAGGTCAGTCGGCTGGACAGATAAAATGACATTGGCGCCTGTCTTTCTCGCAGCTAAGTCAGCTGCCTTTGCGATTGCGAGCGCTTTTTTTCCTGTTCCCTGCTCGTATGTCTTGAAATTGATTAACAATATTGGTTTCATAAAATTCCCTGCTTTAATTCTGGTTTATCAGCTTAAAATATTTCAGAAAAAAATACTAAGATTTCATAAGGAAATATTTTTTGGATGCAATCGTATTAGTTGAATTTCATCTCATTTTTGATAGGATTTCAATATTCTGAACAACCTTTGATAATTATATGATTCCTGATTATAGTCTGATAAATTTCCTTGCCGATGCCCCCTAATATTCCCAGATTCTCAATTCTGTGTGAAAGTTCATGGTCAAAAGTAATAAAACATCCCTCGATTTCCTTCTTCAAATATGACTGACAATTTCCCTGCAAAATTTTTTAAATTTTATGAGTTGAACATGCTTATTGACCCCAGAAATTTCATTATATTGATTAAATTTGCGATTTAAGTTGCTTAACTATAATATCGAAAATGAACTTGATGAAATCCCTCTCATTTCCTCTGTCGGACTCATCTAGTGAATTGTAGTATATTTTCCTTTCCTTCACATCAACAAGAAACATAGGATATCCCTGTTTGTGTAGGATGAAATTGCTTACAATCCTTGCGGTTCTTCCGTTTCCATCACTGAATGGGTGTATCCTCGTAAGCTTTGTATGTGCAATACACGCAAGTTCTAAAGGATGGAGCTTCCTTTTGTAATTGTTATACCAGACGAAGAACCCGTTCATTAGCTTGTCAAGGTAGAGTTGATATGGTTAATATATTCTTGGCTTTAGTCCTCGTCAAAAACATCAAAACCGATAGCAAGCGTGCTTTGATATCCCGCCAGAATTCATTTCCTCATTTCCTCGAGAATTTCCTTTGCACTGCTTACCGATATGTTCTTCTTCGCAATCATCTTTTTTACAACAGCGTCTATCTCCTCTGTCTCGGCACCGCCTATGACTGCGATGTTCCGTGCGTGAAGTTTCATGTGCCCGGCCTGAATTCCTTCAGTTGCAAGAGCCCTCAGCGCGGCGAAGTTCTGGGCCAGGCCGACTGATGCGACCACCTCTGCGAATTCCTTGGTGCTCTTGACACCCATAAGCTTGACAGCTATCTGGGCTACAGGATGCGTTCTGGTCGCGCCTCCGACAAGCCCCAGTGCCAGCGGAAGTTCAATCTCCCCGACAAGGTTTCCTTCCTCATCCTTGTGGAACTTGCTGAGAGGCTCGTACCTGCCGTTTCTTGAAGCAAAGGAATGGGCTCCTGCCTCCACAGCCCTGAAATCATTAGCAGTCGCGAGCACAACAGCGTCTATCCCGTTCATTGCTCCCTTGTTGTGGGTTGTGCACCTGTACTGGTCATTCGCCGCAAGCTCGTATGCGTCAAGGATCTTCTCGATTGCATCCTCGCCGAGCTGGTCTTTACTCCATACGGCTTTCGAGCGTGCAAGCCTTTTGTCAGCAAGGTTGGATATTATCCTCAGCCTCGCCTCGCCGCCTGTCACTTCCTCAAGGAAGGGAGCAACCCTTTCGCACATCGTATTGACAGCATTGGCGCCCATGGCGTCCCTCACATCGACTATGAGATGGACGACTATCATGACTCCGCGGCTTGTTTCGATTTCCCTGACCTCGACATCCCTGACACCTCCACCGAACTTGACAAGAACGGAATCGCACTTGTTGGCTATGTCGAATATCTGCTCCTTGTTCCCCTTTATCTTCTTCTTGGCATCAGCTGCGTTCTTTATCTTCACAAGCTGTATCTGGCCTATCATTACGGGCTCGTCGCTTGTTGCTGTGAATCCCCCCATTGCCCTGGCAAGCTTGGCCGCATATGATGCAGCTGCCACGACACTCGGCTCCTCAAGTGCCATTGGAATAAGGTAATCCCTTCCGTTTATCAGAAAATTGGTGGCAACGCCTATCGGATACTCAGTTGTGCCTATGACGTTCTCTATCATCATCTCCGCTTTACTGATGTCAAGAGCGCCGGTCTTCCTGAGAATCGCTGCCTCTTCATCCGTTATGTCCGCGAATTCCCTCAGTGCATCAAGCTTCTCTTTTGCTGTGAGTGCGTGAAATCCCGAAAGATTGGATTTCATGGGCTTGCAGTTACCATTAACCATATTCTAACTCTTTGTCGCCACCGGGTTTTTAAATGGACATACCGGAAAACGTCTATCATCGAATCCCATAGTTTTATAAGCATATATTTTAATATTAAAATAAATTGTATAATTAAAAGGTGATGCGAATGGAAATATCAATAACTAGAATGTCCCAGAACGGGCAGATAGTCATACCCGCGGAAATAAGAAAGGATGCAAAAATAAAACCAAGGACAAAGTTCCTTGTGTTCAACGACGAAGGTGAGATACTGCTGAAACCAATAAAAGAGGGTATGCTAATGGAAGAAATAAGTCTTATAAGCAGGATAGAAAGTAGCGAGAGAGAAATAGAAGAAGGAAGAGTGGTGAGAGCCGACAGTAAAATGTCTGTTAAGGAAATAGACGATTTATTGATGTCATGACTGTTCGATAATTATGGATGATATTAATGGAAATTTTATTTTCAGAAGAATTCAAAAAGGATTTCAAGCGTATCAAAGACAATGGAATGCGAGAAAAGATAATAAAAGCTATCAAGAAAGTATCCATTCTTCCTGAATCAGGCAAACCTTTAAGATATGAACTTAAAGGTCACCGAAGATTGATGATAAAACCTTTCAGAATAATATACAGAATTGATAATGGGAGGATAATAATAAACTGTTTTGAACACAGAAAAAAAGTTTACAAATAGTTTTTATAATGTATATATGGTCAGCAGGGAAAGTCTTGAAGAACTGAAGAACACAAAAGCGAAGCGCATAATGCTTCAGGTACCTGAGGGTCTGAAGATGAGGATACCTGACATAGTAAGTATTCTCGAGAAGGAAGGATATGAAGTCTTCTCAAGTGTTGAGCCATGCTTCGGTGCTTGCGACATCCGTGACCGGGAGGCAAAAATGCTCGGCTGCGATGCGATTCTGCATATAGGTCACAGCGACTTCGGTTTGAAGACAGCAGTTCCGGTGATTTATGATGAATGGTCTTCGGACTTCAATCCTACTGATATACTGGTAAACAATATAGAGAAGATAAAGTTCCGAAAGATAGGACTGCTTGCAAGTGTCCAGTTCATCAACTCGCTGAAAATCGCAAAGATGTTCCTTGATGAAGCCGGAAAGAAGGCTTTCATCGGGAGCGCAGGCAGGCTGTCTCCCGGACAGGTTCTCGGGTGCGATTATTCATCAGCACGCAAAGTCGCCAAGGATGTCGAGTGCTTCCTTTTCATAGGCTCGGGAAAATTCCATTCAGATGGTCTGCTGAATACAGAAGGGAAGACAGTCTTCTACATAGATGCTGAGAACAACCTGTTCAGCCGGATAGAACCGGAGACTGAGAAGAACGAAGTGAAAAGGCTTATGAGAATAGAGAGTGCACGTGGAAAGAAAAGGTTCGCAGTCTTTGTCTCAGCCAAGCCCGGACAGATGGACCATTCATCAGCTGTGCGGATAGGAAAGTTCTTGAAATCCGCCGGGAAGGATGTCATTATAATAACCGCTGACATGCTCACCCCTGAGAAGATAATGGGAATGGGACTAGAAGTGATAGTGAATACTGCGTGCCCCAGGATGTACGATGACCAGAAACTCTTCGGAGTGACTGTTCTGAATGCGAAAGATGCTGAAGAGATTTAGCCGATGTATGATGCTGATTCATTGCTCTTTTTCTTCCCTTTGAATGCCTTCTGGAACTTCTCAGCGTGGCCTGACATCCACTTGGACACAGAGACGAACTGAGCAGGGGACATATGGACCTCAACCTGAAGCTCCCTCTCCACCTTGTCAAGTTCCATGACAGCCTTCGATGCTTTCTTTATCTTGGGCTTTATCCTGTCAAGGA
Organism: Candidatus Aenigmatarchaeota archaeon; assembly: GCA_016931255.1. Taxonomy (GTDB): domain Archaea; phylum Aenigmatarchaeota; class Aenigmatarchaeia; order QMZP01; family JAFGSV01; genus JAFGFG01. Next base: position 111,570 of record JAFGFG010000006.1, read on the forward strand.
AGAATATCATCCTCCCGTCATTGGGGTCAAGCCCGCCGAAGACCCCGCTTGCATAGACAGCCTTGAAACCGGAACTTTCCGTTACAACTATCTTCGGAATCTTGGGGATTTTCATGACATTTTCATTAACTTTCTTTTCCTTTTTCATCATTATCCTTCTTCTTTTCAACTATTATAACTTTCTCAACCTTTTTCATCTTGCCTTTGCTGAACGGCTTCATGACGAATTCCGCTATTGTGCCTATGCTCACGAGTATGTGGTAGACGAAGTATATCTCAGCGCCTGTCATCGCGAACCACAGCATGCTGTCTATTGTTATTGGGAAGGCCGTGCCGAAGAACATGTTGGAGAACACAGGGAACACACCGGCGATTGCTGATATAATCAGCGCCCTGACAAGTATCTTCACCACCTTGTATGCGAGCAGTATGAAAACGAAAAACAGCACGAGGAACACAACCAGAGCAGGATCCTGAACCATGCCGGTTATGTTTTCTTCCAGTCCAAACATATTTTATCTTTGCAGTGATAATTTAAAAGGGAAAATTATGAAAACAGAGGAATCGCTCAGAAGGGAAATCGACAAATGGTCAAAGAAGATGAGAACAGAGCTTGAGAACATAGAGTCCTACGGCAGCAAGGGACGCGAGTTCCTGACTAACATAAAGGCGTATGTGAGCGATTCAGCACATTTTCTTGAGAAAGGCGACCTCGTGAGGTCTTTCGAGGCGATAATATGGGCATGGTCCTGGCTTGAGATAGGCACGAACCTCGAATACCTGAAGAAGGAGTATGTCGACATAAAGCAGCTCGGAAAGAATTTTAATCCATCGGGCTAATGTGAATCATGCCGGCTTTCGGAAAGACCCACAGGAGAAGGGACATACTGGATGGTGCCGCTTCCGGCGGCCTCATAGCAGGAGCGCTGGTAGTGTGGCTCTTCATGCAGACCAGCTGGATAGTCCCACTTGCGGCATTCATCATAGGAATCATCAACACAATGGACTCGCTATTTCCCTACGGAAGGCAGACATTCATATACAGCTGGCTTTTCGGGCTCACGCTCGGAACAATTGCAGTGATACTGTCATCACTGGAGAGCATGATATTCACAGCCATGTATTTCTGCGCAGTGTTCTTCGTCATAAAGCTTGCGGTGAAATTCGTAAAAAGGTAGCTCACTGAAGCAGTTTTTTAAAGCTTGGACGTATTAACTTCTTATGTCATCACCCCAGAGAATAGCTGCAAGGGAAAGAAGGATTTCAGACATAAAGCCTGATGATACACGGGTATGCATAGTGGGCACAGTTGTCAGTTCGGAACCCGGCCTGATAGCTGTTGATGACGGGACAGGGAAGATAAACGTCACATTCGATGATGCGCCTTCTTCAGCTTCAGGTCAGCTTGTCAGGGTCTTCGGCAGGACAGTTCCAATGGAATCCGGGTTCGAAATACAGGGTGAGGCTGTTCAGGATTTTTCAGGAGCTGACATAGAGCTCTGGAAGAAGGTAAGCGGGCTCTGGGAGAGTTCCATACAGCAGTTATAGTGATTTTGGAGGTATGAATATGTTCAGGGTTGTAATGAATAACGGGGATATTCTCAAGAAGAGTATACCTATAATCGCAGAAATAATAGACGAGGGTATTTTCAAGGTAAACCAGAATGGTCTGTCGCTTCTTTGTCCTGACAGGACAATGGTGGCTGTTGTTGACCTGAAGATACCGAGTTCTGCTTTCGATGAGTTTCAGGCAGAGGGCGAGGAAGAGATAGGCATAAACATGTCATCCCTTGTTGATGTCATCAAGAGGATAAAGTCCACGGACAAGGTCATAATACAGTCAGGAAAGGACAACCGCGTTTCCATAAACCTTGAGGGAAAGGGCAAGCGAAAGTTCAAGCTTTCGCTTCTGGAAATCAAGACGGAGAACCCGCCCATAGACCAGCTGAAGTTCACAGGAAAGGTGGAGCTCAGGTCGGATGTCCTTGAAGACAGCATAGCTGACGCTGAGATAATCTCGGATTCTCTTGTCATTCAGGCATCCCCGAATGTATTCAGGATAACCACTAAAGGCGATACATCCTCAACAGAGCTTGAGCTCAGGAAAGGCGAGGAAGGGCTGATAAACCTTGAGGCAGCAGACGAGGTCAGGTCAAGGTATCCGATTGAGTACCTGAAGAAGATGATAAAGGCTGCGAAGATATCCGAGAACGCCACGCTGGAATTCGGCACGGATTACCCGATGCGCCTTGGTTTTGCGGATGTGGACAGGATAAGCCTGAGGTTTGTACTGGCACCCAGAGTTGAAGACTGAAACCGGCAGCATCCAACGTTTTTACATTACACCTATTTTTACATGTTTTCTGCGTCACATTTTTATCCTTTCACGGATAATACTATATTAACGGTTAAGTTGCACGCGAGCGGTATTCTATGGCGTACGTAAGGTATATACGGAGAAACGGGAAGATTTACGGACCATACGTATACAGGAGTATACGTGACAAAAACGGGAAAGTGAGAAACCTTTACGTTGGAAGAAAGGAGGAAAAAGCCGGTCTTTTCTCTAGGATTAATCCGAGGAACATCTTCTCCATGCCGAAAAGGGATACTTCAGCGAGATTCATACCACTCTTTCTGATTACTGTCTTTGCAGTGGCACTGCTCATTTCAGGTGCCAGCGCAGCGTCATTCGACAGGCTCACCATACAGGGACAGCTCAGGGACAGCTCCAATGAAATCCTTTCAGGCAAATACAATTTCTCGTTCAACATCTACAGCCAGCTGTCCGGAGGGGCAAGCCTCTATGAGAAGAACTTCACGAACCTCACGGTCGACACAAACGGACTTTATACTGCAACTCTTACAGGGGTTGACCTGCCATTCGATGCGGATTACTATGTCGGCATAAACGTCAACAGCGACGGCGAGATGTCGCCAAGGATGAACATGACCGATGCAGGCACGGCCTTTAGGAGCAACCGCTCGGAATATCTTGGCTCATACCAGGCATCATATTTCCTGAACACTTCAGCAGAGACGCAGACAACAGGCGGCAGTTTCGTTGTCAGCGACCGGCTGAATGTAACCAACAATCTCACTGTTGGAACGAACGGACTTGTAGTTGACATCGGTACCGGAAGGGTTGGAATAGGAACAATGAGTCCTGAAGTTGTACTTGATGTCAGGGGAGAAGCCAGAATCGGCGACGGGACCAACTATGCGAGGATTGATTCCGATGGTGACCTTAGTTTAGTAGGAACAGCAGACTACTTAGTTGCCGGCAATAGATATGCTTTCAGATATTCAGCTGATGAAGACTACGGCCTCTATTTCGACCTCTCCAACGTCGAGTATGCATTCAGAACATCCGACGCATCAAAAGTATTCTCGATTGGTGCTGATACAGGAAATACATACATCGAAGGCAGTGCCGGCATAGGAACCACCAATCCCACCTACAAGCTCGAGGTGAGCGCTGCCGACCTGGCGCTAAACGTCTCGAACTTCCTCTTCGCGAATTCGACTGCTGTTGGAATAGGTGCTTCAAATCCTGAAGCTGAATTGCATGTCAACGGCAGCTTCCTCCAGACCGCCGGGAACCCAGAGTTCGCAGGGAACTTCTCGAATTCCACCTACCTCTTCACCACCTTCTCCGTCTACGTCTCCGGCAGGTATGCCTACGTCACCTCAGAGAATTTAGACGGCCTCACAGTCATCGACGTCTCCAACCCCGTAAGCCCGACTTATGTCGGCAACTACAGCGACTCCACCTACCTCGACGGCCCCGACTCCGTCTACGTCTCCGGCAAGTACGCCTACGT
>JAFGFG010000001.1 GCA_016931255.1 Candidatus Aenigmatarchaeota archaeon
GCATTTCGATTTTTCCGTCGCCCAAGACTGGATTCTTCAGTGGTTCATTTGTCTCTGTAAATACTCTTAATTTGTCAGGGATTAAAAAGTTTTCAGTCCCGCATCCAGAGGCATGGTATGTGCCGTGCTGCCAAGAAGCCTTGCAGACACACCCGCCTGCGCATGAAGGAAGATAGATGTGGCTGGCGCACTTTTCGATTCTTGTCGGGTCACGTTCAAGGACATCGGCATAGACTGATGTCTTCTCCATCGAGCCGTCAGGATTTAGATTTCCCACTACATGCTCGTCAAGTCCTACCAATTCCCAACACTTGTAGACTTTACCGAATGGGTCAACAATGTAAGAGCCATCAGCAACGCTGGAACATGGGAGAGCCTGCGGGAACGGTCTGATTTCGAGTGGGAATCCCCGTTTGTGAGCCTCACGCCAAAGCTTAGGCATGACCTTGAAAAGCTTGGAGTCTGGAATGACATGGGTCTTATAGGCATCGCAGGCTTCCGTGAATGCCGTTATATAGCAGAAGTCTGGATAGATATGGGTGAGACCCTTACCTGCGAGTTGGTCAAGCATGTTCTCCATGGTTGGATATGTCTCATCGGTGAGGCTTATCCTGATATGGGTCTCCACATCAGTTCCCGCTGTATAAGAGAGCACACCGTCAGTGATGCCATCGAATGAACCGCTCTTGTCATCTTTATAGAAACGTATCTTGTTATGCTGGTCACGGTCGCCATCGACAGGAACTTGAAGGCGCATCCCATAATCGTTTGCCCACCTGATGAAGTCCCTGCTAATCAGAGAGCCGTTTGAAAGCATATGAAGGCTGAAATCAACATTACTTTTTTCCGCCCAGTTCGCGAGTTCGTCTGTGGTTTTCTTACATTCGTTTTCCATGAGCATAGGCTCGCCACCATAAAGGACAAGTTCCATTGCTTTCGAGCCCCTGTCATTGACCGTCCGCTTGACAAACCGCTTGAAGGTCTCAATCATCTCCGGGCTCATCGACCTGTATCCGTGTATTTTCTGACCAGTCTCGCCACGACCCTCATAACAATACGGACAGGCGAAATTGCAGTCATATGTAATCAGCATGTTGAACTCGGCGAGCTCGCTCCCAGACTTCCACCGATTATGTATGTCTCTGTATTTCTGAAATTCATCGAAATTATCAGGTACGAGAATACCCTGTCTTGAGAGGGCATCCGAGATTCCAGAATCCTCAAGCAAATCAATATTACCTTCTCGCAAGGCTGTGACGAAATTTTCATTTCCTCTTGCGATTGCTCCGGAAAATGTATTGTAGACTATGGTTGGGCGGTTCTCATGATTTACAAACAAATTGTATCTTGAAGCCTTCATCTGGTCCATAGAATTTAAACTTGGACAGAAAGTTTTATAAGCGGTATCTATCGCGTTTAAACATGTCGAATTAATTTATACAGCAGACACCAAGAATAAACTAGGACTTTTGTTCCGAGTGAGACGGACAACTTGTCACACGCAGTCGGCGTGGCTGAGAATAACTGTTTTCATACATTGTCTTGGTATAGGACAAATAAAAATAACTTACTCAGAAGCTAAGCGATTTTGGCTCGAAATATTCCCTCGGGTGCCTGCACGACGGGCATTTTTCCGGAGGTTCTTTCCCGCTGTGGACATAGCCGCATTTCGAGCATTTCCATTCGATGGGCTCATCCCTCTTGTATACGGTGCCTTTTTCAACCATCTCAAGAAGCTTCTTATACCTCTCCCTGTGATGAGCCTCCACCTTTGCGACCATCCTGAAAAGGGCAGCTGCCTGGCTGTTTCCGTCTTTCGCAGCCTGTTCGGCGAAACCGGGATACATCTTCGTGGTTTCGTAATCCTCTCCTGCTATGGCTTCCTTCAGGTTGGCTTTCGTGTCGCTTATGCCTTTAAGTAGCTTGAGCTCATCCTTTGCGTGCTGCATCTCGTTGAGTGCAGTCTCCCTGAATATCTTGGCTATGTAGTGGTAGCCTTCCTTTTCAGCGACCCTGGCAAAATAATCGTATTTATTCCTTGCTTGGCTCTCTCCTGAAAATGCTTCCCTGATATTTTCGTCAGTCTTTGTCATTGAATCACTTAAGAATTATATTTTTCTCCCATAAATAAGTATTATCACTCATAACAAGAATTACCGTAAAGATGCAAATTCGGTAATGGCAGCATTTTTTATGCATCACCAAAATGGTTTATATCCGGCAAACCAAATTGTTGTAATGAAAATACTCATTGTCGCCAACGGGTGCATAAAGAATACTGAATGGTACAAACCTATGATAGAAGGCTGCGGGAAGGTTATTGCCGCTGACGGCGGCGCTGACAACTGCATAAAACTCGGCATAATACCTGACTACATAATCGGTGACATGGACTCCATAACTGCAGAGGCGAAAAAGAAGTTCAGTGCGTCCAAAATAATTGAAGACAAAGACCAGGATAAGACAGACCTACAGCTGGCAATCAGGCTGGCTGAATCACTCAGACCGGAAAATATAACAGTCATCGGTGCAACTGGCGAGAGGCTTGACCATACCATCGGAAACGTATTGTCACTGGCTGATTCCGAGTCGGATATCATGATAATAGACGAAAACAATGAAGTTTACAGTGTCAACGATTCCATTGAAATTCACGGCAGGAAGGGTGACATTGTCTCTGTGATTGCTGTCTCTGAAGTCAGCGGGCTGGCCTATGAAGGACTCAGATGGGAACTGAAAAACAAGGATGTGCATTCCGGATGGATGGGAGTATGCAATGAGATGAACGGAGACAGTGCGAAAATAAGTGTCACTTCAGGCAAAATAATAGTTATAAAATCGAGGGATGGATGAAATGGATTACGGGCTTGTTATTTTCATTGCAACTGCGGTCACATTCGCGATGATAGGGCTTCTGTACACCAGAAAGAAGAATATAGGTGCTGAGGATTTCGTCGGCTCAAAGAATTCCCTCGGGACAGCCGCGCTTGTCACAACGCTGTTCGCTTCAGGACTGGGTTCGTGGATACTTTTCGGTCCGGCAGAAACAGGGGTCACAACAGGGCTTCTTGCGCTCATAGGATACGCTGCCGGAAGCCTCCTGTCACTGTGGGTCTTCACTGTGCTGGGCATACGCCTCCGAAGGCTGATGCCCAAAGGGCATACGCTCACTGAATTTGTGCTTCACAGGTTCGGGAAGCGCATGTACGGGCTTGTGCTCATGTTCAGCATATTCTACATGATAATATCGCTCGCAGCGGAGATGACAGGCATAGCGCTTGCCGCTAACCTCGTATTCGGGATACCTCTCGCAATCACGGCGGTAGTTGTCGGTTTCGGCGTGCTTGCTTATACCGCAATAGGCGGGTTCAGGGCATCCGTATTCACGGACAAGGTACAGACACTGGTGATAGTACCGCTCTTCGCTGTCATATTCGTGGGAAGCCTTGCCTTCATGGGAGGGCTTTCAGTATTTGACACAGTGGTTACAGAAGCCCCTGAGCTTTTCGGTTTCAGCGCGTATGGCCTTGAATTCGGGATTACGCTGATAATAGCAGTCATAGGAGCGGAGTTCTTCAATCAGGGATGGTGGCAGAGGATATACGCCGGAAAAGACGAGAGCACCACGAAGAAAGGCTTTGCACTTGCAGGCATTGTGATATTCCCGGTAATACTGCTCGCAGGCCTGTTTGGGTTCTTCGCAATAGGCACTGAAGCCGCGTCAGAGCCATCCGTTGCGTTATTCGCATTCCTTATCGCGAATACGCCTGAATGGCTGATAGTGGTGACAATGGTCCTTGCAACAGCCCTTGTGATGAGCAGCATGGACACGCTGCTCAACGGTATTGTGAGCATACTGACAGTTGATTTCGTCAGGATAAGGCCAAAATCTGACCATAAGAAGATACTGCGATTCGCGAAATGGATAACAGTCGCTCTTGCTGTCTTCGGAATGTTCGTGGCATCCGAAGGATACAGCGTCCTCTACCTTTTCCTGGTCGCGGACCTAGTTTGCGTGGCTGTGCTGTTTCCTGTGGTTTACGGCTTCTACCAGAAGAGATACTCGGGAACTGCCGGAGCCGTAAGCTCCGTTATCGGACTTCTGGCAGGGCTCGTCTGGTTCCCGACAGAAGACTGGTCTGCAAGCATAATCGGGGCATTGTTTGGAAGCGCTTCCCCTTCATTCATGCAGGGCAACCTCCTGTGGAGCTTCCTTGCCGCCCTTCTGTTTCCTGCTGCGATATCTGTGATATGGAGAGACAAGAAAGAATATGATTTTTCCGTTCTCCGGAAGAAGGAGACAAGGCTTTCGTAGGATGTGCATGTCTATTTTTTCAGCGCTGATGTTATCTTTCCTGTCTCATGTATCATAACTATGAATGCCGCACCGTAAAGCAGGTATGCTATGTACCATGTGAGGTCCAGCGGGTCTCCGCCTGCATATGTCTCGTAATTAATGTTGTAGATTATGTCTCCGACCAGGTTAAGCAAATTGGCTGCGGCTATGAATAACCACGGCTTGCTGAATGTGCCTGACAGCACGTTGCTTATGAGGAAAAGAGTGGGTATGATAATCAGTATGTCAGCGACAACGTAACCCCCAACAAGCACATTTTCTAGGAACGTAATCTCAGGGTCCCATGAGAAGGTGAAGAAACTGAAGTAGGCTGCCACGAGAATGACACTGATGAGGGACAGCATCAGTATCTTTTTCTTCTCCGTTAGGATGTCGGGGTCTATTATCATTATGCCGTAGACAATTGCGATCATGAGCAATGGGTATCCCGCCAGATAGAAAATATCAGCAGCTGATACAAGGGCGTCTCCGCTCAGCGTCCAGATGACATCCGCAACGAGCCATGATATAATCATGAGAACTATGAAAAGTATGCTCTTTCCCTGAAGCGATGAGATGCCGAAGTGCCTGATTGCAACCAGACCAATGAATATGGGTATAATCGCAGTCACTATGTTCACCGCGGTCGTGAGATTCCAGTAGAATTCCGCATCACCAGGATGCATGATGTGAATTGCAACTATCATTATCGCATAAAGCGCTATCAGAATAATCTTCTTCCGGTCGTTCATCATCAATTCGCACCTTTAGCCTTCTTTATATTTAATTTGCCGTACTTGCTTAATAATTTTTCGAGCGTGGCGTCCGCTGCTTTCTTGCCCATGAAAGCGGACAGCATGTGCTCGGCGACATCGTAAATCTCCTGCGGATTTTTGTCGGAATAGTTCTTCTCCACGAGCTTCGCTGTTTCCTTCCCGAACTTGCTTCCCAGAAGGTCGGCTATGTCGTCCTTTAACGTCATAACATCATTTGCATAATATAGCTAATTAAGCAGTTATCTGCGGCTGTCCACGGCAAGCGCGTTCAGCCTGCTCAGGACTTCCGGCTTAACGTAGTGGTGTATTGTCACGTTGTAGCTTTCCTTCCATTCGTTCTCTTTCTTGACGAACCGCTTGTGGCCAAGCTTTGACGCAAGGAACCTGTAGAATTCAAGCAGTTCCTCCTTTCGCACTCTCTTGTGCATCGAAAGGAACTCCTTCGCCTTCTTGGTGGCGTAGTAAGAGCGCACTATGTGCGGATAAAATGGATGTCCGCAGTATCTGGCGAATGCGAGCTTGAAGTGCCTGTCTGACAGCGGATGGCCGGTATCGCTGACGAACACGAAATCCGACGGCTTCTTTTGTGACAGCAATTTCTTCATCCGAAGCATATACACAGCAGGGAAGTCCTCCGTGAACTCCCTCGGTACACCCCCCTTTGAAAGGTAGCTGAATGTCACTGAATGGCCTTTCAGTTTCATGTCTTTCTTTTTCAGCGTCGTCAGCCCTTTGGTCCCGTGCACCCTGTAGTACATCTCATTGCCTACCCTCATGTGCGTCTTCAGCAGCGTGTACATGGGAACAGCCATCTCATCCGATGAATCCATAAGCGCTCTTGCCACATTGGCTTCAATCGTCGGATACAGCTTCTCGAATTCATCGACTTCTGCATATTTTCTCTTCACGGACATGTCCTTCTTGTCCAGCGTGTAAACGTAAGCATAGGTGCCTCCCGGATTCCTGAACAGAACGTCCCAGTGGTCGTTCGATTCCTCGTCATGGACGGTGAGATGCTCAGCGAAGAGCGAGTAGGCCTTGTCGACCTTTCTTCCGTCAGGGAGAACTGCTATCCGTGCGCCCTGTGTCCTGCCGCCAAGTAAAAGCTGGCCTTTGAGAAAGTCGATATCCCTTGCATCCATCAGCGCCCTGAGGTTGCTGTGCGCCCTGAAAAGCTCGATGACGTGCATTGCGTCAGGGAAACTGCGTTTTGACAGCCTCCAGCCGGTTCTGGTCTTCTCATAAGGCTTCAGGTCTTTCACTCTGATGCGTATAGTGCCAAGGGGAACGGTTTTAGTTCTCACAAATGTTAATTACCGCAGGGAATTAAAATAATTCGAAAAAAGAATATATACTCCAAAATCAACTATTATTTGTGATTTAATGGCACTTGAACCAATACATCTCGCGCTCCTGATACGGCTGGTCAATATCGCGCTTCTGGGATTCCTGATACACTTCTACTTCAGGGGCTACAGGAAGATAAAGTCTGGATTCACAGGAAGTCTGCTTCTTTTCGCTGTCATACTTTTTGCACAAAATGTATTTGCCATATTTTTCAGGATACTTTCAGGGGTGGATTACACATTATTAGATGAAGTATCCATGCATAATCTGGTGCTGAACATCCTTCAGATGACGGGTCTCATATTCCTTGTGAATACAACGAGAAAGTGAGCTAGTCGCTGTCGCTCCATATCGTCGGCGTGTCATAGCTCTTTTCGAAATCTTTCCAGTCTATGTCTTTCTTCTTCGGGTTCAGTCCCAGCCTTTCCAGTATCTCGCTGAATGTTGAGATTTCATTCTCAAATGCTCCCGAGAGGAAGAACATGCTGTCGTCCTTCTTTCCGCCGAGCTCCACCATGCCGTTGTCCATGAGTATATTTACGTGATTGAGCACTGCCGACGGCTCCATCTCCAGCTTTTCGCTTATCTTCCTCGTGCCTGAAGGCATATCCCTCAGAAGCCCTGCTATGCGTATCCTTTCCATGCCGCCTGACGAGCCTGCGAACACGTACCACATCAGGTGCCTGAACTGCCTGGATATGTCTCCCATGAGATAAGATTGAGAACGTAATTTAAATTTGGTCTTATAACCAGTTCTTCTTCCTGAAGTAGAAGACCATGAGCAGCGATATCACGATAAGGAAGAGCAGAAGCGCAGGATATCCGTATTCCCAGTTCAGCTCCGGCATGTTCAGCGGAAAGTCTGTGTTGAAATTCATTCCATAAAGCCCTGCAAAGAAGCTTAGCGGCATGAATATCGTGGCTATTATCGTAAGCACTTTCATGACCTGATTCATCTTGTTGCTCAGGCTGGAAAGGTAGAGGTCGAGCAGTCCCGATGCCATGTCCCTGAATGTCTCCACTGTATCGATGACCTGGACGGTGTGGTCGTAAAGGTCGCGTATGTACAGGCGTGTCTTGCTGCTTATCAGTCTTGACCCGCTCCGTTCCAGTCCGCTTATGACCTCCCTGAGCGGCCAGACAGACTTCCTGAGGAAAAGCATTTCCCTCTTTAGACTGTGTATCTCCTGCAGTTCTTCAGACTTCGGGTTTTCGACAAGCCCTGTTTCCTTCCCCTCTATCTTGTCCCCGAAGCTCTCGAGTACCGAGAAGTAGCCGTCCACTACAGCATCCATGAGCGCGTATGCCAGATAATCGGCGCCTGATTTTCTTATCCTTCCTTTTCCTTTTTCTATCCTGTTTCTCAGCGCGTCGAAAATGTCTCCCGGCCTTTCCTGAAACGTTATAACGGAGCTCTTGCCAAGGATAATGCTTATCTGCTCCGATTTTGTTGTGCCGCTTTCCTGGTCAAAATTCAGCATTTTCAGCACGAAGAACATATATTTGTCGAAATCCTCGAATTTAGGCCTCTGTGCGGTGTTCACCACATCCTCAAGTACGAGGAGGTGGATGCCGAGTTTCTTCCCAATCTCTTCTATGACACCGACCTCGTGGAGGCCGTCTATATTTATCCAGACGGTCTTTCCCGGCTTTATCGCCGAGACGGCTTCGGAGACGCTTCCTGCGACCCTCTTTTCGAAGTGCTTTTCTGAGTAGCTTATCACTGTTATGACAGGCTTTTCTATTTTCTGTTTCCCCACATGGACGAGAGTCCCCGGAGAGAGTCCGGCCTTCTTAGAAACCCTTTTGAAGAACCTAGGCATGATTACACAACTAGTGCTTGTTTCTGTGCAATAAAAAGATGTTATATTTCAGATGAGGCAATCCTTTAAATAATCCTTCATTAATTAATACTATCTTAGCCGTGGATAGCTTACTCTAAGCTATGCTGAGTTATGTTGAGTAAAAAAATAAGGTAGGTATTCGTATGTCAGAAAAAATGGTATACTTTTTTGGTGAAGGTGACACGAAGGACAAGAAGCTTCTTGGCGGAAAGGGCGCGAACCTCGGAAGCATGACAAAGATAGGTCTTCCAGTTCCTCCGGGTTTCACAATCACTGCAAAAGTCTGTATAAATGTAAACAAGACAAAGAAGTGGCCGGCAGGGCTGCTTTCTGAAATAGAGAAAAATGTTTCAACACTTGAGAAGAAGATGAGCAAGAGGTTCGGTGACAATGAGAATCCGCTTCTCGTTTCTGTCCGTTCCGGTGCTGCTGTTTCAATGCCCGGCATGATGGACACTGTCCTCAATCTCGGACTTAATGACAAGGCTGTCGAAGGACTTGCGAAGCAGTCCGGCGATGCCAGATTCGCATGGGACTCATACAGGAGATTCATCCAGATGTTCGGCGATGTCGTTATGGGCGTCGAGCATTCAAGCTTCGAGCACGCACTTGAGAAGGTCAAATCAGGACGTCAGGATACTGACCTTTCAGTGGACGAGCTCAGAAAAGTTGTGAGTGAATACAAGATTGTTGTAAAGGAGAGCGCAGGAAAGCTCTTCCCTCAGGAACCGATGGAACAGCTGAAGATGGCTGTTGATGCGGTTTTCAACTCATGGGACGGAAAGAGGGCAAAGGTCTACAGGAGGCTTAATGGCATACCGGACGACCTTGGCACTGCCGTGAATATCCAGTCAATGGTATTCGGAAACCTCGGATGGGAGTCAGGCACGGGCGTGGGATTCACAAGGAACCCGGCAACCGGCGAGAACGTCCTTTACGGAGAATACCTGATGAATGCGCAGGGCGAGGATGTCGTTGCAGGCATCAGGACCCCGAAGCACTTCGATGACATGGCAAAGGAAAAACCGAAGTCGTACAAGGAGCTTCAGGACATGCGCAGGATACTTGAAAAGAACTACAAGGACATGCAGGATTTTGAATTCACAATAGAGAAAGATAAGATGTACATTCTCCAGACCAGAGACGGGAAGAGGACTGCAGCTGCGGCTGTTAAGGTCGCCGTCGACATGGTGAAAGAAAAGCTTCTCACTGAAGATCAGGCCATCATGAAGATGAAGGCCGAACAGCTTGACCAGCTTCTTCACAAGCAGCTTGACCCCAAGGCAAAGGCTAAAGAGACTTCAATCGCCAAGGGGCTTCCGGCATCACCGGGAGCTGCTGTCGGCAAGGTGGTATTCACTGCTGAGGAGGCCACTTCCATAAAAGAGAAGAATCCGAAAGAGAAGCTTGTGCTTGTCCGAACCGAGACAAGCCCTGAAGACATCGAAGGCATGGATGCTGCTGAGGGAATACTCACAGCAAGAGGCGGAATGACCTCCCACGCTGCTGTTGTCGCAAGGGGAATGGGCAAGTGCTGCGTTGCAGGATGTGATGCAATAAAGGTTAATGAAAAGGCAAAGGAGTTCAGGGCAGGCGAACTGACCATAAAGAACGGCGATGTCATAAGCCTTGACGGTTCAACAGGTGAAGTGTACAGAGGTGCGCTCGGACTTGTGGAGCCGGAGATAGGCGGTAACTTCGCAATCCTCATGAAATGGGTTGACGCAAGGAAAAAGCTTTCGGTCAAGACAAATGCTGACACGCCGCATGACGCTCAGAAAGCCAAGGACTTCGGTGCCGAGGGAATAGGTCTGTGCAGGACAGAACACATGTTCTTCAAGCCTGAAAGGATCATGGCCATGAGGGAGATGATTCTAGCAGAGACGCTTGAGGACAGGAAAGCTGCTCTCAGGAAGATACAGCCGATGCAGAAGAAGGACTTCAAGGGGCTCTTCAAGGTCATGAGCGGAAAGCCCATAGTAATCCGTCTTCTTGACCCTCCGCTTCACGAATTCCTTCCCCACGAGGAGAAAGACATAGCTGAAGTGGCGAAGGAGATAGGAGTGCCTGCCCAGAAGATAAAGGACACAATGGAGGGGCTCAAGGAGTTCAATCCCATGCTCGGATTCAGGGGTTGCAGGCTTGGAGTCAAGTACCCTGAGATAAACGAGATGCAGGCACGGGCAATCTTCGAAGCTGCGATAGAGTCCAAGAAAGAGGGACATATACCCATTCCATACATCGAGGTTCCGCTTATCGGAACAGTCAGGGAATTCGCCATGATAAAGGAAATCATCGAGAACGTGGCGAAGGAGCTTGACGTCAAGGAAATAAAGTACAAGATAGGCACAATGATAGAGGTTCCGAGGGCTGCTCTCACAGCTGATGAGATAGCGAAGGAAGCTGACTTCATGTCCTTCGGTACGAATGACCTCACGCAGATGGGCTGCGGATTCTCAAGAGACGATGCAGGCAAGTTCCTGAAGATATACGTTGAGAAGGGCATATACAGCATGGATCCGTTCCAGTCAATAGACCAGGCAGGAATCGGCAAGCTGATGCAGATATGCGTTGAAAGCGCACGGAAGGTGAAGCCACACATAGAAATAGGCATCTGCGGCGAGCACGGCGGAGAACCTGAATCAGTCAAGTTCTGCCACAGGATAGGCTTGAATGAAGTCTCCTGCTCACCATATAGGGTGCCCATCGCAAGGCTTGCCGCTGCGCAGGCTGCTATTGAAGACAAGATGAGGAAGGGATGAGCATGGCAATGCAATTTGTTTTCCTTGGACCTCCCGGCGTAGGCAAAGGTACATACGCTTCCAGAGCGGGACCGCAGCTCGGCATACCGCAGGTTTCAACAGGCGACATATTCAGGGCCGAGGTAAAGAGCGGCTCTGAGCTTGGCAACAAGGTCAAGGGAATAATGGAGGCCGGCGGCCTCGTATCCGATGACGTTGTCATAGAGGTCCTTAAGAAGAGAATCACCAGAGATGACGCCAGAAAGGGTTTCATACTCGACGGATTCCCAAGGACGATACCGCAAGCAGAGGCTCTCGACGGAATCGCGAAGATAGACATGGTGCTGAACATCGCCCTTCCAGAAGACATTCTCATCGAGAAAATATCCGCCAGAAGGGTATGCAGGAACTGCGGCGACCTTTACAATGTCGCATCAATTGACAGGGAAGGCATAAAGATGCCTCCGATGCCACCTAAGGAAGAAGGCAAGTGCGACAAGTGCGGCGGTGAACTCTACCAAAGGGCGGATGACAAGGAGGAAGTCATAAAGGAGAGACTGGCTGCTTACAACAAGCAGACATCACCTCTTATAGACTACTACCGTGAGAAGGGCATACTGGTTGATTTCAAGCCCACGGCAGGCCCGGAGGAAATGGTGCCGAAAATAATTGAACTGTTAAAAGAACACGGATCATAATGAAGGGAAAGCTGATAGTCTTCGAGGGAATTGACGGGTCGGGAACTGAGACCCAATCGAAGAGCCTCCTGAAGGCATTCAGCAAAAAAGGATTGCCTGCTGAGAGGATTGAATATCCCGACTATGATGGAGAACTGGGCAGGCTCATCCGGCTTTTTCTGGACAGGAAGCAGGAATTGTCAGCAGAAATGCAGTTTGTACTTTACGCAGGAGACATGGTCAAGGACAAGGAGAAAATCAGCGCATGGCTGAACGAAGGCAGGACAGTCATATGCGACCGCTACTTCCTTTCAACCATAGTCTATCAGGGCATCCGCGGCTTCAGGCAGGATGCCTCTCTCAGGTTCGCTGAGGATTTCGGCATCCCAAAGCCGGACATTGTGTTCTTTCTGAAGATTACTCCCGAGGAATCTGCGAAGAGAAAAATGAACGAGCACGGAAAGCTTGACAGGAATGAGGCTGACATTGCCTTCCTCGGACAGGTGAACGTATCCTACGAGAAGATGGCCAAGGACAATGTATTCGGCAGGTGGTTCATAATCGATGGGACCAAATCACGGGAAGATATATCCAGAGAAGTTCTTAATGTCATAGAGAAGCTATGACTGGTTACCACGGCTCTCTTTTCACCTTTAGACTGAAGCCAATAAATGATGCGAACAGATGTATTCCCGGGGTTATTATCGCAAGCATCAGAATCCAGCTGGTGTCTATCATTATGACAGCTGATGCGAAAAGCAGTGCGCCGAACAGGAAATCCAGCTGGTCTATTACAGGAGCAGCCTGGCCGCGCTTCATGTTCAGCCGCCTCTTGATGAATGAGCCTGCTGAATCGCCTGACATTGCGCCGAGTCCGAGAAGCACTCCAAGCAGCGGCGTCATTGCCGCCGGAGCTATCGGGTTCTCCGCAAGCTCCCAGGGAAGATAAGGAAAAGCGAACATCATTATTGTTGCTATTACAGCTCCCACAATCGGGCCGAACACGAAGCCTTCAATGGTCTTTCCGGGCCCAAGCAGCGGCTTGCCGTCGAAGAATTTTTTCCCGAAGTCTACCCTGTGCTTCCCCCTGAACAACGGAACCAATCCATTTGCAGCGTATGCCGGCAATACAAGCCAGAATGCCTCCACAAGGTGCTCAATCGTGAACATCTCCCAGACCATTCATATTATAGAAAGAGCCTGTTAAAAAGTTTCAGCAGTATGCTGAGCCTAATCGCCCCTGAGGTCATCCATTGCTTTTCTCACTTCCATGACAGAGAGATAGACTTGACAGTCACTACAGGAGTCGGTATTCGTGCAGTGACCAGTCCTGTAATCGCACCATTTTCCGTCACCGTGAAATCTCGGATTGTATGCCCTTATCTTCGGTCTTCCGGACATTTCTCTCATTTCGGCCTGGTCTGTCAATGACATTGAACATGAATAGCATGAAAAGTTTTAAAAACGATTTAAAATCTAATGCACAATCAACAAATGCTGCATGGGCTGATAGATCAACGGTAGATTGCTCGCTTCGCATGCGAGAGGCTCCGGGTTCAAATCCCGGTCAGTCCATAACTTTTAAGTTGAGGTCATGCACAAGATAATTATGGACACATACAGGCTACGTGTGATGCTCAGGTCTGACTGGCTCGAGAAGACAGTCAAAAGCATAATGGAGTCCGGGAGGAAGTTCTGGGCGTTTTTCCTCATTGTCTTCATGCTTCTCCAGGCTGTCAATGTATTCGGGTACACAATCCCGGACTACGCGGACTGGAACACCTTCGGGTTCCCGTTCATATACATACAGTGGCAGGAAGGCGTCGGTTACACATACTTCAACATTCTCGCGCTCCTGATTAACGCCCTGATAATATACGTTGCAATACGGGGAACGATGTATATCTATCTCATGATAACCAAATTCAAGATAGTAGAGCCTCCGAAGAAGTAGCTATTTCTTCAAAATCTTTCCGCGCCTCTTGACTATCTTCACCCTTTTCACTACAGATGGGTCTTTTTTGCCAACATCCAGCACAGTCAGGGTGAAATTCTTCATTTTTATCTGCCTGCCTTTCTTAGGCCTGCCTTCAAATCTGGATGACACGAGCTCTGATACAGTCGCGAACTTGCCCCTGAAAGGTATTCCTATCTTCTGCTGAAGCTCTGTCAGCAGCATATCTCCCCTGACAATGGCTGTCTTGTTGTCTATGTGCTGGAGCCTTACCCTTCTCCTGTCAGGCTCGTCGTATATCTCGCCCACAATCTCTTCAAGCAGGTCTTCCATGGTGACTATTCCCTTTATGTTCTTCTTGGAGTCCCTGACAACCGCCATGTGAGTGCTGTGCATCTTCATCTTGTCGAATGCATCGTCCATCATGTCGCTGTCGTTCACGTATATTATAGGCTCCACGATGTCGTCTATGACGGCATCGAATTTCTTGTTCTTTATGTAAGGAAGTATGCCCCTGAGGTTGACGACTCCCACCACCCTCTTTGAGTCCCTGTCATAAACAGGTATACGGCTGTACTTGGTCTCAAGCATAAGCGTTATCACGTCCATTATGCTCTTTCCGGTGTTTATCATGACAACCTTCTTTATCGATCTGTAAGCTTCCTTGACCTTGCTGTCAGCGAAGTCAATGACATTCTGCATCATCTCTTCCTCGTCCCTGTCTATGACACCCGCCTCCGCGCTCAGCGCGAGCGCTGCTATCAGCTCCTCCTCTGTTATGTCGTCCTTCTTCTTTTTCACACCGACTGTCCTAAGCAGCCCACGGCTTATCATCTCTATGATGATTATCACCGGCCACAGGACGTATGTGAGTATGTATACAGGCCTGGCGACCAGAAGAGACATACTTTCGGCATTCTGATGGAAGAACGACTTGGGTGTTATCTCGCCGAACACAAGCACAAGGAATGTCATTACTCCTGTTGCTATCCCGACACCAGATGAACCAAATATTTCTGTGAACATTATGGTGGCAAGTCCTGCAGCCGCTATGTTGACCACGTTGTTTCCTATCAGTATGGTCACGAGCATCCTGTGGGGGTTAGCTTTGAGGTTCCGTAAAGTCTTCGCGCCGCTCCTGCGCTCCTTTATCAGCTTCCTCACCTTGATGTTGCTGAGCGAGAAAAGCGCGATTTCCGCGCCTGAGAACAACCCTGAAAGCGCTATAAGCACCACAAGCACGATAATTTCGAATATCACTTTAGTTCACTGTTTGATTATTTGTGCTTTCTGGTATTAATTGGTTAAGAGAATTAAGAACTGCGATGTTTTGCTAAGTGAGGTTTTCGCAGTATGAATCATCAACTATGTTTTTCCCGCCGCCTACGAAATCAACATCCACAGCGCAGTCTTCAGGTGCCGTCAAATTATAAATTTCACAGCATTTTACCATCTCCGCTCCAAATCCGTATGATTCACAGCAGACAAGTTCTGCTTCCGGAATAACAGAAGCCTTGCATTCCCCTTCCTCACAGCCATTCTCGCAGTATTCCTTCTTCTCTTGTACATTTCCGCATGAATCTACCCAGTAGACATGTCCGTCATGGCAGACTGTATATGTGTGACTTTCACAAATTTCTTCTGCTTCTGCAGCTACACATGCGGCGTCCTTGCAGACGTATCCAGCAGGACATTCAGTGCTCTTCCACTTTATTTCCTTGCCTTCGCAGTACTTCTCTGTCAATGAGCCATCGTCATTGCAGTGGTCCTCAAGCTTCTGGTCTCCGACTTCGCATACACCCTTTTCGTAAATGTTCCATCCGCCGTCTGTCTCGTTGCATTCGCCTATGACTTTCTCGATGCATTCCCCTTCCTCACAGCCATAGCTGCAGTACTCGACCTTCCCGAGGTTCTTCCCGTTCAGGTCGAACTTGTAAACATGCCCTTCGTAGCACTTCTTCGCGTATTCGCCGCTTCCTTCGCCGATGCACTTTCCGTCAGCGCATCCGTTCTCGCAGTACTGGTACTTGTCCAACTTGTTTCCTTCCTTGTCGAACTTGTAAACATGCCCTTCGTAGCACTTGTATACATACTCGTAGTTCTTCTTGCCTTCCATGGTCTCCTTGTCATAGCTTTCTAACTTGTCCCCTGATGTGCCCTTCTTGGCAGCGCATTCTATAATCTGATTGTTCCAGTCTACCCATGCAGTAAGCGAAAGTCCGCTGTCAGTGTCTGTTATCGTCACCTTGTAGAAATCCTTTGCTGTCACAGTATCCTTTTCGCAGTCTGCCCTTATCTCATCGAGAATGCCTGCTGTCTCAGCTGCGCTGTAGTACGTGGCCTTGATGTCAGCATTTGGGTAATCAGCGAGGAAATCCTGCACTATCGGGCTTGAAGCAATCAGTGCCTCAGGGCTTACTGAAAGACAGCCTGATGTAAGAAGAATGAAAACGAATGAAAGCGGAATAATTTTCCTCATAAAAGTTAATTATGCTGAACCACTTATAAATTAAATCACGCATATTTTCTCATGGCCTACAGCTTCAATTTCGACCTTACGAAGATATCACAGAATGTTTTCAAAGACATCGCCAGATTTTCTGACAGGAGAAAGGTCCACGAGAAGATAGGAAGCACAGCCAAGTACCTTGTCGAGAAGTTCAGCCTGGAGAAGGTCACAGGACTTCCGATGTCTGACACCATAACCATAATCGAGGACCTCATAGACACGCATGTGAAGAACATCTCGCAGAGAGAGGCGTTTGACAATTCAAAGCAGCGGGCGCTGCTTCTTCCCCACTGCTCAAGGAAATACATGGATTCGCGCTGTAAGGCGAAGTTCGACCCGGAAAAACCATCGTACATATGCATGGGATGCTCACCTGACTGCCTTGTCAACCAGGCGACGAAGATTGCAGCGAAGAAGGGTTATGATGTCTACGTTCTACCGGGCGGTTCCGGCATAAGGAGAGCGCTGGCAAGGAAGAACTACGACGGGCTCGTGGGTGTCGCATGCACGGAGGAGATAAAGCTCGGAACGCGCCTCCTTGAAGGCTCAGGGCTTGCCATACAGAGCGTTCCACTGATAAAGAACGGCTGCGCCTCAACCAGATTCAGCATGGAGACACTTGAGAAGACGCTCTAGCTTATGTCCCTTCTTTCGAAAAGCAAGAGTCCCAGCGCCATCATCGCTACGGATATGCCCGACCATATCAGCATCGACTGCAGAGGTGTTGTGTAATTCTTTGGGGCTATTTCCGGAGGCATTGCACCTATGTCTATGTCATAAAGGCTTCCGGGGTTTGATATGTCGTATGTGCCTGTGAACATGCCCAGCATGCCCTGATACAGCGGTGCCATTCTGTATCCGGATGCATCCAGGAAGAATATGTACGCATTGCCGAGATGATAGTTGACATCCATGTAGTTGAAGCCCATGCTTTCATAGTTGCTGCCGAGCCATCCTCTGGCTATCATGAAACCGAAGAATATAAGCATGGTCAGACCTACCACTATCATTATGGTCTTTATCCTGCTCCTGAACATTGATGAGAGCGCGGTCGCCATGGTGCCAAAGATGAACGCCACGAATATGGAATAAGCCAAAAGGCTGGGCACAAGGCTGATTATGTTATTGAACGTGTAGACATCAATGCCAAGGGATGATGAGAATATTAGCGCTGACGCAAGTATCGATGTAATCTCAAGTATGATGGAGCTTATCATGAAGGCAGCGAACTTGCCTATGACTATCTCGTACCGCCTTATGGGCTTGCTCACCAGCATCAGCAGTGTCCCGTCCTGGTCCTCTTTAGAGATGAAGTCACCGCACGTTATCCCCGCCATAAGAACAACAGGTATTCCCACTATCCACAGGAACGAAATAATTATGAAAAATCCGAGGACTGTCTGATCCTGCATGGCCAGAGACATGGACGATATCTGCATACTTTCATTGAATATGCCCGACCCTATCACCGGGAGGATAAGTACCACTATAAGGAACAGAATGCTTCTTCTGACGCTGAAGAGGTCCGTCAGCGTCTTCAGGACTATGGCATGCATCCTCATTTCTTTTCCTCCTTCCTGCTGAAGAATGGAAGCTTCAGGTGGAATCCCCCTTTCACTTTCTCCATCTTTTGGTCACTCTCTCCCACAAGCTTCATGAATACCTGCTCAAGGTCTCCTGTGGCCATCCCGAATGCCTCCAGTTCTGCATCGCCGGCAGCAATCACCTTTACAATACTCTTCCTGAAAGCGGACTCATCGCCGCTTGACACTATATGCATCGTGCCTGTCTCGTCCTTCCAGACCTTGTGCACGAACTTCCTTTCCTGAAGGCTCTTCATGACACTGTCGGCATCGGATGTCTTCAGAAGATATTCATTCCCGGCATACTTGCTTTCAAGTGCCTTGATACCGCTTTCGGTCACGACCTTTCCATGGCTTATTATGGTGACCTCGTCGACCATCTTCTCCAGCTCTGATAGTATATGGCTGGATATGAAAACTGTCATCTTCTTCTCTCTGGACATCTCCCTCAGCTTTTTTATTATGCCGAGCCTTCCCGCAGGGTCGAGGTTGGCTGTCGGCTCGTCCAGTATGAGCATCTCGGGCTCGTGTATCATGGCCTGGGCAAGGCTCATCTTCTGCCTCATCCCTGCGCTGAAACCACCGACCTTCTTGTCGGTGAACTCCCCCAGGTCAAGCCATTTCAGGAGCTCAGCGGACCTTTCAGCAGCCTTCTGCCTTCCAATACCGCTCACCCTTCCTATGTATACGAGATAATCATGGGCTGTCATGCTTTCATAGAAATGCGGATGCTCAGCTGAGAACCCGAATGATTTCCTGGATTCCAGAGACCCTATGGGATGGCCGTTTATCGTACCGCTTCCTGAGGACGGATTGAGAGCGCCTATCAGCATCTTCATGGTCGTGCTCTTTCCTGCCCCGTTAGGCCCTATGAAACCGTGTATCGTGCCTTTCTTCACCTTTATGCTCAGCCCGTTGACTGCAATGAGGTCCCCGAAGTTCTTCGTCAGGTTTTCAGTCTCTATTATGTATTCGGTCATCTCTTTATCACCGCCATGAGCTTTGATGAAAACAGGAGGACAATCAGCATTACCACAGCTATGGTTACGAACAGTACGCTTGAGCTGTCCTTCTCGACTGTCACGTCTATTGTATCATAAGTGCCCTTGCCGTACCTGTCGGACGAGTAGACGCTCACCTTATGGTCTCCGCTGGGCATCTCGAATTCCGCGCTGCTATCATCAGTCATCACCACCCTGCTCCCGTCCACCATCACAGTTGTAATGGATTCCGTATCTCCGGACCATTCTATCTTCAGTGGGGAACCGGTCACGCTTCCCGTGACAGGTGATGTTATCCTCAGGTTCCGGGTTATGTCGAGGAAATATATGTTGCCGGATGACCCGACTATACCGACACTCTCACCTTCGATGTCTATCATCTCTGTGCCTATTGTGCTGAAATCTGATACTATTTCCCCGTTGGCTATGTCGATGATGTACATCTTCACCTGCTTCTGTCCGGAATCACCCACGAGCGCTATTATGCCCAACTCATCTATACTGTCACCTGTCACATCCGAAAGCAGACTGGCCTTTATACCGGGCATCCACCTGCTGGAATCGCTTCTGGTGTTATCAATGTCTTCGATGACTATATCCGATATCTTCTCGCCGTTCTTCACGTCGTATATCATTATCTCGCATCCCGGCTGCCATGCCTGAGATCTCACAAGCGCTATGTCAGTCACACCGTCCCCGTTCATATCCCCGGCAGGCGCTGCAGGCATAACCGTGGAGTAGCCGAACATGTCCCTGAGCATCCATCCCTCGTCTATGTCATAGCTCCATATGATATCATTGCTTCTTCCGTCTATGACCTCAAGCTTCGGTCCGCCTCCGTCTGTCCAAAGGCTGAATGTTATGAAGTCATTGAAACCATTGCCGTTGAAGTCGTAGCCTGATATTTCTGCTGATGTTCCGCTTTTTTCCGCCTCGAGTATGATGTATCCGTTCCTCCCGTCAGCGAACACGAACATTGACGGAGCATCCTTCTGATACTTCTCATAGACGATGTCCTTCGCTCCGTTGCCGTTTATATCCACGGTCTTAGTCACACAGTCTTTATTGAAACCCTGAGCAAACGTTTCTGTGCTCGATATCTCATAATTAAGAGGCCCGGATGATGAATGGAGAAATGTCAGGCTGTCCCATGTGGCGAGTACAAGTTCATCGGCACCGTCCCCGTTGGCATCCCCGACAGCAATGAATTTTCCCCTGTCGCTCTCTGTCCAGTTGACCACGATATCACTGTAATCCATGTCCCCTGTGAACGGATTCGTGTAGTAATATTCCCTGTTGGTGCGGTTCCAGATGTCCTCGCCGGTGACGCCGTCCTTGATGAATACATCGTCCCATGACGATATCAGGAAATCCGGCAGGTCATCACTACTCTGGTCTGATATAAGGTCGAGCCACTCTATCCTTTTCTTGATGCGGTACCCATCAGCCATTTCTCTGAAGTCCTTTATCTGCCTGTTAACCTCTACGTAGAATTCCGCCTGTTTGCTTGTCGGAACGTTTTCAGGATTCCTTCCGTCGATTTCCCACTCTGTCGCCACCTTGTATTCGAACGTCTCGTTTATCAGTCCGGGAACAGTCATTATGCTGTTGTATGCACCGTAATAGACAGCTTCGGCTGCAGATGTGTTCATTAAAATGCTTCCGGTCTTCCCGCTGAACCTGAGTATCCTGCTGTTCTCGCCGTACATGTCACCCTTGTTCCAGTCTCCGTACTCCTGAACATATGCCGCAAGGTCACTCTTTCCGTCACTCCGCGGCACCACAATCAGCCCGGAAAGGCCGCCTGTTCTGATGAACATTTCCGAAGGCATCTCATATGACCATGCCACTTCCCTGGTGGCTCCGTCTATCACGAACATTATCCTCGTCTGCCCGGCATCAAATGCATTTTCCTGGTCAGCTCCTTCCCTCGACCTCACAAGGATGTCCGTGGTTTCGTCTCCGGTGAAGTCCGACCTGATGACGGACACATCCGTTATCCTCGGGAAGCTCCACAGTACCTTTTCAGGGTACCTGACCATTGTTATGTCATCAGAACCTGATGTGATTACGAATTTCCCGGACCCGGCATCCGATACTATCACGCGTCCGGGCCTTCCCTGCGATGTCGTGTTTATGCCAATTGTCTCGTAAGCTGTCCCGTCAGAAGCCTTTATGAGCTTTATCTTCTGCTTGCCGGAGCTCTTTCCCTGGGGAAGCGCAATGTATTCTTCTCCAACACCAAGTGTCACAGGACCCGCTGAGTAAGCAAGGTCCGCATTCTCATTCTTCCACAGAAGCCTGCCGTCATCTGATGCGAGCATGTATATTCCCTCGACAGCTCCCTTGTAGTCGCCGTTCCTCCTGCCCGGATACGTATAGACTGCTATGTCATCATCCCCGTCTCCGGTTATGTCGCTGACACTTCCTATCCTCATGTTGAGGAAGTTGTAGCTCACTATGGATGTGGGCATGGGGTTATCACCGTAGTAGCTGTAAAGCAGCGTGTCCACGTATTCTATTATACCGGTTTCCCAGATAATTTTTCCTGTTTCCAAGTCAAGAAGATGCACGTATCCGTCTTCCGCGCTCACAGCCACAGCATCCTTTCCACCGACTTTCAGAGGCACAATATCCCATACGGAGCGCGTGACCTTTCCCACCTCTGAGTTTGTATTGGGATTCCTTACTGTGTAAGTATCAGACACAAGCGTTTCCCAAATCTTCTCTCCATTCATACTGAAAGCGTATACATAGCCGTTCTGGTCTCCTGCGATTGCATAGTCACCTGATACATCCACGTCCCATATGTTGTCAGTGCTCCCGAAGCTCCACAGCACGTCACCTGTCTTCCCGTCAAGCGCGTAGAGTACATAACCAGCAGAAACAGCTATGTCAGTGGTTCCGTCACCGTTCATGTCATTCACTGTAATCATGTCGAAGACAGCTGTCTGCTTCATCGTCCATAATATGAAGCTGTCGTATACCTCTGTCCTGGGCGAGAATTCCCACATCTTTTCCCCTGTGGAAGTGTCATAGCACTGCACATTCGGGAAGTATATGTCAGCTGTTCCGAGAACTATATCACCCCGTCCGTCGCCCGTAATGTCATCAATGAGCGTCAGCGTATTCACAGACGAAGATGTCTGGATGTACATATCCAGCATTCCTTTCCCGTCTATTATGAAGAGGCCTGTTGTTGTACCCATTATCACGGAGTCTTCCCCATTGCCGTCAATGTCAGCGATTGCCAGCTTTTCAGAGACTATGCTTCCTGTGATGCCCTTCTGGACCATTGTCATGGACCCGGATGCATATGACGAAGCAGGAAGGAATATGAGAATAAAAAAAATCATCGTGGCATGGGCATATCTCACCATATTTAAGAATTGACGAACTCGGCTTATATTGTTGCCCAGCGTACCGCTAGACGAAGTAAAGCGTCACTTCTTTCAGCATCGCGAATGTCTTCAGGAGGAAGATGAGCGCTATCAGGAACATTATTATCACAGCAGATGACGCCACAATCCTGACACCATTGTCCTTCTTTATCTTTTTCTGTATCCATGCGAGCCAGTATATTATGCTTATCGTGAGCGTCACTGTCCACGCCGACATCGTATAGAATACAGTCATTATGGGGTCAAGCGTCATAAACCATGCGGTCATGAAGACAACTATGGCAACAGCGAAGTTGAACCACCAGCAGTATATAATCGGGCTTATCTCAAATCTCTTCTCGATTTTCCTGTAGTATTCTCTCTTAAAGTACTTGGTGAAACCCGGCATAAGTATAATTGTCATCCCAGAATAAATAATTAGCTGAACTTCCTGCTGAACCCGACGAGCCTGAGGGGGTCTGCGCTTTTGCGGACTTCGACAACATCGCCTTTCGAAATCCCAAGGATGTTCGTCTCGCTTCCGTCTATGCATATCTCAGCCACGTCATTAAGGCACTCGATGCTGACGGATTCCTTCTCTGAGTTTATCTCTCTCTTTTTCAATGTGCCTGAGTAAGGCGCCAGGGCAGTGACACCGAGCGCGTTGCTGCTGTAATGGATTTTTTCAGCCCCTGCTGAATGCGCGAATGCATGCGAGCCTGTCGGTGTGTACACTATGATTCCGGAGTTCCTTTCCAGTGATGTTCCGCTGCTTGTCTTCAGCTTGGTCTCAAGCATTCTTCTCACATACACCGGGCTTATGAGGACGTCGTTAAGTGCAAGCGCATCCATTTTCCTGCTGTTCACCGATGACTCAAGTCTCATCAGGCCGTAAATGAAATAGTCTTTTCCCTCTTTCCCATGAATCAGAGACAGGAGCCTGTTCTGATAGTTGTCCTTGTCAGCCCGAAGATAGTATCCGATACTGCTCCCGGGATTTATCCCGAGTACAGGGCATCTGAGCTTGTAATGGTCGCGCATGAGCGTTCCGTCCCCGCCTATGCTGAGCGCGAAATCCGCTTTCCAGATTTTCTCAGTCCATTCCGCGCCATTCTCCTCAAGGAACCGTATGACCTGCTTCTTCAGCTCAAGCCAGTGCTCCTCTTTGTGGCGGACTATGAATTTCATAAGAACATTTTCCTTTCATTAGGTTAAAAATAGATTCTCCGGAAGAGAAAAACATAAAAGCCCCCGAATGAAGTTCATACTGTGCGAGTAAATGATTGCAACCACCCGCACAGGTGTATATTGGTTTGATAAGGAAAGCAGAAGAAAGGGACTATTCGGCCGTAGAGGAGATGTATTTCAGCAGAAGCACAAACCGATTTCTTTACTATGATCCAATAGACAGGAATACATTCAGGTCCAAATGGAAGAAGATGCTGACCAGAAAATACAGCTTCGTCTGCGAGAGGCGCAGAACTGTGGTCGGCTTCATAACATGCGTAAGGAAAATAGGACAGGAGAAGCACATAGCCTACATAGGGCCTGTCGTGGTCAGGCCCGGCATGAAGAGCAATGGCGTGGGAGCAGAGATGATGGAGTACATCCTCCAGAAGCTGAAATACACGAGCAGGTTCAAGAGGATTGAGATGGTAGTCAATTCGGACAACAGCAGGGCGGTGAAGTTCTTCAGGAAATGGGGTTTCGAGGTCGAGGCTGTCCTGAAAAGGCATACTGAAAGGAACGGCGAGTATCTGGACGACTTTCTTATGGTTAAATTCTTCCAGTGACTTATATGATTTCTATGTATCCACCCCTGTTATAGAGTGTGTTTACTCCCTTCTTCAGGCTGCCTGTGACATTTTTGGTTATCATCGTCTGTATATACCTTTCCCCTCCTGTTGTAAGTATCACATAGTTGGATGTGATATTTATTTCATAATACATACTTGAGAGTGTTTCGGGAATCGTTATGTTGGTGCTGAACCCCTTTCCTTCTATCCATACGGTGTTTATCTTCTCGGAAACAACAGCCATCAGCTCGTTTATTCCGAGCTCAAAGTTGTACCTTGAGACCTCATTGGTCTTTATGAAATAGGTCCACATCCCCACAATAAGTGCGCTGAGGAACAGGCCGAATATGAATATGAACTCAAAAGCGCTCTGGGCCTTACGTCGCCCGCTGCACGTCGATGTCGAATTCTGCATTGTCAACCGCCCTTATCTCCATTAAATATGTGCCCTTTCTCGTGGGAATGGTTCCGTTAAGCCTGGCCTTGGACAGTGAATATATATGCGTTACTCCGTTGTAATGGTTTATCCTGAAGAATGCCGTATGGTTCGTGAGGTTGGCTGCCAGCACGCCGTCAGGCACGTTTATGCTTACCTTTATCTTCGCGGGAGGCCCCTGCGAGTAAACGAGGTCTGCGCCTGATGTTATGCTGTTCACCGCATTCTTGGCATACGCAAGCGTGAGCTCGTCTGAAGCATCAGTGTTTATGGAAACCATGTAAATCCAGAGAGGAGTGACGAATGCGAGCACTAGGACGGCCATAAGCATGTATTCGAATGCTGCCTGGGCTTTCATGATAATAATATGCCTAGCTTAGAATAAAAACAGTTTTCAGCTTAGAACTCTAAACTCAGCTGTGGGGTGAATGACACTCTTCGTGGCACAACACGCTTATCTCCCACAGGACCTGCATCTCCCAGTAACTTTCCGTCTCTTTCCGTCTCTTTCTTCATGTTAAGCTGAGCGATTCTGCTCTCGTATTCATTTATGAGCTTCGCCTTCTGGTGGGATGAGTTTCCGGTATACTTCTTCTTCATTTCATGCTTTATTCGCCTGTAAGCGTCAGCCCTCTTTTCACCGGGCGCCCTTGCTGTGATGTCACTGGAATGGTACTTGGCGAGCCATGTTATCAGGACATTCTTGGATGGGTATACTTCCTTCCCCTCGACTATGCAGGCGTCCTGGTATCTCTCGACCTCATCAAGGAATGCGCTGCGCGCGTATACGGGAACGTCATTCTCCTGACATATGTTGTTCACTGCCTGACTCATTGAATATCCTGCCCTGTTGCGGTAGCTGTCCTTTTCAAGATGCGCAAGCGCCTTCTGAATGTCTTCGCTTTCAAGAATCCTTAGCCTTCCGTCTATTATCATGGAATCTGTCAGCGCCTTCACGTTGAATGTATACTGCGTCTTCATCCTGATTGGAGCCAGATATGACATAACGGTTACCTGAAAAAAACGTTCACAGAAAGTTTTATAAACAGTTCATCTGTGTTTTTTCGTGCTCACAGAGTGCACGAGCCTTCTCTTCCTGAGTTCCTTGAGTATCTCGAGGCATGCCCACGCGTCCGTGGCCGCGTACCTCAGCTGCTTCTCAGAAAGCCTTTCCCGCTCCCAGTTGGTGACCTGCATCCTCTTGGATATCTTTATGCCGAGGAAGAGCGCGGCTAGACCCTTCACGCTCTTCGGATCTGTGTCTACATTATGAGCTACATCAAGAAGGTCCACGAATCCCCTTCCATTCACGCCAAGCTCCTTCTTCATTGTCAGCAGCTCATGCTTCATGGCCTGGCCAATCTTGATTATATTCGGACTTTCAAGGACTTTCTTCAGTCCGGGAGTCATGCCCATCTCATTTACCCTGAAAAGGTAGGCTGTTGTTTCAGTAGAGAGCTGAATTAATGCAATTGGATTCTGCTTTTGCCCCTTCCTGAACACGGGCTTGGTCTCCGTGTCGAAACCAAGCATGTCGTGCCTGAGCAGGTTTTCGGCTGCCGCTTCCGCCTTCTCCTTCGTATAGATGACGTATATCCTTCCTTCAAACCAACCTAAAGGAAGACTGTTTATTGCGTCCTTGTTCATGTAGAACTTCGCTTTCGGCTTCTCGGGAGGCTTTTCATCGGGCTTCACCTCTGACGGCGCAGACGGTTTTTCTTCCATAATAAGTTTTGTCGCTCTGTTATTAAACCCTTTTAAAATTTTGCAATGAAGAAATTGTATTGATAGAATGAGCGGAAAGCATAATTACACCATACATGTTCCCGGCGGCAGGTCAGACCTTGACATGAGCAGGTATGCTGCTATCATCGAGAGACCGGAGATGCAGCGGCTTAAGGATGTACAGCAGGTTCCTTTCGCTGATTTTGTATATCCCATGTTCACTCACGACAGGTTAGAGCATTCCCTCGGGACATTCTATATGGCTTCGATTTCTGCTGATATACTTGGCCTCGGCGAGGAAGACGCTGAGATACTAAAGGTAGCGAGCCTCATACATGATACAGGGCACTCCGCACTTTCCCATGTCATGGAGTGCATAACAGGAGAGAAAAACAACAACGTCTCTGCTGAGAATGTCAGGAAGATGAGCGATGCTATAAGCGGTGTTTCAGACCCTGAAAAAGTAATCGAAGCCATAGCAAAGAACGGACATTATCTCTCGCATGCCATATCGACCATTTTCGGCACGGACAAGCTGGACTACATGTACAGGGACGCCTTTTATGCAGGCATAAAGGGGTTTGGTAAAAACAGCATGAAAATACTCCATGATGCTCTACTCGTTGACACTGACAGTGGAAAGCAGTACTGCGTATCCATGCGTGCGGCAGATGCAGTTTCCGACTACATCCGTCTCTGGGAGAAGCTCCGCAATGATGTCTACTTCAATCCTGAAACCATAAAAGCGAGGGCGATGGCTGAGAGAGCAGCTCTCTCAGAACTCAGCGGCAGTGATGAAAAGAGCCTCCTTGGAATGACAGATGATGAACTGTACAGCAGGCTCGCTGAAAGCGGGAACCCGGTTGTAAGGAACATAATATGGATGATTGGCCGGAAGGAGACATATGACACAGTCCTTGGCTTCAAAAAGAACGGGCACACCGATACTGGCCATGAATTTCCGACATATGCAATAGGCGATGTTGACACTGAAAAGATTCTGTGGGACTTTGAGAACACTGAAAGAAAGGAAAGGGAGCTTGCTGACAGCTTCGGCATACCTTATGGAACACTTATACTCTCTCCCGGCATGATAGCATCTCACATATCACCGAGAGACAAAGGCGGGCTCATGCTCGGCCATGACAATAAAATCAGTAAATTCGAGGACGTCTTCAGTGATGAAATCAACTGGGCTGACAGGCAGTCGGACATGAAGTACATTTTCCAGGTGACAGCTGACCCTGCGTACAGAGATGCCGTTGTCTCGGGATTCTCAGGCAGGGACCCGAGGGAGCTGGTGTTCAGCTGATTTTTAAGCACTGGATGCAAGAATAATCATGGCTAAGGTTCCAGTCAAAACCGGTCAGGATTTCAGCCCGGCCCCGCAGTTCAGGAGCCTGCTTTACGTGTATTTTTTCGGAGGCATTTTCTTCGGCGTGCTTATATGGATATTCCCGGTCTTCCTGTTCGCTCCGTGGTATGTTTCCGTTCTCATAGGGACGCCATTTTTCGCAGGAGTGCTCTTCGTGATCTACTGGCTTCCGAAGTACTACCGCAGCATAATATACAGGATAACTGACACTGAAATCGTCTGGAGGCGCGGGGTGTGGTTCAAAAACACAGGCATAGTTCCTTTCAACAGAATAACTAACGTTGACATAATACAGGGACCACTGTCAAGGCATTTCGGCATAGCCTCGCTGAAGATACAGACTGCCGGCTACTCAGGGGCGAACCAGCGCTCTTCTGAAATCCGCAAAAGTCTTTCGGAATGATTTCCATATTTAAAACTTTTCAACAATAGATAAATCAATGGGAAAATCTCTTGTTTTCGTGTTCGGAATAATGTTCATTCTCATGGTCTCAGGATGCACGCAGACAGGGAATGTCGTTGACACAGGAAATACTGACGGCATACTGGACCAGAACACATGCCCGGATTCATGCGATGACGGCGATCCGTGCACTGCGGATTTCTGCGACGCCAAGACCGGCTTCGAGTGCATGAGCGTTCCGGGTTCCGGAATGAAGTGCGGCGATGACGGCATATGCAACCGTGGCATATGCGACGAGATAACTGACAACTGCACAGCCGAGTACTCGGAATACGACGAACTCATTTCATGCTACGAAGACAGTTACATAGCACTCGCCATTGAGAGCATTGCTCCTGCATGGTGCTATGAAATAAAGAACAGGGAATTCAGGAAGATGTGCTATGCAAACCTTGCAGAGAAGGTCGGTGATGCAAACCTATGCAGCGACGCCCCTACGCAGGAGGAGATAGATGCATGCTACTTCAATTTCGCGGATGCTGATGCCAAAAAGTTCGACTTCAATCCGGATGTATGCGCAATGATAAGCGATGATGGCATGAAGGACGAATGCATGGATTTCGAGGCTTATGTCAACGAGGTAGTGAAGATAGAAGAGTTCTATATAAACATAGATGATTCCAGTGGTAAGATACGCTCGTACATGATAGTCACTGACAGGGGTGGGAGAAGCTCAGGTGTCGGCGGCACAGTGGAGGTTCTTATACAGCAGTACGAGGTCGGCGAGAAGAACAGAAACGTTGAACTCTACAAGAAGTCCTTTGACATCAGCAAGGAAGACTTCGAGCTGGGTCCGGTAAATCCGTGGGGAAAGAGCGACATAAGGTTCGTGTTCCCTGAGCTCACATTCAGTGACTTCGATACAAATCCAAGCGAGAAGACCGCAAGGGTTGTGATTTCGTTCTTCACGGACGACGAGAACAGGCTTTATGCATACGACACATTCACCTGGAAGTAAGGCTCTTTTTTTAATTCATCCATTCAATATAACAGATGCCTGTATGGACATGCCACAAATGCGGAGAAAAGGTCGAGAACTTCAGCTGGGGCGATTCTCCATGGAAAACACACAGATGCTCTTCCAGGGCCAATGATTTCGAGCTTCCCGATGCAAGGGAAAACCACGGAAGCGAACCGCTTCCTCAAAAGCCTAAAAAAGGGAACCTTTCCGACTTTTTCTGAAGCGTTAAAAATATTAATGATTAAAACCAAAAAATGAGCTATGAAGAAAAACATTTTCATGCTGATTTTAGTGCTGCTGGTCTCAGGCTGCGTCAGCAACGGGCCCCACGAAGTGGGCGTCTGCGACGACTCCCTGAAGGTTCAGAACAATGACCTTGTTGAAGTCCAGTATGTGGGAACATTCACGGACGGAACTGAATTTGACAGCGGAACGCTTTCATTCAATTCCATGTCAATGGAGATGATAGGTGGATTCGACTCCGCCGTAAGCGGGCTCTGCGTCGGCGATGAGGTGGACGTGGATATCCAGCCTGAGGATGCATACCCATACAGGGATGACCTCCTGATAATAGTCCCTGTCACACAGACATACACGCTTTACAGCGATGTCGCGATTACGGACTTCTCTGAGAGGTTCGGCGAGGAGCCTGCTGCCGGCAAGATATACCTGGACGAGAACATGGTCTATCCGCTAAAAGTGACTGAGGTCAGCGGTGACAATGTGACGATAGCCAGGGATGTCAGCGAGGGCAGCACATATGACGAGTCTCTATGGGATGTACGCGTCATTTCAGTGAATGCCACGCATTTCACAGTCAGAAGGCTTGCTGAGGACGGCATTTCAGTCACGACACCCTACGGCCCGAAAACTGCCGCTGTGACCGACAATGAGATAAGGATAGACATGAACAGCGATGTCGCAGGAAAGGTCCTGCATTTCTATATAAAGGTCCTCAATGTCACAAAGGCCGCAGAGTAAAGTTATTTTTTAATACTGCGTACAAGCATAAATAAGGTGTTTGTTTGAGAGTGATGATTCCCGTGCTTCTGATAACTGCAGTTGTTCTGTCAAGCGGCTGCATTTCCCTGAAGGAATGGCCTCCTGAAAGCGTGGGCGACTGCTCTCTCATGGAAGCCAATCCGGGAATGTACAGCGGCTCCCATACAGCCGGAGACTGCTATTTTCATTTCGCTGCGGCCGATGGCAACCTTTCACTGTGCGATGAGATAGACATTACGGACACCAACCTGAAATGCATAGCAACAGTGGCCGGGCAGAGTGAGATGTATTCGGTGTGCTCAGATATAACAGGCAGCGTTTACAGGCACAACTGCTTCTACAACTGCTGGGACGACTGCAGCAGTTCAGCTGTAATTAAAGCAGACGGCCAGGAAGTCACTGTCAACTTCGGGAGAATCCCGGGAGAGATAGGGGAATCCGAATGCACCGAAGCCATTGGCGATGACTCAAGCCCGATATTCGGCGCGTGCACCGAGATAATGTCGAAGGCAAAAGCCGATCCCTCCATATGCGGCCTCTCGGAAGGAAATGATGCAGCTGTCTGCAGGTATTTCTATTCGCTGTACTACGTGGACAGTGAAGTGTGCGCTTCCCTGGGAAACAATACATACAGCTTCGGAAGCCAGACTGAGACAATCGGGGGTTCCATAACAATGGGCGAGACCCATTATCTGGGAAGCTTCAGTATGTATGACTGCATGGAGATAATATCAGCTTTCGGGCTCTGAAAAAACTTTATAAATAACCTTTACCATCTCCTAACCTTAGTGAGAGGTATTATCATGTCATTCCCAATGAATTTTGAGAACAATGTCGTGAAGAAGGGAGCCTACGTATCCAGTCACTCTGTTGAAATAACAGAGGCCCATAGCGTATACGGACTTGGAATAGAGATACACAAAGGCTCACGCGGCCACATATACACAAGCGGAGTTCCGCACAGCAGCATGGGACCGAACGATATTCCTGTGGTGCTTGAAGGCGCAAGCGGTTTCATACCAGTAGACAAGAGATACATAAAGGAAATCTGAGTCATTTCTTCCCTGAGTCCTAATCTCTTTTCCACCACCATGCCAGACCCCATCCGAATATGAGCACAACTGCGAATGCGGCGAATGGTATCCAGAACCCTTCCACACCTGCAGAAGGCTCGGGACATGCCTGGTTTATGACAACAGGAGACTCGATTATCGTATTGCCCTGCCTCAGTTTGACAGTACCTTCAACCACGTCTTCCATACTCTCGATTATTATGTCTGCCGATACCTGCGATTCAGGCTCGCACAGGACATTGTCGATATAGAAGAACGTTGATTTCCATTGTCCAGCGCCTTCCCTTATCCTTCCCGGAACATCGACC
Organism: Candidatus Aenigmatarchaeota archaeon; assembly: GCA_016931255.1. Taxonomy (GTDB): domain Archaea; phylum Aenigmatarchaeota; class Aenigmatarchaeia; order QMZP01; family JAFGSV01; genus JAFGFG01. The sequence continues at coordinate 31,288 of JAFGFG010000001.1, forward strand.
TGGATGTCCCAGCACCCCGTGAGATTCGCTGCGTGCACTGTGACAGTGAAGTCCATGCAGGTTCCGGATGCCTCGACAAGCGTTATCTCCGTGCTTTCCGCAGACACCGAGATGAATACCCCTAGAAAAAGGACAGCTGCCAGCGCGAGCGCCTTTGTATGAATCATCTTTTCCTTATGGGTATGCTGCATGAAAGAGCGGTGCGCATACCTATACATTATAATTGCCGCGATTTTCTAATAAGCTTCTAAATTGTTTATTTGTCACTAATTAATGGTCAAAATAGATATTTTTATAAAGCTAAAATCTATAATGCGTATATGATTAATCCTGTTGACATATCGGGAAACAAACTGAAAAGGCTGTGTATAGATAATACATTGTCGTCCCCTAGTCCATTGCCTTATTATGATGAAACTTCAGAAATACTGGAAAGGCTTTTTCCCAGTGACCCGGCAAAACAATGTGTAGAATATGCACTTGGCTGCAGAGAAAATATTCCCGATGCGATTGATGGTATATTCGCACACGATGGAAATCCCGTTCATGGAGATATTGTATTATATCGTGACAGAAAGGAAAACAAGTTTACACATGCGGGTGTTTATCAGGCAAACGGAATGGTCGCATCAAAATTCACCATAGGACCGGTATTTCTGCACAATATCGGTGATGTTCCATTATGCTACGGCAATGAAGTTTATTTTTCAAGACTCGGTGTGAAGTGATTTAATGAATAATATACTTTACGAGAAACTGGATATAGACCCAGCTGAGGTAAAGAAGATAACCGCGGTATGCAGCGTAGCCAGCAGCCTCCGTGAAAAGGGACTGCCGTGCCACATAACAGAGAGGGTCTACAGGAACCTTCCGGACAGCGTTGCTGCCATAGGGCCTTCGACTCCGGGATACCAGTGCAATGATTATGCGCTGGGATCACTTTCCATACTTGCTATCGATGAATACGCGCTGAAGGAAGGTGATACTCCGAAAGCCGGGGACATTGTAGTGTATGAATCATCGTTGCCACTTGAGAATTTCAGGCCAACGCATGTAGGCGTTCTGCAGGAAGACGGGACTGTCATAAGCAAGTGGGGCTCGCTCCCGCTGATGAAGCATGAAAAGAGCGCGGTTGTGGAAGAATACATTGATACTGATTCTCCCATGATAAGCTTCGCAAGGATACCGTCCGGACTGCTCCGTGTATACAGGGAAATGTTCTCAATGGAGATGCTTTCAGGCTATCCGCTTCTCTATGATCCTGAAGAGATATCATGGGTGAACAGGGATTTCATAAATCATGTATACGGAAAGCTTCCGGTTTAGTTCATTTTATGGCTGTCCGGCTTTCCATCATGTGTAATTCCGGACATTAATTTTTTAACAATCAATATCAAGACAGTAACATGAATATAGCGAGCCCGGCTTTCCAGAACAACGGGGACATGCCTTCCAGATACACGTGCCATGGGGATAACATAAATCCCGAGTTGAGAATCTCGAATGTTCCCTCCGGTACCAAGAGCCTTGTCCTCATATTGGATGACCCTGACGCTCCGATGGGAACGTGGGACCACTGGATACTGTTCAACATACGCCCGTCAACTGCTGTCATACCCGAGAACAGCGTCCCTCCGGGAGCTGTACAGGGAAGGAACAGCTGGGGAAACAGTGAATACGGAGGGCCATGCCCGCCCTCGGGAAAGCACCGCTACGTCTTCAAGCTATATGCGCTCAGCAGGATTCTTGACATAGGCCACAGCACAGTCAAGAACGATATCTATAAGGCCATGAGCGGGAGTGTCATATCGCAGGCTGAGTTCACAGGAACGTATCAGAAACCATGAGTTGTTGTGTCTTTCCTAAGATACCTCGCAAGTATCTTCGGAAGTATGGCTATTGCGTTCTCAGCCCTTTCGCCGAGCATGCCGAACTCATGCACAAGTCTGTCGAGCTCGGGGATAAGCTTCTCCTGAATATCCTCATTGAAGGTCTTCAGCGTTTCGTCATCCGGTATGTATATATTACTATTCCCAGTCCTGCCTGTCCTGTCAATGAATCTTGAGGCTGTCTCCGCGTATATACACTTGGAGTGACCCCCGATTTTGCTAAGTCAATGAATCTTGAGGCTGTCTCCGCGTATATACCTGACCCCGGACTTATGACCACAGTCGAGTATCCGTTCAGTTCGCTGTTTATCACATTAACCTTGCTGCGGAGCCTGCTCTGGCTGTATTCGTCCGTTGAAAGGTTTCCCTTCCAGTCCGAAGACCCCGGAAGCATGATTATAATCTTTTTCATAGAGTATAGACAGTGCAGAAAAACCTTTATAAAGGTTAAGAAGCAGCGGATGACTATCAGGCGCTCGTTAGTTTCCGCCATTAAGCTTGTTTATTCTGGCGTTCTTGTAGATGGTTCTTGCCTCTTCCCATGTGATTATCCCGTCTTTATTCTTATCAGCGTCCTTCGCAGCGAAAAAAAGGTCGTTCTGGTTTTTTGGCTTCCACACATTTGGATATTGTATTGTATCGCTTCTGTCGTTTTGATTCAGGAACACATCGACATCCCCTTTCTTCATGCCTGTGTATATTTCAAGCGCTTCCACGGTTTTTCCGTCATTCAGGATTCTGTATTCCTTCGTTCCCTTCTTATTGCTCACGGTCAGTGTGTCCTGCTGTGCAGCTGCAATCTGAGTGGCAGCCAGAAGTCCCAGCCCTGTGAGGATTATGTACCTGCCGGCTTTCGTGTCGAACAAATAGTCCATGCATTTTCCAGTCCAGCTGCCTGAGGTATAATCTGTCATATCATTTTATTGTGGGCAAAATTTTTTAAGTGTAACCGGACATTTTCCGTCCTGAACACAATCTGTGCGTGATATTAATAGAATGATTACAATAAAGTGGTATGAAGTTCTCCCAGATTGTCATTGTTGCGCTGCTGGCTGTAATGGTAGTATTCTCTGCTTCCATGGGTATGCTCGGTGACTGGCTGTGGTTCACAGCCATTGGTTATGATTCGGTGTTCCTTACGATACTGTCAACAGCTATCACTATAGGTCTGATATCTTTTATACTATTCTTCGCGTTTTCAGCTGTCAATGTGTCGCTTGCAAGGAAAGCCGCTGTCGGAAAGAAGAAGAAAAGCGAACCGGACGGTGCAAAAGCAGTGAACATACTCGCTGCCATAATGGCTCTTATAACAGCGATTTCCATGAGTAGCCAGTGGGAGACTGTACTCAAGTTCAATAACTTCACGCCGTTTGGCATCACCGATCCGGTGTTCGGGATGGATATTGGCTTCTTTACGTTCACGTTGCCTTTCTATTCTCTGGTCATAGGCTTTTTGCTGTCAGTCTTCATTTCAACTGCCGTACTTTCCGGAATATCATACATCATCTACTCGTCCGGACTGAAGGTCAGCGGCCGGGAAGAGAACGAGACAGTCAGCGGCCAGTGGGGATCCGGCGGCAATCCATTCTCTCCTCAGATGGGAGGAGGTATCAACCTGAAATGGACAGGCTCATGGAAGAGGTTCATGCCCCAGATGAGTATACTCCTCATGCTTATATTCACTGTCATATCGGCTAACATATATCTCTCAAAGTACAGCCTCCTACTCACGCAGGGAGACGCAGTGTTCGGAGCAGGCTACACGGATATATTCGTGAACATACCGCTGCTGACAGTTCTTTCCGGAATTACATTCATCATAGGACTGCTTTTCCTTGCTAACATCAGGATAAAGAAGCCGAGGTTCATAGTCTACGGCATCGCGGCTTTCTTTGCGATATCATTCATAGGCATCCTGATATCCGGCGCTGTTCAGGGACTCGTGGTCGGTCCCGATGAATTCAATCTTGAGAAGACATATCTCGAGAAGAACATCGAGTGGACGCTGGCCGCATACGGGCTTGACAATGCCCAGGAGGACATATTCCCTGTAACTTACAAGCTGACAGCGGATGACATAGCTGACAACAGTGCTACTGTCAACAACATCAGGCTGTGGGACTGGAGACCACTGACGCAGACATACGATCAGCTTCAGCTTTTCAGGACATATTATGAGTTCAATGACGTTGACGTGGACCGCTACCAGATAGACGGCACGTACAAGCAGGTGCTCGTCTCTGCGAGGGAGATGAACACGCAGGACCTTCCGGATCAGGCCAAGACATGGGTCAACAGCCATCTGGTTTATACGCACGGATACGGTGTTGTGATGAATCCCGTGGACAAGGTGACTCCAGGGGGCCTGCCGGAGTTCTACCTGAAGGATATACCACCATCATCCGAATACATCCCTCTTGACGAGATGCGCATATACTACGGAGAAAAGACCGATGATTATGTGATAACAGGGGCAAGCACGAAGGAATTTGACTACCCGTCCGGAGAGGAGAACATCTACACGGTATACTCTGGTTCAGGGGGCGTTCCGCTCACGGAATTCCTGACCAAGCTCATATATGCGTTCAAGTTCAAGGCTGTAGAGCTTCTGGTTTCAGGTTCGCTGACAGCGGAAAGCAAATTACTCATGAACAGGAACATAGGCGAGAGGGCATCGGCCATAGCACCATTCTTCATCTACGATTACGATCCGTATGTTGTCATCTCAGAAGGCAGGCTGTTCTGGATAATGGACGCCTACACCACGACGGACATGTACCCCTATTCACAGCCGCTTCGTCTTGGAGGAGACAGAATGAATTACATAAGGAACTCTGTAAAGGTGGTGATAGACGCTTACAGCGGTGAGGTGAGATATTTCATAGTCGATGAGGAAGACCCGCTGATACAGACTTACCGGAAGATGTTCCCGGATGTCTTCCTGAACTTCGATGAGATGCCGGCTGACCTCAAGTCACATCTGAGGTATCCTGAGGTCATGTTCAGCATACAGGCCAACATATACTCTACATACCACATGAAGGATCCCATGGTCTTCTACAACAAGGAGGATGTCTGGGTAACGCCTGATGAGATATACAGAGGCTCCAGGGAGACGATGCAGCCGTATTACATCATAATGAAGTTGCCGGGAGAGGAGAAGGAAGAATTCATACTAATGATACCGTTCACTCCCAAGGGCAAGGAGAACATGATAGGCTGGATGGCTGCAAGGTCTGATGTCCCGAACTATGGAAACGTGCTCGTATACAAATTCTCAAAACAGGAGCTTACATACGGCCCGATGCAGATAGAGGCAAGGATTGACCAGGATACTGACATATCGCAGCTCATAACGCTTTGGTCTCAGTCCGGATCGTCGGTAGTCAGGGGTAACACGCTAGTCATACCCATAGAGGATTCAATACTGTACGTGGAGCCGCTTTATCTTGAGGCAACAGAAAAGGGAACGCTTCCGCAGCTCCAGAGGGTGATAGTGTCCTATGGAGACAAACTCACAATGCAGGACACATTTTCGAATGCGCTTGATGTCATATTCGGTTCAGGCACCGCGCCTGCCGGAGACAGCGATGAGCCTCCAATCAGCCAGACCGACCTGCAGAAGCTCAGCAGAATATCGGACCTCTACGACCTCGCACAGCTGGCTCTCAATGACGGCGACCTCGGGCTCTATCAGGATTACGTGAACCAGATAGGCAATCTGGTCTCGGGCTGAAATAAAAATTATGTTATCGTTAGTGCAGCGGTACACGAAGCAGCCCATTGGTGTAGAATCGCTTGACATTTAAAACTTTCCTCCAAAACTAAAACAGGCAGGTTTTTCCATGGACACGTTCGAATTTCTCCAGAAGAAAATGTACAGGTCAAAGCTGTACGAGAGGCCGGGCATACTTCTTGGTGTTTACAAGCAGCTTGTTGTCAGCAATAAAGGACATCAGAGCAATGGTGAATACAGGACATACTCGGAAGCCAGTAAAGACAACAGGAAGAAGATGGGCACATACGTATACGAGCAGCTGAAACATTACGGTGCTGAGAATTCCGCACAGAAACTCTACGACCAGGTTCTGAAAGACCTTGTGGAATGAGTCGAGTTATTTTTAATAAAGCGCATGAAATAATCTTTATGAGGGCGATTCTTGCTTTTTCAGTGGTCGCAGTACTGGCTTTCTGCGCAGCCGGTGCAGCGGCGGATAGCAGCGGCGACTACTATGCAGACCTGGACATCGATGTCTCCAACACAGGGCATGTCACAATCTCAGGAATAACGAACCACCCGGAACTTGAGAGCGGAACCTATGACATATACACGTCCAAAAGCGGAGCCTACTGGATACTCAACATAACACATCCTGAGATTTTCGCGGATTACGTTTACACGCTGTACATGCCTTCTGAGAGCACCATAAACTATATACGGGCATCGGGGTCGATAGCCATAAAGAAGGGCGGGGACAGGATCATGATTGAAGGCGTCGGAAACCACGAGGAGTTCTTCATAGTTGTGCAGTACAGCACGGACCCGCCTGACTATTCCGGCTATCTCTGGTCTTTGGCTATCCCGGCGCTTTTCGCTGTTCTTATTGCGGTGAGGTACAGGTTCAGGAAAAGGCATACTCCCAGAAGATACGATCCGATGATGCTGAGCAAGAGGCAGCTCGCGATTGTCAGTGCACTAGAGAAGAATGGAAAGCCAATGACCCAGCATCAGCTTGAGGAAGCATTAAGCCTTCCCAAATCTTCTGTCTCAAGGAATGTGGCGACGCTCGTGAAATCAGGAATACTCACGAAGCACAGCCAGGGCATGAGCAATTCCGTGTGGTTCTCCGAAAAATGAAAACCGGTATCATGTTCCACAACGTTCCGGGTTGTTCCGGTAAATTATATATACTGTTCCGGACAATGCTTCTAAAGAGACCTTTAAAGGAGGTAATTGAAATGAAAGTAATCGCAATAGCAATGCTGGCTTTGCTGATGATTTCAGTGTCCGCGTATGCAGAAGATGCAGTTCCGACACTTATTTCAGCAGACGAGCCGGTTGATGAAACAACTGCTATGCAGCTGAAGGTCATGTCTACATCCACAGGCGCCGAAGTAAGGCTCCTGCAGCTTGAGAAGTCCATAGACAGGAACATCCTTTTCGGTGAAAAGGTACTGGACTACCTTGCTGAGAACTATCCGGACTATGACACAGCAGAACTTGAGTCGCTTCTTTCAGAGCTTGAAATGCTGAAGGAAGATGTCGCAGCTCAGGACCCGTCAGCAACAGAGGATGCGGTCCAGGCATTCGTTGACCTCAAGAATGACGCAAGGGACATATCGAATGAATTCAGGACCCTTGTGCACGAGGCTGTAGACGCAGACGAACTCGCAACCCTCAGGTCTAATATAGGCAATGAGATAAGCGAGCAGATGAACCAGTGGAAGAACCAGATAAGGGAAAGAATAAGGACGCACAATGAAGATGTCGTCCAGAAGAAGCTCCAGTCCATGAACAGGACAAACCATGAGCTTGTGGACAAGGTGAAGAACGGGATGGCAAATGCAACGGAGATCAAGAGCCAGATAAGGCAGATGCTCCAGCAGATGACACCCGGAGAGAAGAGCACTGCAGTCATGGCAATGAAGAGGGAGATGACCTCTCTTGCAGTGAGGACGCAGTCGGCTCTTCAGTCAGCTGAAGCAGGCTTCCAGCAGAGGCTTGAGACCAGGCTTCAGGAACGGCTTGAAAACATGTCAGAGGCTGACAGTACCATGCTCCAGGAGAGGATGGATACTCTTGGCATCCAGCCAAAAGCAGGCATTCCAGTGACAGGCCAGACAGTCAGGGGAGGTAATGGAAGATGAACGCAAAGTTAATGGCATTAACACTCCTGGCATTCGTTCTTGTGGTCGCTGTGAGCGGCTGCACAACAGCACCGGGCGGAACAACAGACACGGGCGGCGCTGACCAGCAGGTCACTGCAGCACAGGAGAATGAAGTCGTCAGTTCGCTTGACTCGGAGATTCTGGGAGAAGATGACGAAGTTGAAATAGGCGAGATGGTTTAAGCCATCTCCCTTTTCTTTTTTTATGATACGCCTTCACACGCCAGAAGATATCTATTGAACAGGCCCGCCTTTGCAGCCCTGACGAATCTCGACGGGTCGTCACGGTATGCAGTTCCTATCGCATCCGCGGCACGGTACGCATTGTCCTTCAGCCTTTCCATTGCCATGGGAAACTCCATGTTCAGGAACCTGAACACATTGTCGCGGTTGAAATCATCTGTCCTGTAGTGTGTGTTCCTGTTCATTATGTGAATGAGATCCTTCTCTGTTATGGATTCGCCATTAAGCGATTTTGCAAGGTCTGCCATGACATCCCTTCCTGTACCCTTCCATATGTATCCCTTATCGTATATGCCGAGCACTTCCCTTGACACCCTGTCGAAATCCGTGCTCTTCCATTCGCCCGGATCAACAACGCTGAAGAAGAGCGCCCGTATCTCGGACAGCGGGTCAAACTCCAGGAGCGAATTCAACAGTTTCCTCTGCGCATCCCTGTAAATGTCATCAGCAGGTTTTCCCTTCATGGCATAGTCCACCTCCGTCTCTTTCGCAGCGTCAATGGCCATTTTGTGCCTCTTTGCGATTGCGCTGTTCTGGGAGAGCTCAACATGGTCCAGCTCGTGGCGCATGGTCTTATGTCCTTTCCTCATGAACACATCCATCATCTCGGGCGTAATCCCCTTTACAATGTCCCTGACGTCAGCTGCTCTCGTGATTATCGTATTCCTGACTGTGTCGTAATCGTAAAGAAACTCTTCGCTTTCCCTGAACTTCTTCATCTTCAGGTATCCCATGTTTCTCTCGTAATCTTCCAGTGCTTTCTCCGGGTCGTCGAGCACCGCTGACACCTCCAGCTTCCTGTTGTTCATGCTGAGCTTTCCGAGATTCCTGATGAAAGTATCAATCACGTCGACCTCATGGCAGTGTTCCCTGTATAAATCGTCCCTGGCTATGTTGAATGCATAAACAGTCATGTTATCTGTCTCGAGATGCCCCCTGCAGCCTTTGAGGGAGGCGAGCTCAAGGTTCACTTTCAGCCCGCTTGTATCAGGAATACCCAGTCCCATCTCTTCCCTTTCCAGAAGCGCGTTTTCAATCATTTCCGCAGCAGCCTCGTATGAGCCTTCGATGAGAGGATTCCCGTTTACCTTCATTAGAAAGAAAGCGCATGAAAGCTTTATAAATCTTAATATTAACTACTTATTGGTGACTAATATTCTCAATAAATTCATAAGTGTCTATATGTATGACGGCGTCCCGTGCTACATGAAAAACAGGGGAACTGATTATCGTGGCGGGGGAAAGGGAACCCTGGCGGAGATAGGGAGAGAAATAGCAGCAGAAATCCGTAACGGATACGAGCTTAGGATTCTTGGCGAATCCGATGTATATCCTTCCTTTGGAATGAGCCCTCTTGACGGAAACAACGTAGCAGAGCTTGCTATGCATCTTCACAGGAGCAAGTCAGTCAATGAAGGCGCAGTCACAGGAGATGCAGTCATGACAGGCACGGATGCGGCTGTCAGGCATATCGGCAACTCCGGATATTCCCTTTCTTAAAACTTTTACATAAAATTTCATTATGAGCAAGAATCTTACCATAGGCGAGAACAGCAGGGGGGACGTCGTCCTTATAATGGACATGCACGACGGCAACAGTATGAGGTCATGGAGGTCGTACATTCCTGGAGACTTTCCCGGAGACATGATAGACGACGATGTGTCATATTCAATCGTGCATGATATGCTCGAGAAAGGGTATTATGACATCGAGATGCCTACCGGGCCATTTTCCGTCATCTCCCAGTTCAGGAAGTGCAGGAGGTCAGCTGAGCTCGGTCATCCGGACCTGCTGGACCCGAAGTTCTACACATACCTCCCCCTCAGCCATGACAGGATGGAGAACGCGCTGATGACGGTCTATGACTATTTCTCGGTCCGTGTTTAGCATGATTATGTTTAAACTCCTCTATTGCATTAAGTATCTTCTCAATTTCTCGGTCCGTGTTTAGCATGATTATGTTTAAACCCCTCTTTATTAGAGGATTGTCCAAAAACTAAATTATGGCAGAGATGCTTCTCTATATCTTTCTTGCCGGCTTTCTCGGAGGAATAATAAGGGGACTCGTAGGAATAACCAAGTACATAACCGGAACCCCGACGAAGAAAAGAAAGGTCAGAAAGGACTGGATGATACTCTCCCTCCTGAGCTCGGGCGGCCTCGGCCTCATGGCGGGTGTCTTCATAGCAGAGGACATCAAGTTCGCACTGGTCGCAGGATACGCAGGAACGGACTTTCTGGAGAGCCTGTTCAAGATAAAGATGAAGAAGGTAAACTGGGACTAGGAGGCGACAGACCATGTCAAGGCTCCTCTGCGTCCCTCTCATGGCATTCTTAATGATAGCTCTTCCAATGCAGGCCATGGGCCAGGAGATAATCGCAGTTGAAGCTGAAGGCAGTTGCCGGGATTTCGATGTAACTGTTACGGCAGCCAACCTCACCGAAGGCTGCTGGGACGTAAAGCTTGACATTCCCGGCCAGATAAACACCGGAAGCGAAAGTAACGAGGACTGGTCTTCAACATTCTACTACAAGGACAAGGCCATCTGCTACCCGGAAACAGACGAGGTCACGCTCCAGCTGAAGCTCGACAGCCGCGACACTACAGTCATGGGCACAGCCAAGCTCCGCTTCGACTCCAGAATAATAGAAAAGGACTTTTCCATCCAGCAGTCATGCCCGCCTCCGGCAGAACCCCTTTCCGGTGAATGGTCAATCATAGTTTCAATCGTAGTCATCCTCATCTTCGGCTGGCTCATCACATGGTGGTGGAAGGGCAAGTGAGGCTTTTCAGGTCCTAATAATCTTTAAAAATCTTTATCATAATTAATCTTATGAAAATTACGAGGAATTCACTGAATTCTGTTGGTCCGGGAACCGCAGGCATAGTACAGAGGATTGAGTCCAGGTACGGGCTTGATGCTCCGGGCATGGAAACGACTCTCAGTTCCACGTTCGTTCTGAGCAGGAACTACGTCATGTCGTGCGGCCATAACCAGTACTAGAAGCCAGGGGAACCTTCAGAATGAAAGCGGACAGTAGTAAATACGTCGCACCTTATTCATGCTATTTGAATCTTACCAGCAAGTGTAATCTCAGATGCAGGCACTGCTTCGGAAGTTATTCGGCGGAACACGAAAATGAGTTGAGTCTCAGTGAATGGAAATCCGTCATAGACGACCTTATCATGTCAAATGTGTTCTATGTCAACATATCAGGAGGCGAAGCAACTCAGAGTCCATTCTTCAGGGAATTCATTGAATATCTCGAAGAGTCAGGAATGCATTACATACTCACGACCAACGGCGTCTTCCCCAGAGGCATCAGGGATTTCATAGCATCCGGGAAGTATCTCATTGGCGTCAAGATAAGCCTTGACGGGCCTGATGCGGAAAGCCACTGCTACATAAGGCTTGATTCAGCCGGCAGATACAATGAAAGCGTGTTCAGGATAACCATTGACAACATAAAGTTCTTTTCGGAAATGGGGATACCGCTGACCATCTCTACTGTTTTGCACAAAAAGAACATAGAGAAGATGGAAGAGTTCAGGAAGCTGATAAAGCAGCTCAATCCCGTCTCGTGGTTCATATCACCCATAATACCCACCGGAAGGGGTGATGACAACCGGTTCATCAGGGAGTTTTATGATTACTTTGACAATTCCTTCTGGGACAGAATATGCAGCGATGCCAGAGAAAGCCGTATAAACGTAAGGATGATCGACATGCCTGTCGGCATTCAGGGAAAGAGCCTTTCTGCATATATGTGCCCTGCTGCCATCAACTTCTGCGAAATACATTCAGACGGGACCGTATCGCCCTGCACGCTGAGCAGGGTGTGCATACCAGAGAAATTCATGAAATTCGAGAACATAAGGGAAAAAAGCATTCAGGAGATATGGGACGGGAAAGTCTTCAGCAGGTTCAGGAGCTACATGGACAAGGGATGCGATGGATGCAGGATGCTTCCCGAATGCGGTAAGTGCATACCCCAGAGTTTCAGATACTTCGGCAACGGAACCTCACCGACACCGTTCTGCGTCAGTAACGGGAAAAAACTCGGGCTGAAAAATCTCGGTTCCTACATAAAGAAGCTTGAAGACGAATTCGGAAAGAGATGATCTCATATGAAGACATTTAGCATTCATGTGAAATGGCGAAAGGACAACAACCACATATTCATATGCGACTGCAAAAGGCTTCTGGATCTCAAGATGCCGCTGGAGTATGGAAACTTCATGAAGAAGATTGACTTCGGAATCGCCGCCGGTGACCTGAAGGGCGAATATAAGAAAGCATTCTCGGACTTTGCGAAAACCGGGCTGCTTGCAGACCTTAGCGTGAGAAGCCTGACCAGAGAAGACATGCCTGCGGCAATGGACCTCATGAGCAGGGCTCTGTCCGGCAGAATGACCAGAACGCGCAGGTTCCTCTCAGACAGGCACAATAATTTTCCTGAACTGTTCAAGGGCATATTCATCGGCAGCGAGCTGGCAGGGGCTGTCTTCGGCTTCCCCAGGAACGGCTATGTACTCATGAGCGAGATAGCTGTTGACAGAAGGTTCCGCGGACGGGGCTTCGGACGGCATCTTGCCACTGCATTCGAGAAGAATGCTTTCAGTATTCATCCCAGGATAAATGCAGGTTCATTTGACGAGTCAGCGGGATTCTATAGCTCGCTTTCCTACAGGCCGTTCCTGCTTGCGCAGTTCCCGGGGGATGCATACACTTCCGCGGATTTCAGGGGGTACAGTGTCTTACGCTCTTCGCGGACATTTGCTGAGATTGAGACAGAAAAAGCGGACATACGCTTCATCGGAAAGATGCGAAAGAAGTACCAAAATGCGTCATTCCAGTATATTTTCACGAAAGTCCTTGATTCCAGCTGACTTCCATCAGCCTCAACCAGCCTGATTATCCAAATCCCCATGGCGGTCCTTGGCTGTCGCTGCTGTTATTCGTTTTCCTGCAGTCAGGACATATCTTTGCCGTGCTGCTCGTGAAAAACTCTGCTCCGCATTTCTTGCACGTGAATATCATATCAACATCTTGGTACAGGAAGTTAAAATATCCTGACATCTCACTTACATGGTGAGATATGGGGTCAGGCGTCAAATCTGGCACCTACGCCATCCAGTTTAAAAAATTTACTATATAAAATAATAGATGGATGAATCGTTGCCACCGCCTCCGCTTCCCGGGACTGGGCCGGCCGGCGATATAATCGAAAAGCTCAGCAGTGTGAATGTCACCCAGAGCAAGCCCGGATCGAAACAAGTAAAGTACAGACCATTCTTCTCCAGCGTCATGATAAAGAGAGATGTGTCAGACGACCTCAACGTGGCCAACGGCGGAATCGTGAAGAAGAAATACGGTGATGTCAGCGTCAATGCGAGGGTCGAGGCGAGGATGGGCAGCTACACCAGGGGATGCGGCATGGGCTCCGACAAAAGCATATTTCCACTGGACTCGGATGATGCTGCCATGAGCATCCTCAGGGAGCTCTCCGACGAAGCCATCTGGGGCTGCATCGACGACTTCGAGGACAGGTATAATCAGAGCATAGGCATGAACTACAACCGTGACATATACCGATACTTCTCCAAGGAAGCGCCCGTGAAGTACAGGCAGCCCACTAGAAACCGGCAGAAAGTGGACCTTAAAGAGATAGAGGACATGCTCACCGAAGTGACCGCGAAGATGAAAGAGAAGAATGTGAACGGGTCCCGCGTATTCAATTCCATAGCGACGTTCGGCCTGAGTGACCAGGACAGGTACCTGAAGAACTCCGAGGGAACGGACATATACACGAACTACAGGAGGTTTAACATGTTTCTCTCAGGCAGCATGAGGGACGAGAGCGCGCTCAAGAAGAACAACTCGCTCGTCTGGAACCAGTACACGATCGCAGGCATAGACATGTCCAAGATACCCAAGGCAGATGACCTGCTCGAGATCGGGGAAAGGCTCGTAGGGGAGCTTTACGACATAGCCCACGCCCCGCAGATAACAACCAACATCTATCCGGCCATAATGTGTCCCAAGAACCACGGCGTTCTCTGGCACGAGATGGCCGGGCACTCGATGGAAGGCCACAGAATCCAGGAGAACGAGGATGGAGAGAACAATGCTAACCTCTTCAAGGGAAGAATCGGCGAGAAGATAACCCCTGAGTTCCTTTCGCTCTGCGACGACCCGACGAGAGAGGATCTGGACGGTTTCTATCGCTTCGACGATGAAGGGATTCCTGCGCAAAGGGTCAACCTCGTTGAGAATGGCAAGCTGAAAGACTTCCTGCACTGCAGGGAGAGTGCCGGATACTTCAGGAGGCGCTCCAACGGCCACGGAAGGGCAGAAGGCGCCAACGACCCGGTAGCGAGGATGAGCAATCTCATAGTCAAATCGGACAACGAAGTAAGCTACGGGGAGCTCAAGGAGAACCTGGTCCGGGAGATAGTAAACCAGAAAAAGAGATACGGCATAATACTTGAAGGCACCATGGGCGGCCAGGTGGACACCGAGGAGGCTGTGTTCAACACATTCCCGGTAAATCTTTACAAGGTGGACAGGAAAGGCCGCGAAAAGAGGGTCAAGGGCATCTACATAGTCGGGACCCCCAACCAGATACTGGAGAGCATAATCCAGACCAGCGACGATTACGGCTACTTCAACGGCAGCTGCGGGGCTGAATCCGGCAGAGTGCCGTCGACGGAGACGGCGCCTCATGCCCTCTTAAGGTCTCTCGAGGTCAACATGATACCGTCAGATTGCTACATAAGGGCCCCCCTGCCGATACTCAACGGCTACCGATAAGTAAAATGATGAAATGTTAAATCGCGAGTTTTCATTCACTCTTTCATAATCGGTTGTTTCCCGGACACTCACGTTCTCTTCTTTCACTCGAAAAGATTCTTAAGCCAGCGATAGAATTTGCTTTCCTTCAAATGTATTCGTTAATATTTATTAATCTCTATGACAAACCATTCAAAATGGCGGAAAACTTAATTGAAAAACGAAGTGTAAGACTCATGCTGATAGGAATCATAATGGTCATCGTGGGGCTTACTGATTTATTTTACGGCCCGCTGATAGATGCAAGAGGATTCTCATTCATTGGTCTTGTATTAATCATACTTGGCCTTCTCATAAAGACCAAAAACTAACAGCCATACTTTATCCATTCTGGTACGTTACGCTTTTTAGGAAAATCTACAATAAAGCTACATGAAAGACAAGAATCGTGTCTGTCCTCTTGAGAGAGCCGGCAAACTTGATGGCAGAATGAGAAATCTTCTTCATAACCCCAAAAAGATGCTCGGAAAATACATTATGGAAGGCATGACAGTAATTGACTACGGCTGCGGCCCGGGCTTCTTCTCCGTGGCAATCGCTGAGATTGTCGGCGACAGGGGGAAGGTCCTGGCGGTTGACCTTCAGCAGGGCATGCTGGACAGACTGAATGACAAGATACGGGGAACGCCTCTCGAAAAGAGGATAGAGCTGCACAGATGCGGCAAAGAGAGCATAGGGGTCCGCATCAGGGCAGACTTCCTGCTGGCGTTTTACCTTCTTCATGAGCTTCCGGACCAGAAAAAAGCATTGATGGAAATGAAATCCCTGCTCAGGTCTGAAGGACTGCTTTACATAGCTGAGCCCATTTTCAGGGTTTCAAAAAATGAGTTCAGGGAAACAATAGAACGCGCAGAAGGCGCAGGATTCAGAGTCATCGCAAGGCCATGGCTGTTCATGGGCAGGGCTGCAGTCCTGAAGAAGTGATTTCAAATATTATGTAACTTTTTCTGAAAACGTTCCCGCATCATACCGGTTATCAAACACAAAATCCGTACCTCCCTGAAATGTTGAAAAACACTGAGCGTAAATCCTGACACTTTCCACGTATATGCGGACATTATTTCATTTTCTTCGTGAAGAATGCCAAGGTATAATCAATATATGACAGAAAGTATATTACTATTAATATATGGGAACAATCAAACTTTCTGGATACATTTGCGAACGTTGCGAACATAAATGGATACCTAGAAATATTGAGAGCCCGAAAGTGTGTCCAAAGTGTAAGAGTCCTTATTGGGACAAACCTAGAAAGAAGGTGAAAGTCAAATGAAACCTCTCATAAAGTGGGCTGGTGGGAAGTCAAACGAAATAAAAAACATAATTGAAATTATACCTAAATTCGATAGATACATCGAACCTTTTTTCGGAGGAGGTGCATTGTTCTTCTACCTGGAGCCGAAAAAAGCAATCGTAAACGATGTGTCGAATGAATTAATCATGTTCTATTGCTCATTAAAAAATGAAGAACAGAGAGCATCATTCCGAAGAGAAATTGAAAAATATGTCAAATTCTGGGACAGAATAAATGATTACATGAGTAAATTCGGAAACTCGTTCATAACACTTTACGAAAAATACCGTTATGATAAAATAAACGATGCGAAATTTGAGAGTGAAATCAAAAATCTTTTCAGGGAAAAGATAGTTCCATTCAATGGTCTTTTCTCTGAGAAATTCTGTCTCAACCAGACAAGCCTACTGGAAAAAATAGAGAAGAACCTTATTACAAAACTGCGGAGGGTAAAACATAAGATTGATGTCAAGAACGGATTTTCCAGGGACATGATAATTAAGAACATAGAAACTGCATTCAGGAGCGGTTTCTATATCCATTTCAGAGATATAATGAACAAGTCGAAGCGTGGCTATATTACAATTGATGATGCAAAGAAGATCGCTAATTATTACTTTGTCAGGGAATTCTGTTATGGTTCAATGTTCAGATTCAACAGTGATGGAGATTTCAATATACCATACGGAGGAATAGCTTACAACACTAAGGATTTTAGGAGAAAGGTCGGGAATCTTTTATCTGATAAAGTCAGGAGACTGTTTGAAAATACTGTAATAGATAATATGGACTTTGAAAAGTTTCTGCGAAAACATAAGCCGAAACCAAATGATTTCATCTTCTTCGACCCCCCTTACGACACCGAATTCAGCGGATACGAAGAAAACCCCTTCAATAAGAAAGACCAAGAGAGGCTCGCAGAATGTATTTTAGATATACCTTCAAAGTTCATCCTCATCATAAAGGAAACTGATTTCATCCGTAAACTGTATGATAATAAAAATTTTCAAGACCGTGGCGTGAAGATCGTATCATTCGGGAAGAAATACGCATATAACGTAAAAGGAAGAAATGAAAGGGATGTCACACATCTGATAATACACAATCTAAATCCAAACAATGTTAGCCTAAATAAGTTTTTTTAATAGAGTCTTCAAGAAGTCCTGCAATCAGTCTTTTTGTTCTGCATTTTTTCGAGGATGATTAAACTTCCTTAAGCGAATTAAAAGTTCGTTAAGACATTAATATCGCTTTTAGCTTTTCAATTGAAAGCATTTCTCCTCTTTTGCGATGAATCATTTTGTGGCAGTTCGAGCATAATGGAGAGACCTTCTCCAAAGCCTCGTCCAGCGTTGTCTGGCTACCAGTTATCTCCATCTCGTGAACTGGTTCCTTGTGATGTATTTCTATGAAGCCCTTCCCGTGTTCACCATATCTGTTCTCGAAGTCGAAACCACAAGCTTCGCACGGCAACCTGCCGCTGTTCCTATTTTTGAACTCCATCACCGCAACGCTCCTGAGCTTCTGGGAACGCTCATGCTGGCTGGTCGTCCTTACCTCCATCGCACCTTCCTCTATGATGATGCCCGAGAAATCGGCATCTATCACCTTTTCTATCTGGCGTTTCTTGAAGCCCTGAGACTTCATAGACTCAAAAACGGGCTTGTTTTCCTCCACATAACCCAATCTCCTGTCGGTGATTTTCCATATGCCGCCAGCGATATATTCGGCAAGCCCACTGATTGTCAGAGTGTCGTGAGATTTCAGGTTTCTGACTTTCTGGCTGAAATATGTATCATTCCTGTTGCTTATTGTCTCTGCGTCATGCCCTGTCGGTTGCAACCTCTTCCCAAGCTCACTTATCAATTGGGCAGTAGTCACGTTGTTCGGATAATGACTTTTCATTATCTCAAGGGCAGGAATAATCAAGTCCTGCTCGGTGTAAACCATAATTTTTATATGTGACGGATATTTAAAATCTAATATGGGAAGAGCCGCAAATTACGGTGCAGACAGAGGGAAACTGAAAGCGTGGGCAGACCAAGAGAGGCGTGTCCTCAACAACGAGAATGTGATAATCAAGGACGGGAGTGGAAGATACCCAGAATGTTTTGAAATACTGCCTTACGGATGGTGCCCGAAGCTAGAGGAAATTCCAGAGGACCCAAAAGATGTGCCGAAGACCTGCAAGGCTTGTCAGGAGTTCCTCAAAAGCAAGTTCTACGAGAAGTACTTCATGTTAGATAATTACAGGAAGAAGTTGGAACGCATGAAGTCTCTGGGTTTACCAACGATGATAGTGAACGAGAGAAAAAGAGATTAAATGAGACCCAGTGTTATTGGAATCTTTTGTCAACAGCTTATGCGAAAATTTCTCAGTTTAACTATTCTCTGACAATTAACGTAATGCACAGGTTCGTAACGTTACATTCCTTTTCTTAAAACTTTCTTATGTGACTACAAGACGATATTTTGTAGTCACACACGATTACCAAAGGGGAACAGATGTTAATTGAGGAGAACCTTAAATGAGACAGAGGAAAAGAGTGGTCACGAATTCTAAAAGTCAGATGAGATTGCAAGAAAGACTTGCCAAAAAATACTGTTCGCTGCACCATTTCATTGATGTAAGCGGCGGTCCCCCACAGAAGACCGCTTTCGGCCTCTTCAGTATTAACAGGAATTCCATGAACAGGGTCTACAAGGACTTCAGAAAAACATTTCCCAGATATGTCGGCAAAAGGGCCAAGGCATCCAGTCTCGATGAAGAGGAACTCATCAAAATAATAGACTTTTTCAATTCCAACGGGATTATGATGCGTGCATCTTGCGTAGAGAATGGTGACTGGTTGTTCTATAAAAGGACTTATGAACACAGAAAAAAATACTTCGAAGAAAGAATTTATGGGATGATATACTGCACTATACTGAAAACCGTGTCTTATAGGGATTATCCATATCCGGTCATCATGTGTAAGGAGAGATATCTGAGAAGGCCAGAGACTGCATTGGACATATGCAAAGAATTCTCGAATTATAGCGGGTATCATTTTAGTCTTTCTTTCGGTGACAGGAAAGTTACGGATGAACTGAGATTTGCGGACTTTATAGCTGGTTCCGCATTCAAAATAAACAGAAAAAAACTAGAAAATTTTGAAAATTTTCACTTCATAGATATCAAACTGCCACGAATTTATTGTCTAAAAGCATTCAATTACCATAAAAGTGAAATATGACGGATGTCATCCGAATATAAGAGCTCCAAGGAATTATGGAGTTCATCTTATACCGTTGATCCAAAGGAGGTGATAGAATGGCCTTATAACCATTAATCACCTAATCAATACTTATACGGGAGCATTTAAAAGGCTTTTGGTGACCCTAAAGTGTTTATTTCTACCATTTTACAGCGAAGTCGCGAGAAGTAAACAGAAAGAATAAGCAAAACTTATTAAGAAAACTTACAAGAAAGAAATATGACGTATGTTCTTATCGATGGAAAAACCTTCCAGGAAACCAATTTTGAGAAGGAAGAGGAAGATAGCACCGATAAAGCTTGACAATGGTAAAAAGGGAATTGCGCCCCAGTCCCCAAGATATACAACTTACGATAAGTTAACAAAGGCAAAGAGTATAAGTGAACTTTGGTAGTTTAGGGTATACCAGTGAAATGTGGGCTAAAACGACGCTTTACTCGTGACCAATTAACCAATAGCGCCGATTAGTATCGGTTTCCGTCAATCTTTCTCTTGGTCTCCTGTAGATATCCGGACATTTCTACCCAAAACGTTACAAAATGGATATTATGTCACCTCCAATGTTCCAATCCCCAGCCAAAAGTAACGTTTTAGTTACTATTATTTAAGAGGGTAACGTAAATATAGAATATGGGAACCACAGAAAACGAATCGGCGTATTATCTGACTCAGGATGAAATCCGGAAAATTATTACAGTTGCCGGAAGTTTAAGGGACAGAGCAATATTCAAGATTCTTGCAAGGACTGGAATGAGACGGGGAGAATTAAGAGATCTGGAAGTGAGAGATATAGATTTTGAGAAAAGAAGATTATTCATAAGATCCGGAAAAGGTGATAAAAGCAGAACAGTTCCAGTTGACCAGGATACGCTACAGGATGTCCGGTTTTATCTGGGTGAGCGAAAAGAAGGAAAATTGATACAAAGCAACAAGGCAGAATCGATATCCCTGAAGCAAATCAACGAGATATGTGCTAAGGCTGGTAAGGTAGCAGGAGTAAGACACCCGAATCCTGCAAAAGAAGATATAAACCCCCATCTTTTCAGGCATTCATTTGCTCGCATGATGCTGGAAAAGGGTATGAGAATGGAAGAGGTCCAGAAGGTTCTTGGACACTCCAGTATCAAGACAACAATGGATGTTTATGGTACTCCTGGTATGGAAAGTGTGCAGAGCAGCTACGATAGGATAATGGAAGACGTCTGACTAGCCGCTGATTTCTTCAAGCCTCTTGCGCCATTCGCCGATTCTGCTGTTAGTCTTCCTGGAAGCGAAATCCATCAGCATGGAATTGAATCTTTCAGCCCGTCTGATAAGACTTTTCACTTCTTCCCTGGTAATTTCGAAATCCACGTAATACTGCTTGTCAATCCGCTCGTTTTTGGCATATGAAATGTCTGAATTGTCAATACCGTAAACCTCTTTCAGTATTATTATGACTGCCGCATGGTTCTCGCACTTTATGCCTGTCCCGAAAAGAATGGCGGATGCTGCATGATACATGCTGTAGTATGCCATGACTACCGACTCCTCGAGGTGTCCGCTTCTGAGGAGTATATTAGCTGATTCCGTGTTGCTTCCGGATTTTGCCAAGTACGACTTCATCACATTGTCGCTCGGCTCGACCATCTCGAGCTTCCCTTCCTTTTTCAGTTTACTTAAAAATCCGATTCTTCTCATAGAATTCCTCTGTCCCCTTTATTATGACGTGGTTCTTTTCTATCTCCTGCATGAGCGGATTGCCTGGGTCATATCTTCCCATTTTGATGCTTACTCTGGAATCAGTCATTTCCAGGTCGCTCTTCAGTTTCCTGTCTGCCGATTCCATGTATATGTCTATATCGCTGTCTTTCTTGACAGTTCCTTTTGCATAGGAACCGAAAATGATGGACATCCCCGCTCTCTTGTCTTTCTGTATTGTTTCGACAATCTTCCTCAGATTGGGGTATTTTTTCAGGGTCCGCATAAGTTTGTAGTTCTCAAGCATGAGAACGTAGGATCTGGTCTCGTTTGTCTCCTTGAGGAAATATACCTTGTTTTTTCCTTCTTCCCGGAAATCCACGACGTTCTCGTAAGAAAGCTCCTTCAGCTTTCTGGAAACAGTCATATGGTTTATGTTTGTCACTTTTGAAAGTCTCCTTACATGCATCTCAGTCTTCGTAAGTTGTTCTATCAGTACCATCTTCTCGTTCTCATTAATGTAACTTTTTTGTTCCATGTGTAACATTTATGTTACAATGGTTTATAAATGTTTCGGCCACCTCAGCATCAAGACCACGATAGACGTCTACGGAATCCTTAGATGGAAAGCGTGCAGAACAGCTACGACAGGATAATGAACGACGTCTGATTCTTTACCTGAGGGAAAAGCATTTTATGACCTGAAGGCAAAAGCGTTATTATGGCACTCGAAGACATCATAGCCTACAGCATGTTCGGCAACACCATGGGAAGCTATTTCCATGCTGTCGTTGTTTTCGCAGCCGTATTCATATCCCTATACATCCTGAGATACGTGCTTCTGAAGAGCGCAAGGGGGATAGCCGGGAGGACCAGATTCGGGAAGGAGAACTTCTTCACGAGACTTGTGAGGAGCATAGGCTTGCCGCTCTACTTCCTGGTAGCGCTTTATCTTGCCGTTAAGCAGGTGGTCATACCAATCGAACTCGTCGATTTCGTCGACTATGCATTCTTTCTGGTGGCCGTCTTCTATGTGGTGAGGAGTTTCAATCGGCTCGTGGACTTCTCGACCAACAAGGTCGTGGAGATAAAGAAGAAGAAGGACGGGGACTCCGGAGTGGACACAGGCGTAGTCGATATATTCAGGAAGCTGGTCAAAATCGCCGCGTGGGTGGCAGCGCTCCTCTTCATAATCTATTATTTCGGCTACGACATAAGCGGCGCGATGCTCGGGCTCGGCGTCACGGGAATAGTTGTGGGATTCGCCCTCCAGAGCGTCCTAGCGGATCTCTTTGCGTCGTTCTCCATATACTTCGACAGGCCGTTCCAGATAGGTGACTTCATAGTCATAGGTGATGACCTCGGCAGCGTCACCAAGGTCGGGCTCCGCTCCACAAGGATAAAGCACCTCAAAGGGCAGGAGTTGATAGTTCCTAATAGCGAACTGTCGAAGATAAGGATAAACAACTACGGGAAGATGGAGAAGAGGAGGATATCGTTCACGTTCGGCGTGACCTACGACACACCGTCGAAGAAGCTGGAAGCGATACCCGGCATAGTGAAGGACATAATAAACGGGGTGAAGTTCGCGGACGCCGACAGGGTGCACTTCAAGGAATACGGGGATTCGGCGCTCATATTCGAGGTGGTGTATTTCGTGGCCACGGGAGACTACAACAAGTACATGGACATCCAGGAGAAGATAAACCTCGGGCTCAAGAGAATGCTGGAGAAGATGAAGGTCGAGTTCGCCTATCCGACGCAGACACTCTATGTCAAGAAGTCGCGATAGTCCTCAGTTCACAAGAATACAATTATTATTAGCATTCCGGCTTTTTAATGCTGGTGGTGAGGCATTTTTAAGCGTCCGGAATCTTACTATGCAAGGGTCTCATTGAATACAGAAAATAACCGTTCTAAGGACGAGTCTAGGCTGACATATTGTGATTCATGCAACGAACATAAACTGTGCACAAGGTACGATATAGAGTATACCGACATCCCAAGAATCGGCATATACGGAAATCCTATATCGGAATCGCCCGATCTCTGCGATTCGTGCATGGATATTATTATTCTGGAGCCTTTCAGGAAGATGAGTCTGCAGGCGTCCGGAAAGGGTTAAAAAACCTGCCTGTACAGAATTATCATGGCGTCCCTTTACAGGCAGCTGAAGGAGATATACAAGGACAAAAGGAATTTCCTGAAGGAATATGGCGGGGACTGTGATTCAATAGCCTGCGGGAATTTCATGGACGTGTGTGCCACGAAGGAATCCCATGTGATAGCGGATTATTCAATGAAAAATTCAACTTTTTCAAGAATGCTCCACGAGGATGGCTTTGCTGAAAAGCTGCTTGAAGACTACGGAAAAATTATCTTATGGCCTAATACGATGAAAAGGATAAAAACCTCCGGCGACCTTAGGGATATACTTGGAATAATGCCTTTCAGGAAAAAGGCTGCGTCAGAAAGGATGATATTCATCTCAAGTGTCATGGACCGCGTTTACAGGACAAGGTACGGCTGATTTGCGGCAGTGTCCGCAAAGGATTAAAAATCTTGCCGACATCTCCTCAATATGGTATCTCTCTACAGAAGCATCATCAGGTACAGGAACAGGGAAAGTAAAATAGATAAGGTGTACGGCGATTCTTCTTGCTTCTTCCCGGGACATGATTCTGGAATGGATGATGCGAAGGCAGAGCTTGTCTCCAGATTCAGGAAGGCCTACAGAAGCAATCCGGTCATCAGGGACGCGGTCAACGGAAGGCGCACCATATCGGAGACTGCATGCAATTACACCATGGGGGATGATGCGATATTCCCTGGCACTAAGAACCGCAAGATGAGGCAGGTGAACACGTACCTGATGATGGCCACGGGAATCAATGATCCTCTCGAGCCGCCCGTGTTCATCAGCGGCAGCAGAAAGATGAGCCATCTGATGGCGCGGGCGAAGTTCGTTGATGATTACCTCAGCGCGTATTCCGGCAACATAGTCGCATCGCCTGAAGACATGCTGCCCGGCGGGCTTTCTGAATCGCTCAGCCGGAAGCCATGGATTATCAGGATGCTCAATGAAGCTTTAGAATCCCTGCACAGCACGGACAGCACTAACATGACTAACAGCTACTGGCCCTGAGCAGACGGTTCATATCATGCCGAAAATGCCAGCGAACCACATGAGGAGGTTTATTATCGCGAACTTGATGGAGTTCACGAATCCCAGTCCGCTGTATCTTATGGAACCGTCCTTGAGCGCTTCCTGGAATGTCTTCTCACCACCGACTATCTTTTCAAGGGTCGCTGTGTCCGTGTCTATTCTCACCGTCGCCTCGTCCCTGGCGCCTATTCCCGCATCCACGAGCTTCCCGTCTGACAGCGCTGCGTAAAGCGGCCT
Source organism: Candidatus Aenigmatarchaeota archaeon (assembly GCA_016931255.1). Lineage (GTDB taxonomy): Archaea > Aenigmatarchaeota > Aenigmatarchaeia > QMZP01 > JAFGSV01 > JAFGFG01. The sequence goes on from JAFGFG010000001.1 coordinate 55,797, forward strand.
GTCTATGCCCTCTATGTAGATGTTGACCTTCTCGTTGCCTATGACGCCCTTTACTTCCTCCGGCATGCCGTCGAGACCTACAATCGAGCTGAGCATGCTGACATCTATGTCATCTTCATTTATGCTGTTTATTATGCTATTGTAGTCTATCGCAAGAGCTTTGGCCTGGAAGACAGCGAGCAACAGAATAATCATGGTAAATGCCACTGCTTTGGAGAGGTTTTCCATGTAATAATTATGTGCGCCACCCAGTTAAAAATGCCATCTGAATGCCATGAAAAACCGAACAGAATTTAAACCAGTGAATCATAACTTTTCATTAATATGGAAAAACGGAACTTTCTCTTTGTTTCTCTTGATGCCCTTATAGGCGACATTGCCTGGCAGATTGCCAAGGAAGGTCACAATGTCAAGTACTACATCGACAACCCTGTTGAAAGGGAGGTCGCGGACGGGTTCGTCACCAAGACCGACAACTGGAAGAAGGAAGTCGACTGGGCCGATGTGATAGTATTCGATGATGTTCTCGGAGAAGGAAAGAAGGCCCAGAGGCTCAGGGACAAGGGCCATAATGTCATAGGCGGATCTGCTTATTCAGACAAGCTTGAGGACAACCGTTCATTCGGCCAGGAGGAACTCAAGAAGGCCAAGATACCCATAATACCATATCAGGATTTTACGTCATTCGATGACGCGATTGCTTTTGTTCAGGAGAAGCCGGCAAAGTACGTCATCAAGCCGAGCGGCGAGGCGCAGAACAAGAAGATGTCCCTTTTTGTGGGGGAGGAGGACGACGGCAAGGACGTCATACAGGTTCTGGACGCATACCGCCAGGCATGGTCCAAAAAAATAAGGACATTCCAGCTCCAGAGGAAGATATCAGGCGTGGAGGTGGCTGTAGGTGCATTCTTCAACGGAAGCAAGTTCATAACACCCATAAACGTCAACTTTGAACACAAGAAACTCTTTCCAGGCAACATCGGGCCGTCCACAGGCGAGATGGGAACCACGATGTTCTGGAGTGCACCCAACAAGCTTTTCAATTCCACGCTCAAGAAAATCGAGCCCAAGCTCAGGGATGAGGGATATGTCGGGTACATAGACCTCAACTGCATAGTCAACAACAACGGGATATTTCCCCTAGAGTTCACGTCAAGGTTCGGCTACCCGACAATAAGCATACAGCAGGAAGGCATGATAACCCCCATAGGTGAATTCTTCCATGACCTTGCGCAGGGAAACAACCCCAAGCTGAAGGTCAAGAGCGGCTTCCAGGCAGGCGTCAGGATAGTCGTGCCGCCATTCCCGTTCAGGGACAAGAAGACATTCGATGTCCTCTCGAAGGACTCTGTCATAATTTTCAGGAAGCCCAACTACGACGGCATCCACATAGAGGATGTCAAGCTCCTCAACGGCGAATGGGTGATAACAGGCACGTCCGGCGTGGTGCTGATAGTATGCGGTACGGGCCAGACCATGCTGCAGGCACAGAAGCAGGTCTACAGCAGGATAAACAACGTGGTCATACCATACATGTACTACAGGAAGGATATAGGAGACAGGTGGGTTGAGGACAGCGACCGGCTACACAACTGGGGATATCTCAGGGAAGTCTGAAAATCTCATTTTATTTGTGATTTTTTACTGCTGTAACATTATAACACTCAAATAATTCATGATGTGCAGATGTTTTGTTAAAGATGAAATGAACGGTTAAAAAAAGTACAATAAAAATGAAACATCCAAATCGATGAATAAAAGCGACATGCGCGTCAATTCATATCATGGAATCCCTTTTCATGAAGCTTGAAAAAATAGAGAGGAAGATGGAGAGATATGCCTCCATGGGACCTGAATACGACGCAGATGCAGGCAGGCTCGCTGAGGAGAGAGACCAGTACATATCGGATTTCATGAACAATAACCCTGAGCTGATGAACTATGCTGAAAGGGAAGGCGGGATTGTTCCCATGATAGAAAGATTTTCCAGGTTTCAGGGATACGGTGAGATAACCGGCAGGAACTATGAAAGCATAAGCGACGGCCTTGAGATTATGACAGGCGTGAAAAGGCCTCTTGAAAATGTGTCCTCATATATACCGGGGTTAGGAGTTCTTACAGGAGTGGTTACGGGCGGCCTTTTGGCAATCAATACAGATTACGATAATGTCAAGGAGGCTGTGATTGTTTCAGCATGCATCGGAGAGCTTCTCTGGCACGGGCTTTCGCGTGCCATAGATTCAATTTCCGATTACAGGTTCAATACGAACAGCAGGAAGCACAGCAGGGTCATCAGGAGGGCTGAGGCCGTTGGCAAGCATCTCGGCAATTCCCCTTCTTCAGTCATCCTGGAAGAACCGCTTGCGGAAATGTCCGTAAACGGTTAAAAAGATGGTCCTCCAATAATATTCTATGGATTTGAATATTGATGAATATAACAGGATTCTTGAGAAATACAGGACAAACAAAGAGACCGCAGGAAAGGTCAGCCAGATTTTTTCCCAGGGCAATTCAGAACTTTCAGACTCCGAGTACGAGGCCATAGTGGCAGGGTTCATGCAGAACAATGCTGTTGCAGGCATGTTCGAGCATGTTCCGGCTAACTCTCTCGGGCTTCCTGTGATGCCCAAGGACACGAAGTCACTGGCTGTGGCTATTCTGATTAAGAAGGGATTCGACATCGTCACGAAGGACAAGGACATAGCCGGGGAAGTTGCTGACTTCATAGCCAGGCATCCGCAGACAGGAGAGGTTATCGTATTCAAGTGCGGGCCTGCGATGGTCAGGAAGGTTCTCAGTTATCTTGAAAGACCGAATACATCGTTATGGATACTCGACCACAACAGCAGGCTTTTCACATTCAGAAGGGGACCGAACTGGGATTCATTCCTCGCGTTCCACAAAGGCGCTGAAAATCATGTTCCTAAACCGGCTGCAGGGCCTGAGGCAGTGTATGAAGAGGCTGCGGAAGTGACTGTGCAGGAAGATGCCAGGAACACGGAAATGCCACCGGAAGAAGAGATTTCCCCGAGGACGTATGATGAGCCTGCGCCTGAAAAAGTGCCGGAAGTCATCGTTTCAGACGCTGAAGACGAGCATGGCAACGAGCCGGAGAGCAGCGACGATGTGAAAGCTGAAGAGGGCACTGGTGAGGATGAAGTCGTGGATGATGCTAATGATGACAGCATAAGGGTGGAGAGTCCTGTGAATCCGGCTTTCATTGTCGGCAACAGGAAGCTTCCAAGGATACTGAAGGAAGACGAGGTTGCCGGGATGATAAGGATTTCAAGGACGCTGCCGAGGGACAACCTCCTTCTCCAGTGCATGTACTTCCTTGGAATGTCCAATGCGGAGATACAGAACCTCAAAGTAGAGGATATAGATTTTGTCAGCGGAAAGGTTAACATCTCGCAGGGAAAGAACAGGAGGGACAGGAAGCTACCCATACCTGAAGAGCTCATGCAGGATCTGAAGTCCTTCATAGGCGCAAGGCCTGACGGATTCCTGATACGCGGTCGCGACAAGAAGGGAAAGCGCATATCAGATCGTCACATAAGAAGGTTAGTCAAGGCATACGCCAAGGAAGCCGGGATAAAGGGATACGAAGAGATACATCCCCATACACTCAGGCACAGCTACGCATCGCACCTGCTTAATCAGGGCACGCCCATAGAAACGGTTCAGGGCATACTGGGTCACGAGAGGCTTGAGACAACTGCAATCTACTCCCAGATAAGAAATACAGAGAAGCTCAGGGAACACGTTAACAGCGCTCTTGGAAACTAGTCGCTTTTGCTGCGCAGGAGCTTCAGCGCATCCATGAATTCTTTCTTGAATTTTTCGCCAACAGGATATATCTTTCTTCCATCGCAGGCGGCTGAAAGGGGAGCATAAACGAATCTGTCATTTTTTATTGGGATTACGCATGCTTCTCCTTCCACAATATCCAGGTCATACCCTTCGGATATATTTCTGTATACATGAGAGGCAATATCATACGGCATTCCGTCAGTCATGTCTGAGACATTATAATTGATATAGTTACTTCCGCCTGTGAAGCTGTCAGAAAATATGATTGGCCGTCCGTTCTCTTCCAGAGCCAGAGTTATCTTTCCGGTGTAAATCGAATTCTTCTCCATATCAGTGTATGAAAGAAAATATTTTTATATGACATGTTTCGTACTGGCATTGCCTTCTTGATTGACAGTAAATTTTATAAAATGTATTATTAATTACCATTAAGTAATAAAGGTGTTATTATGGATAAAAATTACATAGAACTTGTAAATTTCATAGACCATACTTCAAGACTGAAAACATATCTTCATAACACGTACAGTGAGGAAGTCGCAGAAAAAATAATGAGCGAGGGCTTTAACTTCTGCGGCGACCTTCATAAGACAAGCGATGAGATTGGCTTTAATAATATCGATAATATCGGATGGTGGAACACCCAGAGACGGTCATATGGCGACTTCACCGTAGTTCTCCAGATTGAGAAGGACGTTCTGAGTAAGGCCAATGAAATCAATAAAATATACATGCCTCACGGGCAGCTGCTTTCAAAGGACCGCTTCTGGAATGAAAATGAAGCGGATTGGTCATTCGTGCTTCATCCTCAGTATGTGAAAGGTTATTTTGACAGAAAAAAGAACGAAGGGAAACTAAACAGCTTGTTTGACCCATCTTTCTTTGATGAGGATCTTGCAAAGGAAAACATAAAAAAATGGAATAAGAAAGACGGCGGTATAAGAACACATGATTTCAGATGATGTCCGCTTTTGATGTTTAGAAACTCTCACTTCTTTATCTTCTTCTTGGCCACTTTCTTGATAACCTTGTCCGTGACATTTTCAAGCCTCTTCGTGAGAGTCTCAAGGTTCTGGGCAACCTCCCACCCGTCCTGGGTGAGCTTCACGGTCTTTATCCTTCCGTGCTTCTCAAACTCTACCAGGCCCTGGTCCCTGAGCACATCAAGTATCTTTATGGTATGGGAATACGTGCAGTTTGTCTCCCTTGAAAGTATGGTTGCGTATATGCTTTCCTTGCTTGTTTTGAGTGATATAAGTATCTTCGCAGGCTTGTCCCGGAGGAGCAAATCTTCAAGCGCATTTGGAGCATTTATGTTTTGCATGGTATCGTTTTTCCTTTACGAATCCACACCGCTTCCGCAGTGCTGATTATTTTTTGTATTAATTACTTAAATAAGTTTTCAAAGATAGCTTATAGTTTATATATAATGTTAAATATTATTTAGTATTTATATTTCATAAATTATATTTTACAACATATACTATTTTGTATCTTTTTAAAAATCCGTAAGTGAGAGTTCATGTACGCAAAACCGGCCATATTCCGGAGTTCAGGGCACTGAAAGCGACATGTTCATGAAAAATAATAGCGTCTATTGATATCGTTTTTAAATAAGTTGTCACTGCACAGTCACGAAACCTTTATAAAGCTTTATCACTTAAGAGTAGTACATGATAGGAGAAAACAATGCGAACGAGGCAATTGCGGCTTTTATAGTGGTTTTTCTGCTCCTGATAAGTAGCGCAAGCGCGCTTGATTATGATTCATGTGCCAGCAGCACACAGGTCGGAGACGGCTGGTGGGATGCTGCGAACTGCGAAGGCGGAATAAACGGCTACGGAACGCTTTACTTCAAGTGGGCGGATGCTCCTTTCTCCACTGATATTCAGGAAGTCACTGACTCCAAGCTTATTGTAAGCGGGATAAGTCCGGGAACTCCTTTCTATATGTATATATGGAATGGGTACTCCTGGACAAGGATGAGCGGAGGTATTCTCGACTTCAGGGGCAATTATGTTTATGATATTTACAGGATACCAGGACCTTATACTGATGGTTCAATGAGAATAAAGATAATGAACGTTGGTCCGGAAACATTGTACATAGAGAACCTCAGGGCTGTGATAGAATATGAAAGCACAATAAAGGAGCTCACAGTTGAGGTGAGGGACTGCGAGACAAGAAAACTTCTTCAGGGCGTAGAGGTCGAGGCAGACGACAGCACAATGGAGACCGATGCTAAAGGAATAGCTGTATTCAGCCTTCCGAAATACAAATCTTTCATAGTCACTGCCGGCGACGATGATTTCCTTGAGACATCCAAGGGCGTTTACCTGACGGATGATTACACGCTTGAGATGTGTGTATACCATGATGACAGGTACTCTGTTGACGTAAGGAGCCTCAATATAGACGACGGATACATAACATTCGATATCAAGAATACAGGGAACGTGGAGAGTGACATAAGATACAATGTTCTAATAGACGAGAAAGAAATATTCAGCGGTTACGTCAGCCTCAATGCGGGCAAAGACGAAGATGTGGCTGCTTACTATAACTTCCTTCCGGGAAAGTACCGTGTCAGGGCCAGAGCTGATTCCAATGGTTATATAGATTCGGAAACAAAAACATACTGCGTTGCCGGTCTGACTGAGAATTACATGTGCAGCAACGGAAAGGTCATGAGAGAGAAGATGACTTCCACATGCGGAATCCTGTGGGTGATAGTGCAGGAGTGCAGCAGCTGCGAATCAGAAGCATGCGCAGGTTATGGGGTCGCATCACCAGACAGTTCAGTACCTGCAGTCAGTTCATGCAACGTTGAGATAACATCATTCAACTATATTGACGGAATAGCTTCAAACATGTACCAGATAGTTGAGGTTGGTGTAAAGAACACAGGCGTCGGCACGTCCAGTGCAGAGGTCAGGATTTATGTTGACAATGTTTATGTGAAGAAGGGCACTGTGTCAGTGACTTCCGGAGAGACAGTAAAGAAAGAATTCAGATTCATGATGACCGAAGGAACCCACACGCTGAAGGCTGAAGTCATTGCATGCGGCTCAGTGAAAGACACTGCCAAGAGCGGTGTTGGCGCAGTCAGGGTCTTCAGCGCAGCTGTTTCTGCAGGAGTTCCGGAACCGGATCCTGTGGAGGAAGCTCCGTCTCAGAAGGCAGTTTCAAGGATTTTCATAGAAGTGGATACAGGCGAAACAGGAGCACTCTACAGCTATAATTGCGAGAGTGTTGTGTTCAAGGTATCGCCGTTCCCTCCCACAGAGGAATACAGGGTCTCAGTGACAGGTGTTCCGCAGGACTGGCTTGACTATCCGAAGACAGTCAATGCACTGGAGAAAAGCGAGTTCTATGTTTACATATTCCCACAGGAACCAGGCAACTACACCCTCAATGTAAGGGTGTGGCTCAGTGACGACATAGAGGTATACGATCAGGAAGAGATAGACCTTGTGATTACTTCAAGGGACGGTGCTGCCATAACAGGAAGCAACGGCATCACAGGAAATGTCTCAGCAGCAGGAAGCCCAATTTTCGGCGTGTTCATAGCGCTTGGCCTTATAGGGACAATATTCGTGCTGCTTTTCCTGAGGCATTCAATGACCGGTGTTCATGGACATCTCCCCGATATTAATATGCCATCATATGAGAGCGGGATGAAGGCAGCTGCGCTTGAAGGCATAGATGGCATGGAATATGATAATTCAGAAACATGGAATTACAATAACTTTTAATCCAGATGAAACCAAATATAATCTCGTTGAGGAATTGATGGAATGTCTAAAATAATCACGTTTGACGATGTAAGAAAAATATACGACGATGTCGTAAATCTCTACATCCAGAAAGGTCTCGGAGAGTACAATCCTGAAGGGAGGAGATGGTTCGATGAGTCCTTCATGAACGTCGAGATGATGATGAAAAATTACGGAGGTCAGCTTTCTTTCGAGAAAATAAAGCCCAATACCATAGCCACCCAGCCTGACATATCCCGCGAGAAGTATGATTTCCTTTCCGCAAGGCTGGATGAAGTGGATTTCGAGATGTTTCCCATAGTCTCCATAGAAGTCCCGGGTTACGGGAGAAGCGGTATGCATGAGGCTTCGATAGACGGCCACACGAGGTCAAGGCTCTGCGTTGACAAGAGACCATATTACATAGATTCATTCGTGTTCTCAGGCAAAGACCCTGCGATAATAGGGGAAATCATGATAAACACCAACATGAGCAGGATGGGAGTCTACAGACCGGCAAGGATATCCCAGCTGCCAATAAAGGAATACTGGAACAATAATGGTATCATTTCCGAGCACTCATGATATAATTCCCCTTAAAAAACTTCATGACAATTTTTATTCAGGTGACTTTTCATATGTTATACGATAATGATTTCATAACAGCCGAAAAACAGGAAGAGATGGCTGTGGAAAGACGTGACTTCTACCGTTCGAAAGGTATAATACTTGACATAAAACGTGGGATTGTTCCGATGAAGAACCTCATAGCGACACAGGCTTTCGTAGAGGGCGACAAGTTCAGGGAGATATACAGGAGGGCGCTCGAAGAGGGATATAATGTCCCTATACTGGTAGAAGACCATCCGGACCTTATGAATTATTATCTTATAGACGGTCACTGCAGGGGCAAGTCCACACTGATGTGCGGAAAAAATTATATAGACTCATTCATTCTTTTTTCAAAGAATAGCGGGGATTTCAACTCAGATTATGTAAAGGTCGCCTCACTGTTGGGAAATGTATACATAAGAAATCTTCCAATAATTGAAGTTTGATTTTGGTGCAAAAATGATGCACCACATATCCGTTTCATATCGGTTTTGCACCGATATCTTTATAAACTCCCAAAAGGAAAATTTAATTCTATGAAGCCCGCAGAAGCTTTAAGATTAGTAGATTTATTTAGCAAGGAAATCGAGGTAGAAGATACAAAATTTTCCCTTGTCAGACTTAGAACGTGTGTTTAATCACCAAGCAGATTTTTCACAAAAGATTCTGGTTTGAACTCCTCTATGCACTTGTATTCCTGACCTGTACCTATATACAATATAGGCTTCTTCGATACATAGCATGCTGAGAGTATAGAGCCTCCCTTTTCATTGACATCCATCTTTGTCAGGACTATGCCGTCTATGCCTATCTCCTCGCTGTAGGTCCTTACCTGGCTTACCACATCATTTCCTGTGAGCGAGTCCACCACGAGCACCTTCATGTCGGGCTTGTTCACGCGGACAATCTTCTTGAGCTCGTCCATGAGGTTGACATTGGTATGCATGCGTCCTGCGCTGTCCGCCATGACAACATCCAGCTTCTTGCTTTCCGCGTGCTTCCTGGCGTCGAATATCACAGCAGCAGGGTCAGCGCCGTACTTGTGCTTCACCACTTTCAGCCCAAGCCTGTTTCCGTGAACCTCAAGCTGCTCTATGCTCGCTGCCCTGAATGTATCAGCAGCAGCCAGAACAGGCTTTATCCCATCCTTCATCAGAAGACTGCATATCTTCGCTATGGTCGTTGTCTTGCCCGAACCGTTATATCCGAGGAACAGTATGGTCGCCGGCCTTCCTTCCTTCCTGAACCTCTTTATTATTTCCGGGATTGATGCGCCCTTCTGGCTTACTATCTCCAGAAGAATCTTTTCGAACGTGTCCCTTATCACTTTTTTGGCGTCGTTTCTCTTCACAGGCTTTCCTGCCAACTCTGACTTAAGTCCGTTTTTAAGATAATCAATGACTTCAAGAGCGAGATTTGCCTGCATGAGTTCTGTTTCAACTGAAGCGAAGAAATCGTCTATCTCTTTTCCTGAGAACTCCTTTTCCTTTATTTTCCGGAAGAACCCTTTCTTTTCCATGGGTTTATCTTCGGCCTGCCCATTCTCTTCTGAAGTCTCATGCTGCTCTTTTTCCGCCTTCTCAGCTAGCGCATCAACTGACTTCTTCAGCTTGTTCTTCAGGAATCCGAACATAATAGAATAAAGTATCAGCGGCCTTTAAGTTTATTTCTTCTCCATGTAGACTGCGCCGAACAGGAGTATGAACCCTGCCACTATCGATGCGAGGAACCTGTACAAACTGGTGTCGGGTATGAGTATCATCTCCACGCCGCTGTGTATGACCAGGGCTGTTGCGAAGCTGAACATGGGCACTGATATGGCCCTTGTCGCCGACCTTTTGGTCATTCCGACCATCTTTCCTATCCATGTAAGAGCGCCTGCAGCCCAGTAGTAGTACACTGAAGCTGAAAGGAATGCTGCCACCATCTCGAACATTCCCACAACAATCCAGTTCTCCATCTCGGTGTAGCCCCTGAATGTGGCTATGCCTGCCAGTATTATGGCTATCATGTATATGAAGAACGACATGCGTTTCCTGTTGAAAGAATCCCTGAGCTCCTCGGCTGCCTCGCCGAAGTAGCTCTCGAGTCTGAATGCCTTGATGACAAGGTATGCGCCGAATACTCCGAGTACAGCTCTCCATCCCTCAGCGCCGAACACTGATATGAGGAGGAAAGCAAGTGCCGGAAGCCCGAACACTATCCTTGCCATCTTCGGGTTTTCAAGCGATTCCTTGAGGAAGTCCTTTATCTTGAAGTATGATGATTCCAGTTGCTCTGACTGCTTCACTACGAGCCTCTTCACTGAAAGTATGGGTATCCTCGACTGTATGACAGGCATTATATGCTCATCTTCGCTGCCGTCCGAGACAATCACAACAAAGTTCGCCCTGAAATGGTTCAGCGCCTTCTCGAGCTGTTCCTTTATCTCAGAGTCCGATTTTATGCCGACGTTCCTGTCGCCCGTCAGTATGGCCACATCAGCTGCATATTGCTTCTTCACCTCATCGTAAACGCGTACAGCCTCGAAGAATGCATTGAAGTCGCTGTCCGAGGGGTCCTTTATGCCCAGTTCAGTTGCTGCCTCTATAACCTTCTCGCGTCCGAGAACCGGCCCTTTTATGCCTGTTTTTTCTCCAAGGTCATTGTCTCTGTCCACTGAAATGACAAGTATCCTGTCCTTTTTCCCCTCTTCCATTATAGAAAATAAGCAATTCCAAATATAAAAATAGCGCAAATGTTACGCCAGTTGTCGAAAATTATCTGTTCTTCCGTTCTTCCAGAATACTGCGTATATTTTCCTTGTATTTTTCTTTGTCAGTAATCTTTGTCAGGGTCTCAGCCGGAAGATTGTACTGGTCTATGACGCTTCTCATCCGTATGTATTTTCCGAAGGGCTGTATCTCGTCGAATATCTGAGCTACATAGTCCATCTCGTTTCCCTTGTTCGCTATTTCCTCCGGAAGGACAATATCTCTGGCAAAGCCGTTCACCAGCTCCGGAAGGGGGTTTCCGCATAATGAGTTCACAACATCTATCTTTATTTTCTGGTACTCTATGAAGTATTCCATTGCCACGTCTTCCCTGATTCCGGTAGAGTCAATTGTATTTCTCAGTTCATTTTCATCTATCTGGTGCACGTAGCTCAGGCCCAGCCTATTATCATCCCTCATCAGATATATCGGGCACATGATTCAGATTTGGAAGAAAGTTTTAAAACCGGATTACAGTTCACTCTCCGGGAAGTAGTTCTCTATGAAACTGTCAGGGTCATTGAGCTGGGAAAGCTTTCCGCTGAGAATCTCATCCTCTTCGGGAAATTCCCCTTTTCTTGTGTTTATCATGTTCCACATGGACGCATACGTGCATATGACATTTTCATTGGTCATGATTGACATGTAAGGCTCTGTGTCTGATGGGAGGAGAACATCATTGTTCTTCAAATATTCGAAATCGCGTCCGTTTCTCTTCATGAGCTTCGGCACAACCTGCAGTCCGAGCTCTACGTAGTCGCTTACGCACTGGTCAGCGTCCTCTTTGCTCATCCGGTAGGTGCTCTGAAAGCTTTCCGACATCATGCCCCATACAATTTTTATGGTTTCAGACGTACCGGGGTCGTTCAGCCTGTCAATGGGCGATTTGTATGATGCCATGAAAACGTATTTAAATGCTAACCTTTTTATAATAGAAAACAATAATAATTATCCAAACGTGACAAAAATCATGATAAGATTAATATAGGAGGATTAGTTATGCAACCGATACCTTCGGGAAACTACATGGCGTACGACAGGGCGATAATAGTCTTCTCACCTGATGGACGTTTACTCCAGGTGGAATACGCCAGGGAAGCCGTAAAGAGAGGCAGCACATCTGTAGGCATCATACTCAAGGATGCTGTTGTTTTAGGTTCAGTAAAGACCACAGCACCGCTGGGAGTCAGCGATTCTTACAAGAAAGTATATGAAATAGACACCCACGCAGGGATTGTCTGTTCAGGGCTTCTGGGTGATGCAAGAGACCTTGTGGAAGCTAGCAGGGTCAAGGCCCAGATAAACAAGATAACATACGGCGAGCCCATATCAGTTTCATCCCTGACCAAGTATGTATCGGACAGGAAGCACATGGTTACACAGTACGGAGGCGTAAGGCCATATGGCGTCGGATTACTTATAGGCGGCGTCAATGGAAAAGCTGAACTTTACGAAACAGACCCGTCAGGAACCATGATAGAATGGAAAGCGCAGGCAATAGGCCGTGGCGCTGATAAATCACGAAAGGTCCTTGAAACAGGATACAAGGACAACATGGACGTGGCTTCCGGTGTTAAGCTTCTTCTTAAGGCAATAAAGGCCGGAGAGAAGGAAATCAGTGATGAGAACCTCGAGATTGCGGTAATCAGGGCTGATAAGTTCGACAGGCTCAGTCCCGAAGACATCAAGAAATATGCATAACTTCTAAATAATATGGTTTCAATTGAAGATGCTACAGTTGCGAGAATTTCCAGGGACGGACTCCATTTTGAGGTTCTTGTAGATTCTGACACAGCACTCAGGTACAAGAAAGGGGAAAACATTTCCATAGAGAATGTCCTTGCCTCGCAGTTCGTTTTCAGCGATGCCCGGAAAGGCGAGAAGATTTCTGACGAGGATCTCGATAAGGTCTTCAAAACGCGTGACATATTTGCAATATCCGCAAGCATAATCAGGCACGGCGAGCTTCAGCTCACTACAGAACAGAGAAGGAAGTTCGCCGATGAGAAGAAGAGGCAGATAGCAGACATGATTTCAAGGCAGGGGATAGACCCCAAGACAAAGGCACCGCACCCACATCAGAGAATAATGAACGCAATGGATGAGGCGAAGGTGCATGTAGACCCATTCAGGGACGCCAGGGAGCAGCTTAAGGAAGTGCTCGATGAGATACAGAAGGTGATTCCCATATCAATGGAGAAGGTCGACGTGTCAATCAGGGTTCCAATGAGTTACGCCGGCAAGGCCAGCGCAGCTGTCAGGAGCATGGCTCCTGTGAAGAGCGAGAGCTGGAGTGGAGACGCATGGACGGCGGTAATAGAGATTCCGGCAGGACTGCAGTCAGAGATATATGACAAGCTGAACAGCCTGACCGGAGGAACAGTTGAAGCTAAAATAATTAAGGAATATAAGGTATAGGTGAATTGATATGAGTGATTTACTCAAGAAAGACAGAGACTTCGTTGTACCTGGCGAAAAGCTCGTGGAGAGCATGGAGTACCTTCCGGGAAGGAACTGCTTCAGGGACGGCGATATAGTCTTTGCAAAAAAGATGGGCCTGGTTAACATATCAGGCCGCGTTTTATCAGTCATACCTCTTAACGGCATATACATGCCGGCCAGAGACGACATGATAATCGGAGAAGTCACAGACGTGCAGAGTAACGGATGGGTTGTCGATGTGGGCGCCCCGTACCAGGCATACCTCCCGCTTTCGGGCATCAGGGGATATCTGGATTCTGCGAAGACAGACCTTTCAAAGGTCTACGGCGTCGGTGACATGATATACGGAAAAATAAAGATGGTATCATCCACGCAGTCCGTGCACATCTCTATGTTTGACAGGATGTGCAGGAAGTTCAGTGGCGGAAGGATACTGAAGGTCAACCCGGCCAAGGTGCCGCGCATAATAGGAAAGAGCGGTTCCATGATAGACATGATAAAAAGGAAAACCGGCTGCAGGGTTGTAGTGGGACAGAACGGAGTCGTTTGGCTTGAAGGAGATTGTCCGAAAACAGAGGAATTCGTCATGGATGTCATAAAGCAGATACAGGACAATTCGCACGTTGAAGGTCTCACGAATAAAATTGAAAAGGTGCTTGACAGCGGGAATTTCCCTGCGAGAGACAGAGTACCTGATGAGGGTGTTGAATATGAAAAGGATTGACGGAAGAAAAGCTGATGAACTGAGGGAGCTTGAGATAGAAGCCGGTGTTCTCAGGAACGCCACCGGATCCGCAAGGGTCAGGATGGGCAGGACAATTGCAGTGGCAGGAGTCTACGGCCCAAGGGAGATGTTCCCGAGAAGGCTTCAGAAGAATGAGAAAGCTACAGTTCAGGTGAGGTACACGATGGCTCCATTCTCCACAGACGAGAGGGTAAGGCCGGGACGTTCAAGGAGAAGCCAGGAGATATCCATGGTGGCTGCAAATGCACTTGAGGCTGCAGTCTTTACCGAGGACTTCCCAAAGGCTTCAATAGACGTCTTCGTGGACATAATACAGGCAGATGCCGGTACAAGGACAGCGGCAATAAATGCGGCTGCGGTTGCACTTGCTGATGCAGGCGTTCCGATGAGGGACATGATCTGCTCTGTTGCCATAGGCAAGATAGACGGCACATACGTTGTCGACCTTGCAGGTAAGGAAGAGGACGCAAGCGTATGCGACTTCCCTGTATCATACATGCCAAACCTAAAGAAGGTAACGCACATGCAGATGGACGGCAACATCACCAAGAAAGACATGGAAGAGATGATGAAGCTGGTAGTCAAGACATGCGAGAAGATACACAAGGCGCAGAAAGAAGCGCTTGAAAAGAGGTGGTTGAAATGAGAGTCCAGGACGATTTTGTCAGGAAGCTTGCCTCTGAAGGCAAGAGGATTGACGGACGGAAGATGGACGAGACCAGGCCCATAGAAATAATAAGCAGGCCGATTGAGAAGGCCGAGGGCTCAGCGCTTGTCAGGATTGGCGACACGCAGGTAATAGCAGGGGTGAAGCTCAGCGTTGCAGAACCATATTCAGACAGGCCTGACGAAGGCTCGCTTATGGCTGGCGCGGAATTCTCGCCCATTGCATCGCCTGACTTCGAGCCCGGTCCTCCAAACGCCGAGAGCATAGAGCTCGCCAGGGTCATAGACCGCGGCATCAGGGAGTCCGGCGCGATAGACGTGAAAAAGCTTTGCATAAAGAAAGGAGAAAAGGTCTGGATGGTGAGTGTTGACATAAACATACTTGACAACCACGGGAATCTTCTTGACGCATCAGCCCTTGCTGCATCAGCAGCTCTGGCCAACACGGTTTTCCCTGCGCTTGACAAGGATGGCAAGGTCGACTTCTACGCACCAAAGACCAAGACGAAGCTTCCGATAGCTTTCAAGCCTGTGGCATGCACCTTCTACAAGGTCGGCGACAAGATGCTTCTCGACCCCACAAGGGACGAAGAGCACGCGGCCACTGCAAGGATAACCATAACCACAAGGGATGACGGCAATGTTGCTGCAATCCAGAAGGGTGGTATAGAAGGACTTACAGAAGAAGAAATCATGTATGCAGCTGAAACATCCATAAAGAAGGGGAAGGACATAAGAAAACTCATTAAATAGGGTCCCCCCCCTATTAATTTATAAAAATGGAATGCGAAAAGGTACTACTATGAAAACCAAAAAAGTTGATGCAGCAGGAAAATTCGGCGCCAGATACGGTAAAAAGCTCAGGAAGAACTACATTATTGTTCATAAGAACAAGAAGATTGACTGGGAGTGTCCGAAATGCCTGAAGACTACTGTCAAAAGGGAGTCAGCAGGCGTATGGGTATGCACGAGCTGCGGAAACAAGTTCGCCGGAAAAGCTTATAAGCCGGTCTAGTGTTAATGGTTTCAGGTGATATGATATGTACAAATGTCTTGGATGCGGAAGGAAGATAGAGGTGGACATTGCGTCTGCCACAAAGATAATATGCCCGTCATGCGGATACAGGGTTCTTGAAAAGGAAAGGCCAAAAGTAGTGAAAATGGTCGAATCAGTGTGATTGACATGGACCAGAACGACCTGCAGCAGACGATAATTCAGGCACAGTCAATCCAGCAGCAGCTTCATGTTCTTCATCAGCAGAAAGAAGCGCTGAACCTCCAGATGTTTGAAATAAACAAGGCCCTTGAGGAGCTCGGTAAGACAAAGGAAGAGGAAGTCTACAAGGTCACGGGACCCATTCTTGTGAAGATCAGCAGGGCTGATGCCAGAAGCGATCTCAATTCAAAGAGAGAGATGTCCATGCTCAGGATGAAAACAGTGGAGAAGAGCGAGGCTTCTGCAAAGAAGCAGATGGAAGACATCAGGGAAAAGCTTTCAAAATCAGGAATGTGAGAATATGAGCAGGACAGAAGTGGTAAGCCTTCTTGAGGCAGTTGTAAAGGACAGGGGCGTTCCGAAGAACGTCAAGAACAGCATAGAGGAAAGCCTTGAGATACTCAGGAAGGATGACAAGAACAATGAAAAGATATCCGAAGCCGCTTCAATCCTGGATGAGATTTCAAACGATCCGAACCTGTCCGTTTATTCAAGGACCGTACTGTGGGACGCTATATCAAAACTGGAAGCTCTCAAGTAAATGAGATTAAGTTTTTAAATAAGGAATTCAAGGAAGATACTATGGTGCTAAAAAAACTGAGAAATGTAAGGAAAAACCTAATGTCCGGTGAAAAAACAGTCGGCTCCGGAAAAGAAGAATACATTGAGGTTGATGTGGGCGGATTCCCTGGTGAATTTGCTCCGTTATCAGCGCCGCACGGAAAGATGGATATAATAATCGAAAGCGTCAAGGAATTCGGCGACACTGAAAGGGTTCTCAAGCATGTCCGCGAGGGCAG
Organism: Candidatus Aenigmatarchaeota archaeon; assembly: GCA_016931255.1. Taxonomy (GTDB): domain Archaea; phylum Aenigmatarchaeota; class Aenigmatarchaeia; order QMZP01; family JAFGSV01; genus JAFGFG01. Next base: position 72,596 of record JAFGFG010000001.1, read on the forward strand.
GATAGTTCTTATGAAGGTCAAGGCACTGAAGGAAAAGGACCTCGGAGAGCTCAAGAGGGTCGTTGAGAGATTCAAGAGGACCATACTTGCGCAGAACGGCGATATTGTCGGCATTGAGCAGGACTGGCTTCTTTTGGTTCCTTCACACGTGACAGTACACAGGTAAAGGGATATCCGTCCGGATTTCTGAATTTATTTTTCTTTTTAGAAAGGGAAATGCAATTAGAAGGATTTCATGGCTTCCTCGAAGACGTTTTCCTCGACACCGACCTTCTTCTCAAAAGCTTTATTGAAAGCCTCGCTCAGCCTGTCATTATAATCGCAGAGACCGGTTTCCTTTATTGCAAGAAGTTCTTCACTGCTCAGTGTCTCAAATGAATCGAATATGTCCTTTGTTATGGCAATTCTGTCAACATTGTTTCCCTTCAGGTAGCTCATGAGCCTTATTTCGTTCAGCCTTATATTCCTTTCGTCCGGATCTTTTGTTTTGACCGCCATTCTCCACATTGCATCAAGGAACGTGTGTGCGCTTGAGCCCATCATGTAATCCCTGAAGGCGTCTTCTCCCTTGTTATCATATATTTCATCAGCTGTATTCATGTCGAACCTGTATGCAAGATTGATGCCGTCTCTTTCTGCTTTTTCGCGTTTCATTGTCTCTTCACTGAACTGCTTATGTTGCTCCATTTCCATCAATTTAGAGGAGATTCTGTACATCTCTCTTGCCTTTCCGGCAATTCTTCTCCTGTCGGATGTATTTCCCTCATTTACTCCAGTACCTGAATAACCGTCTGCTATTGCACGATATTCAGCAGGTAAGAGCAGTCCTGAATCCATGATTGGGCCTATCTCATTCTCCGGCACCCTGCCATCTCTGAGTGTAGTCATCACGTCCCAGAATTTTCTTCCCGAAGAAGAATTCGCATCACTATAGCTGAGAATAAAATCGTGGATATATCCCCTCTTTTCCGAAAATTCTCCGGATGACGTAAACATAACATCACTTTGTTACTATTTAGTAGTTATTTATTTATAAACGTTTATTCTTCTGATTAAAAGAATAGGAGCATCAAATTTAAATTTCAGTCACAGTTCTTCTTCCGGAGGTATATCCTTTCGATGAGCTCTTTCCTTCCGAATTTCGCCACTGCCTTCTTTATCTCCTCGGGCCAGTCTGTGTCTTCCATCTTGTTCGACAGGAGGAACGTATCGAGCGCAGCGACATCCTTCATCAGGCCGGCCTTGTTCAGGAAATCCTCAAGGTCAGCCCGTCCCTCGTCATTCTTTCCGGGAAATTTGAATTTCTCCGCTGACCATATCCTTGCTGCGTATCCGGAGCCGCCGACTGTAGTGACATTGTTTTCCTTAGCAAATTCGGTTAGTTTCTCTTTGACAGTGTCCATCTCAGCATCTATTTCTTTCCTTTTCGCAGTGAGTTCAGCGTACCTGTTGACAAGGCTGACCCCGGGCTCTTTCAGGAAGTTCTTTAGTGAAAGCCCTTCGGTTCTGGCTATGTGCGCCCATTCCGGGCACATTGACCTGAACTCACACCATTCACACAGGTTTGACTTCTTCGTCGGAAAGTCTTTTGCAGATTCTATTCTCTCTATGTCCGATATTACGGAGAGTTTGAGCTTCTCCAGTTCCTCATCAGTCTTCTCCAGCATCACGTCCTGGTTGAATGAGAGGAAGTGCCATATCAGTCTTATTTTTCTGGCATTGGGGTAGCTGTCCTTTACCGCAAGGGCGTAAAGTGCCAGCTGGCGGTCCTCTTCAATGTATTCCTTCAGCGGAAGCGATGAGTTGGTCTTGTAGTCGTGTATTTCATAGGTGCCGTCATCTGTGAGCGCGAGACGGTCTATGTATCCCTGAAGCTTGTACTTTCCGTTCCTGTTGAGGTCTATCACTATCCTCTGCTCAAGCCCCACTGTCTTGGTCTGGTCGAATGGTTTATGGGTGTTGTAGTAATCAGTTATGAACTTCTCTCCCATCTTCATGTAATTCTCAGGCTTGTAGTCCTTTCTGACTATGAGTATCGACGGACTCCAGTTCTTCTCCCACTGATCCCTGAAATATGAAATCAGCTCTTTGAGTGTGGCAATCTTCTGGAACTTCATGTCCCTGTACAGCTTCTCCATTGTCTCGTGCACAGTGGAACCCAGAAAGGCCTCGACACTCTGCTCTATCTCAGGCCGTATCTTCTCTATGTATTTCAGCTTAAACCTGTAAGGGCAGTTGAGGAATGTGGATATCCTTGAATGGGAATAAAGTACCATAGTAAGATTTGATTTTCCTGTATTATAATTGCTTCCCCTTCAATGTGAGTAAACTACTTAAATATGAGTAATAATATAATCCCTATGGAACTCCTGAGGATTATAATATATCTCGCGAAGAAAGGTGCTCTTTCCAGACCTGTGGGTGTCACTACATCCAACATAGGCAATGAGCTCGGGCTATCCCAGCAGAGTGTCAGCAGGTGGCTTCTCTCACTTGAAAAGAAGGGTTACATGGAAAGGAGCCATGGCATACGGGGATATATGGTACAGCTGACAAACGATGGCAGGAAGTATATGATTGAACTCAGGAGAGGACTTGACGAGGCTCTCTCGGAATGCGGAAAGATGATAATAAAGGGGCGTGTTGTCTCCGGAATGGGTGAAGGGCAGTATTACATAGGGCTTGAGGGATACGCAAAAGGCATAAAGGAGATGCTGGGATTCTCACCGTTTTCGGGGACGCTAAACCTGAAGCTCAAGACACTGAGGGAATTCCAGTTCAAGGAAAAGCTTTCCGCATGCAAAGGCATAATGATACCAAGTTTCAGTGATGATGAAAGAACATTCGGCTCACTGAAGTGCTTCCATGCATCCATAAAGGAAAGGGTATGCGCAATCATAATACCCGAGAGGAGCCATTACGGGAACGACATGCTGGAAATAATCGCTCCTGTCAATCTAAGGAATGTATTGGGACTCGCTGACGGTGACGATGTAAGCGTTGAGGTGAATGTTGGTGAAAACTTATGAAATAACAGCTGCAGCTGCCCTTGCTTCAATATCAGCTGTATTACAGATACTGCATATAGGATGGGCATCTCCTTGGGGAATATGGATTGACCTTGTCGCAGTCTCATGGATAGTTGCGTACTTCCTTTACGGGGGAAGGACAGCGCTAGTAGTCTCACTGGTTGGTGCCATAATAATAACATTCTCCGCTCCGAGCACATGGCTTGGCGCCCTGATGAAGTGGGTTTCCACAGTGCCTCTCATATTCATCATGATATTATTCGAAAAGCTGATGAGAATAAAGGTCAGGGAGTACTCGAAGCTTAAGCACGGAATTGCAGCAGTTGCAGTTGCAGTTGTGCTGAGAGGACTGATAACGATACCATTCAACTACTACTTCGCGATTCCCATATGGACCGGATGGAGTCCGGCAGAAGCCATCGAAATGATACCATGGTGGGCGATATTCGCGATAAACGCAGTACAGACAGCGATTGAATTTTCTGTTGCGTGGCTTATTGTCTTCAGATTCAGGTTAAACAGGTTTTCAGCGTGGGAATAGCAATAAGGAATGTTTCTTTCAGCTATCCAGGAAAGGATATACTGAAAGGCATTGACATGGACATAGAAGACGGTGATTTCGCAGGCATAACAGGTTCAACCGGCTCCGGAAAGACAACCCTTGCTTATTGCCTTAACGGGCTCATACCGCACTCCATTCGTGGAAAATTTTCAGGAAAGGTGCATGTAAACGGCTTTGACACGACCAAAGAAAAGATTTCACGTCTTTCCAGAAAAGTGGGCTTTGTGTTTCAGGATCCGGACTGGCAGATATTCAGCCTCACAGTAAAAGATGAAGTCGCATTCGGTCTCAAAAACATCGGTGCCCGTGACATAGATTCAAAGGTCATGAACGCATTGATAATGGTGGAACTTGACGGAATGGAGGAGATGATGCCCCAGAACCTTTCGCATGGCCAGAAGCAGAAGCTGTGCATAGCATCCGTCCTTGCCATGGACCCTGACATCATAGTCATGGACGAGCCAACCTCGCAACTGGATTACAGGAGCACGATGAACGTGTACGGCATACTGAAGAAGCTCAATGAAAGTGGAAAGACAATTATAGTCATAGAGCACAACACAGACCTTATTTCTGAATATGCGAACAGGGTGTTTATCCTTGACAACGGAACTATTATAAAAGAAGGAAGTCCGAAAAAAGTGCTGTCAGACAGGAAGCTTATGGAAAAGCTCGGTATAAAAATCCCATGGGTGTACAGGAAATGAACCCGAAGATAAAGCTCTTCTCGCTGGTTGCACTGTCGAGCATGATGATAATATTTCCGGAGCCTTTATTCATAGCTGCTGCAGCTGTGCTGTCAGTTGCCTTTATTTTCATAAGGCGCGTTCATATGAGGTTCATGCCATGGCTGAAGCCCATTTTCATTGTTTTTCTGATGATAATAGCATTCCAGTCCATTGCTGTTTCAGGACTGATTTTCAGCCTGGAAGGTGCATATTTCGGCCTGCTGTTCTCCCTGAGGATTCTTGCTCTCATAAGCCTTGTTTTCCTTTTCGTGGAAACAACACCGGCCAGCGAGCTTTCCGGTGCATTCAGTTTCCTTCCCAGGGATATCTCCCAGATACTCATGCTTTCACTTTCAATGGTTCCGGGAGTGGCTGTTCTCGGAGAAAACATAATAAATTCCCAGAAAGCGAGGGGCATGAATTTCATGAATCCCAATATATTCAGGACGTACTTTCCGGTGCTCGTTCCGTTGTTTGCTAAGACACTTTACAGGTCAGAGAAGATGTCACTGGCCATGCAGGCGCGCGGATATGGCAGCAGTTGATGACCGGAGGACGCGAACCGGAACAACTTCATTTTAATGCTGAAACCCAATATCAACATGGAAGAAAAATTCTGCTACAAGGAACACCGGTCAGGAGTTGAAGTGACACTCGCTGTCTGCGACAGTGAGATTTCAGGCAGTGTCCTGAAATTCGGCGATGTTGATTTCGAAGTAAGCAAAGACTTCTACGGGAATGATGCTACAGACGCCGGCCATATACTTGAGCTCGTCGAGAGGGCGAAGATAGTCAATGCTGTTGGAAAAAATATCATAAAGCTGCTCGAAAGCAACGGGCTCGTGCACAGTAACTCGGTACTAATGATAGACGGCGTCCCGCATGTCCAGATAATAAACAGCTAGAATCCTGTGTAGTATTTCTTAAGATTTCCCTGATCGTCCGATATGACACCGGACCGTGCTCCTGATGCGGATGATCTTGGGTGGTCATTGACAATCCCTATACGGGAAGGATAAGCATGGTCGCTCCTGTCACCGTGAGAGAACTCGTCTTCAGGAATGTATATCGTCATGAACGGGTTGTTTCCGGGTATGATTACTCTTCTGGAATTCTCAGGTTCCATGATAATACTTGACAGCGAAAGAATTAATATGAAGCCTCTGCAGATGAGACGCCTTTAGATTTTTTTACTGTTGTTATGCTGTCTGCCGCATCCTCCATTGCAGTGTCATGCGTCACCACTATCATCTGCGGGAGGACGCTGGTCTTTCTGAGAACTTCTATCAGGTCCTGCCTCCTCTGCTCGTCCAGGAATATAGTCGGTTCGTCAAGCATGACTGTCTCTGCACTTGTCCCTGCAAGCGTCCTTGCTATACCGAGCCTCAGCGCGAGTGCTGCTGCAACACGCTCTCCCCCGCTTATCATATCGGATGTCGTCTTCCCTCCGGGTCCGTAAAGCGTTATGTCGTAATCATCTGACAGTGAAATATCCGAATATTCGAAGTTGAACTCCCTGAAGAATTCCTGTATGTGCTTCTCTATCACAGGCACCGAGCGTTTCCTGAGCTCCAGCTGAAGTCCTGACTTATCGAACAGCGACCTTATCTCATTCAGTATCCCTATGAACTCCACAAGACTGCTGTGCTCTTCCTTCCTTCTCGTGAGCAGTTCCATGTCCTTCTTAAGGCTGTTTTCAGTGTTCTCAAGCCCCTGAAGATTTCCTTCCTGCTTTCCGTATGCCTCCCTGAGCGCTGATACCTCTGACCTGAGTTCTTCCGAAGATTTCCTGATGGCAGCTGCGTCTTTTCCCGCGTTCTCAAGCCCTGATATCTTCTTTTCCAGCAACGCAAGCCCTGCTTTCAGTTCATTGATTTTCCCGGTGGATTCTTTCAATGAACCAAGGAACACATCTTTCCGGGAGAGTGTTATCCTCAGCTCATTAAGCCTCTTCTCCCTCGCCTCGTTCTTCAGCGCATCCGCTTTCAGTTTATCCATCTTCCCTGTCAGAGATGACCTCTCACAGGAATTCACATCAAGCTGCTTCTTTATGGCAGATGACTTCTCACGCTTTTCAGCGGACATCTTCCTCAGGTGTTCTTCATCGAGTGCGGAGCCGCACATGGGACATGTCTTCTTCTCAGCGAGGTCTTCTGCGCTGAACTCTTCCAGTTCTTCAAGCCTGCTCCTAAGTGAGCCTTCTGACACGTCGAGCCTGCTGAGCGATTTAGATATCTCAGCTGCTTTTCTTTCATGATCATTCTTCCAGCTTTCAGGGAAATTCTTCGAGATGGATGATTCCTCCTTCTCAGCTGCTGCAATGGAATCCAGATGCATCCTGCTGTCTGACATGCGCTGGCTCTCTGCATTAAGCCTTGACGCAATGTCCTCCTTTCTCACCATGAGGCCGTGGTAGGTCGTCTCATCAGCGGAAAGCCTAAGCAAGCCTGCCTCGGCCTTCTTCAGCTTCTCCCCGGTTGCTGAGATGCTTTTCTGTGTCTTCTTCATTCGTTCCCTGACTTCTTCAATGCCTGATTTTGCTTCCTCAAGCCGTTTCTCTGTCTCGCCTGACCTCATTATCTCTCCCTCTGCGAGTGTTTTCCTTTCCCTGTATATTTCTGTCAGTGAACGCATGCCTTCCCATACCTTCTCAACAGACTCTATACCAAGAAGCCTTCCTATGATCTGCTTCTTTCTTGACGGTGTTTCCGTGAGCAGTTTCTCTATTTCCCCCTGCCTGACATATATGGCATTCATGAAGATGTGCCTGTCTATGCCCAGTATGGATGATATCTCTTCATCCACCCCGCTGTCGCCTGACCTCATCTCCTTCTCTGTGCCGTCAATGATAAACAGATTCGAGTCCGTTGCGTTCTTAGTTCTCTTCCTGATGACCCTGTATGCCTTCCCGTGGCTCGTGAACACAACGCTGACTGACATCTCCTTCTGCCCCCTCCTGACAAGGTCTTCAAGGTTTCCGGAATACTCCTTGAAAAGCGCGAATGATATGGCTTCGAATATGCTGGTCTTTCCTGCGCCGTTCTGCCCGAGTATGACATTTATTCCCGGCCCGAATTTCACTTCCGTATCTGCGTGCGATTTGAAATTCCGGAGCCTCACCGAATTTATTATCATTTATTGCCTCCAAGCCTGCTGAGGAACTTCTCGGATTCCTCTATTGCAGCTTCTGTATTCCCTTCGGAGAGCATCCTGAAAATCGCTGATGCCAGCCTTGATTTTTCGTTCTTCCCCAGTATCTCGTCTATTATATCATCTATCTGGTTCGGACTGAATGAACGCTCTACTTTAAGGCCTTTGACAGTCTCTGCTGAATAGTTCATCCTTAATGTGAGAACAGCGCCTGAAAGTTTCTCCTGGAGGATGTCATGGACTGCAGATTTCTCCAATGATCCTTCCTTCACATCGAGATACAGCATGGGCTTCCTGCTGAGCTGGCTGAGCCTTCCGAGAAGCTCTTCCGTAAACTTTTCAAGCGATCCTGAATCAGCCTTCTCCCTTAATATCTCCCTTTCAAGCGGTATGTCAACATTCTGGACCGACGGTTCGTCCCCGTGCATGTCAACCAGCGTGAATCCCTTGCCTCTCCTCTTGTAATCGTCTATCTCATTCGCGCTCCATAGGTCTGCTGAGCCGGGATATACCAGCTTCCCCAGGCCGAAGTTCTCGGTTATGCGCGCGTGGATATGCCCCATCGCGTAGTAGCTGAAATTATTCGGGATGTCATCCATGCTTATCTCGTAGCCGTTCTTGAGATGCCTGTCTGTTCCCTGGTGCATCATCAGGATGGATTTCTTTTTGCCTGCTTTCTGCGAAACTATCTTCAGTTGCTCCTTCAGCATGGAATCCTGATGCTTCGGATAGTAAGGCACACCTCCGATGAAAAGGTCACTGTGCATGACGAACGGGTCTTCCTCAGTCAGGAGGCGAACGCCCATGTCCCTGAAAAGTACCTGAGGGGGCAGCGAGCCGCGCCTGAAGAGCATGTCATGGTTTCCTGTTATTGCATAAACCGGTATTCCCTTTTCCCTGAGCTTCGCGAAGCATCTCTGCGCCACCCAGAGCGCCCTTGGCGGAGGCTTGGGGACATCGAAGAGGTCTCCTGTATGCAGGACAAAGTCCGGTCGCTCCTCTATTATCTTCCTTACGGCGTTCTCGAATGCCCTGTAGAAATCCGTCTCCCTTTCATATATTCCGTACTGCCTGAAGCCGAGATGCGTGTCCGAAAAATGTACGAATTTCATGGTAAACACCGGAGTGTATTCATTTTGGATGCTGGATTTAATAATGACTGGGGGATAATTATTGTTATGAAATTCGACCTCACCGTCATTATCGTGATCGTGCTGGCAGCTGTGGTATTCGCTGTCCCCGCCGGACTTTACGCGATGGAACAGCTTAAGGACAAGACACCTGTGATAACAGACTACTGCAACGCCAGGGGATTCCTTGAGGTATACCCGTGCATAGACGGCTCGTTTCAGGCAATAAGGGAATCCTATTCAGAGGGGTTCAGAATAGTAAATCCGGATGGCACGGGATTCGACTGCCCGTTCACTCTTCCGCAGTATCAGGTTGGCGAATGCGCAGAATACACCACAGTGGGCATGTGCGGCTACATGGGAGACATATGCGCGAATGACAATGCATGCGTGTCAGACCTTGACTGCGCAGGAGAATGCATGAACTGGACGTGCGGTTAGTTTAGCTTGGACTCGCCTCTGTCAAGTGCTGATGCCATTTCCGGATTGGTATTGCCGTTTTCAGAATCCCGTATTTTTTTCCTGTATTCGTTTGGGTCGAATCCCCTCATTTTCTGGATGCCGGCGCAGACAGTCTCGAAAAGCTTTGCCCCGATTGAATGGTCGGCATTCGCTGAAGCGTCTTTTTCTTTGCATTCGACACCGAGATCGAATGCTTTTTTTTCGAAATCACCGATGTAAATACTCACCTTGCTTTCAAGTATCATGTTTTCATCATCAGTGCCGTTGAAATATGACTTGTCTTCTCCGTTCGTAAACGGTATCTGGAAGCGCCCGAAACCGAAATTCCTGATGAGCGTGTTGTCAAGCCCCTTTTTACCCAGCTCACGCATCCTGTCGTCACCGTTGAATTCCATGTCAATCGCGTTGTATGCGCGGAAGAATGACTCGACATATGAATTGATGTCAACATCTGAAAAAGTTGTGCTTCTGGGCATGCTGTATTTTCCCATAACAATTATATGTCCGAAAAACATTTAAGGAGATATAAAGATGATTCTTGCGCTCAATGTTAAATTACTTTCTGTTAAAAAGATATCATGAAGGCAAACATTGTCAACATGCAATTCTATGCGCTCCTTTTCGCGGTGCCGCTCGTCATAGGCAACAGCATAAGCTCTGATATCAGGCAGAGGGACGCCGAGGAAACGGGAATACCTGATGCGCATGAGATTGCCTACCCGAAGCTCGATTCACATGCGGTGTCTCCTGAAGACATACCGAAACGATTCCACGGATATATTGAGCTGATGGATGTCGATTCAGATGGTGACTTCGAAAGCTTCTACGTCTGGAAGAACCCAGACGGCCGCAATGTCAGGCTCCCTCTCATCAAGAACGGGAACAGCATGGCCTTTCCGACGGTTTCAAAGCGCTCGCTCACGCCAATCGAGATACCCAGAGGATTAGAGAAAAGCACGTATTTCATGGACATCGACATGGACGGGGACAATGACGCTGTCCTCATTGAATACGGAAGCAACGGAGCTGTTGTATTTCCCCTTACAAAGAAGGGCGATGAGCCTCCTAGAACCTACATGATATGATTTCTCAGTCCGCAATGCCTGAAAGCTTTTAAGGAATAATGAACATATGTCCATTATATGGCAAGACCCAAAAAAACGAGGATGATTCACAGCGAACCCGAGATAACATACTTCAAGCCGGCAAGGGTAGCCCTCAGGGACCTTCGCGAGAATTCCCTCACACTGGAAGAAATCGAGGCAGTCAGGCTGAAGGACCTCGACGGTCTCGACCAGGAGGAATGCGCGAAAAGGATGAATGTCTCCAGAACAACGTTTCACAGGGTTCTCGGATTGTCAAGAAAGAAGATCGCTGATGCCCTTCTGAACGGAAAGGCTCTCAGGATAGGCGGAGGCGACTACATGCTCGGAAGGGGAGAGAAGGGCGGCAGGGGATTCGGTCCCGGAGGCGAATGCGTCTGCCCCGAATGCGGTCGGAAGGTTCCCCATGACAGGGGCATTCCTTGTTTCGAGTACAAATGTCCTGACTGCGGCACACAGATGACGAGGACTTCTCCGGATAAAGGATGACAGCCATGAACAATGAAGTGACTGATGCTTTCGGGAAGTCCGGAAAATCACTCTGCAACAGCCTTCCTGTACTTGCAGGGGCTGTGCTTCTCGTAGGACTCGCCAGCTCACTTGTGCCCCATACATTCTACAGCAGCATCTTCAGCCATAATCCGCTGATAGACTCCCTTATAGGAAGCACTGCAGGAAGTTTCCTTGCGGGAAATCCTCTGACCAGCTATGTTCTCGGGGGCGAGATGCTCAGCCAGGGCGTAAGCCTTCTTGCAGTCACGTCTTTCCTTGTCGCGTGGGTTACGGTTGGGATGGTGCAGCTTCCTGCTGAATCCATACTTCTTGGACGGAGGTTTGCTGTCCTGAGGAACATTCTGAGCTTTGTGTTCTCCATCCTTGTTGCATTCACGACTGTTTACATAACGGGGTTGTTATGATGGGCGAAAACAGCCACAAAAGCGTGTATTTCCTTATTTCTGTTGTTGCACTTTATTTTCTGACAGCTGTATTCAGGTGGGATGCGGTTGTGCAATCTCTCGTCTTCTCCTATAACATCGCGCTCAATGTGATTCCTGTATTCGCAGCCATCTTCCTTATAATGGCCGGGTTCAATTACTTCATATCGCCGCAGAGCGTGAAGAAGCACATAGGGCGTTCATCAGGCATCAGGAGATGGGTTTTCGCTGTTGCCGGAGGCATAATATCCACAGGCCCGATTTACATGTGGTATCCAATGCTCAAGGACCTGAAGAAGCACGGGGTCAGCTACGGTTTCATCGCAGCATTCCTGTACAACAGGGCAGTCAAGATACCCCTCCTGCCTCTTATAATAGTCTATTTTGGCCTGAAATACACGATTGTGCTCACAGCCGTGATGATTGCAGCTTCCCTTGCGCAGGGCATCATTTTTGAAGCACTTGAAGGAGGTGAATTCATATGATAAAAGCTGTCTGCTCAAAAGGAAAGGACATAACATCGGAAGTCAGCGAAGTCGGCGCAAGGGCTGCTTATTTCCTGATATTCGACGACAAAAAGCTCGTCAATGCCATAAAGAACCCGTTCAGCTCAGGAGGTGGAGGTGCTGGTTACAGCGCTGCTGAGATGCTTTCTGACGAAGGGGTGAAGATGGTCATCAGCGGAAAAGTCGGACCGAATATGGTCACTGCGCTGAAGGACAAAGGCATGACGTACAGAGAGGTCCATGGAGTCAGTGCTGAAAAAGCTGCAGAAATACTATTAGACTGATGGAAGTTTTATAAACTATTATGAACATATGTTCATTATGTTTAATGTAAAGGGGGTGTAAATTATGCCAGGAGGAAATGGAACAGGTCCAGCAGGAATGGGCCGAATGACAGGAAGAGGAATGGGTTACTGCAATGGTTTTCAGGCTCCGGGATTCGCTAGTGCGGGTTTTGGAAGAGGCCGGGGAAACAGATTTTGGGCAAGAAACACAGGACTTCCGGGATGGCAAAGAGCCAATGATTACCAAGCATATCCCGTAGTACAGCCAACAAAAGAACAGGAAATTCAGTACCTTGAAGAAGAAAAAGAAATGCTAAAACAGGAACTTGAGTCAATCAAGCAGAGTATAAAATCAATAGAAAGCAAAATGATGGAAATCAAAAAATAAGAGAAAGGGGTAGTAACATGAAGATAGCAGTAAGTTCGACAGGTCAGGGACTAAAAAGCCAGTCAAGTCAGGTTTTCGGAAGATGTCCTTGGTTTGTCATAGTAGAAACCGACGGAAAGAAGATAATAGCTCATAAGGATGTTCAGAATAATGCAGCGATACAGGCTGCCGGTGCAGGAATAGCATCAGCGCAGTTAGTAGGAAATGAAGGTGCTACAGTCGTCATATCAGGCGCTGTTGGTCCCAGAGCATTCAGCGTTTTTCAGCAAGTCGGAATAGAAGCCTATCTGGGAACCGGAGGAACCGTTGAAGAGAATGTAATGCTTTTCATTAGCGGAAAACTTTCCAAAATAAACACTCCGGGAGTGATGGGCACAGGAATGGGAGGAGGCTTTAATTCTGGTACAGGCCGAGGCATGGGATTAGGCCGAGGCGGAGGATTTGGAGCAGGAAGAGGAATGGGGAGACGGCAATAATCTGCATCCATAAGGATTGATATGAATGAAAATTGCAATACCACTAGTAGAAAATAATGGAATAGAATCAAGGATACATCCGCATTTCGGTCACATCCAGTTCATAGGTGTTTACAATTCATCGGACAAAAAATTTGAGATAGTTGATGTAAAACCCACTGATGGATGTTCTCCTGTAGCAGCAATTGAAAATCTCAAGGTAGATGCCATATACACATTCGGTATGGGCAGCAGGGCTATCGAACTTTGCAAAAGAATGAAAATAAAACTCAAAACAGGCACATTCACAACAGTTAAAGAAGTCTCTGAAAATCTCGATAAACTGAACGACCTTGAAGAAAGTTGCGGACACTGAAATTATCCATATACGGAAATGCAGTAAAATGTGTATGAAGATAGTTGTAACAGGAGGTAAAGGTGGGACTGGAAAGTCAACTGTAGCCACTGCATTATCATCAGAGCTTTCAAGTAAAGGAAAGGTACTGCTCTTTGATGCGGATGTAGACTGCCCGAATGACCATCTCATACTTTCTACAAAAATAAAGAAAATAAAGACAGTGACTCAGGTCATTCCAAAATGGGATTTCAGCAAATGTGTGAAATGCGGTAGATGTTCCGAAGTCTGCAAGACCAGTTCAATTGTTCAGATAAAGGAAAAGTATCCCATATTTGTTCCAGAACAGTGCAGCGGCTGTAAAGCTTGTATGATAGCGTGTCCGACCGGTGCCATAGGAAAAACACATAAAGACATAGGTGTAGTATACGAAGGCAAGAACGGTAATGTTGACATGATAAGCGGGGAACTCAAACCAGGTGAACCGGTCTCAGAATTTGTCGTCACTGCAGCAAAGGACATTGTAAATGAAAAAAGCAAAGATTATGACTTCATATTAACTGATACAGCCGCTGGTACACATTGTGATGTCATAACAGCACTTCTTGATAACGACATTGCACTTGCAGTTACTGAGCCCACTCCACTAGGTGCCCATGATCTGGAACTAATACTGAAACTCTCAAAAATACTTGAAGTACCTGTAAAGATAGTGCTCAACCGATCTGATATAGGTGACGCATCTCTTATTGAAGAAATAGCCGAGAAGTACGAGACTGAGATAATATCAAGAATACCTTACAGTAAAGCCATACTTGAGAGTTATTCGAATGGTGATGCCATAAAAAATATTCATATAGAAAAACTAGCCAGAGATGTGATGAGATGAAGATTACAGTAATTTATGATAACAATGCAAAAGACGGTCTTAAGTCCGGATGGGGATTTTCATGTCTGATAGAGAGTGACAAAAACATACTTTTCGATTGTGGAGACAATGAGAAATCACTTCTTTATAACATTAAAAAGCTGGCGATTGACCTGAAAACAATTGACATGATTATATTATCCCATGAACACTGGGATCATACAGGAGGGCTGGCTGATATACTAAAATCAGCAGAAAATGTAACAGTGGTCCTTCCAAAATCATTTTCAGATGAAATGAAAGTTGCAATAAGTAAACATGCAAAAATCATAGAAATTACTGAATGCCGGGAATTATCTGAAGATGTTTTCAGTATAGGTGAATTGAATGGTCACGGGCAGCCAAATGAACAGGCACTGGCACTAAAAACTTCTAAAGGTGTTATGGTCATAACAGGGTGTGCTCATCCAGGGATTTCTGAAATACTCAAAGAGGCTGAAAAGCATGGAAAAATATACGGAATATTGGGTGGTTTTCACGACTTCTCTGATTTTGATGTGCTTGAAGGAATTGAACTTCTGGCACCATGCCACTGTACGAAACATCTCAAGGAAATACAGGATACTTATCCGGAAAATTACAGAAAAATCAATGCGGGGAGTGTGATTGAATTATGAAGACTGTTTATGGCCCCGTGCCTTCAAGAAGGCTTGGTATTTCACTTGGAATTGACCCAGTGTGTGCTACAAAAGGCAATCGTATTTGCAGCTTCGATTGCACATACTGCCAATTACATACAATGGGACCAGTCAGCCATACCACAATCAGAAAAGTATTCGTAAAAACAGAAGATGTGGAAAATGATTTGAAAGAAGCACTTAAACACACATCGCCGGATATCATAACAATATCAGGAAGTTCTGAACCTACGCTTGCACTCAATCTGGGAGAAATCATAAAATCAGTAAAAATAATTACTGAGCTTCCTGTAGCGATTCTGACAAACTCTTCATTACTTTCGAAAGAGAATGTCCGGAAAGATTTGTACAAACTGGACCATGTAATTGCAAAACTCGACGCGTCTGAGTTCGATATTTTCAAAAAAATTAACCGCCCTGCTGATGGAATAAGACTTGGGGAAATCATAAACTCGCTCAGATTATTCAGAAGTGAATATCAAGGTAAGATGTCGCTTCAGATGATGTTCATAGAAGATAATATTAGTCAGGCAAAGTCCCTGGCAGATCTTGCAGTAAGCATAAAACCAGACGAAGTGCAGATTGATACTCCACTGAGATATTCACCTGTTGCTCCTCTTCCAAAAGATACGCTCGATGAAATAAGACAAATTTTCACGAAAAGCGGTCTTAACGCAATTTCAATATATGATATGAAAAAGCCTGATACAAAGCCTGTAAACATGAAGGAAACATTATTGAGGAGACCGGAACTATGAAAAACATAACAATTGTTTCAGGTAAGGGCGGTGTTGGGAAATCGATGATTGCGTCTTCAATCTCAGTCATGCTTTCAAGAGAGATGAAGGTGGTAGTTGCAGATTGTGATGTCGATGCACCAGACCTTGGATTGAGTCTGGGGCTTAATGATAATGATTATGAGTCATGGAATGAAATAACAACAAACGAGAAGGCTGTACTGGTCGATAAGAAATGCACCGGATGCAGAAAATGCGTGGATGTTTGTACGTTTGGTGCAATTAAATGGGATGAAAAAAGAAAGAAACCCGTATTCAATAGCTTGTTTTGTGAAGGATGCGGTTCATGTGAACTCGTTTGCCCGGAAAATGCAATAGAATTAAAAGAAGTAAATAACGCTGTGATAGGCATCGGTAAGACAGCATACGGCTTTCCGATAATCACCGGCCAGCTGAAGATGGGTGAATCCGGTTCAGGAAAAGTAATATTCATCGTCAAGGAAACGGCAATGAAAATGGCTGAAAGAGAAAGAGCCGAGATAATGCTTACAGATGCAGCAGCCGGTATAGGATGTCCTGTAATAGCGTCAGTGAGGGGTTCTGATTATGTGATAGCTGTTACAGAGCCTACACCATCGGCACTAAGTGATGTTATCAGAATGCTTGACATAGTGAAGCATTTCGATATAGAGCATGGTCTTGTAATAAATAAATTTGACTTAAATCCGGAATTCAGTGAAAAAATAGAGAAATTTGCAAAAAGTATGGGTATTTCTGTATTAGGAAAGATTCCTTATGACAGGAAATTCGTGGATGCAATTGTCAACAGGAAGCCGGCAGTGATTTATGACAAGCAGTTTGAGAATGTATTCAATGAAATAATTGACAATATGAAGAATGCAATCGGAATCTGATGAAATGAATGCGGTGCAATCATGGGAAATATTAAAATCAAGTGTAAAATATGTGGAAAAATAATGTGCACAGATGATATCTACGTCGTGGACGGTGAAAACGTATGCAAGATGTGCATGCATGAAAACAAAAAACCTTTTATGATTTATCCAATAGGATATGTTAAGAATGACTTGAAAAGGAAATCCGGTTCATTCGGAAACATCGGAAAAGAAAAAGTCTCACGAATAGAACTTTTTTCCTCGCAAATGCCTTTTATGTACATGATTAATGATGAAAAACATCTCACAATAGTATATTATTTGAACAAGAGAAATCCCATAAGATCGGTATTCAAAAGAGGGCTGGACGGAAAAGAAGTCGGCATCTTTGCCTCAAGAACCCCGGACAGGCCATCCGGAATTGCAATTCAGGAAGTCACGCTTTTGAAAGTCGACGGAACAACACTGTATGTTGAAGGGCTTGATGCAATCAACGACAGCCCGGTACTAGACATAAAGCTGGGACGCAAAAGCATAGACGGATAATTATCTGAAACATTTCATCATTTTCTTGTTTACGGTAACATTGTTAGTCTTTCCTAAAGACTCCTTGGAAACCACATCTTTTCTTGAGAGTTTTTCAAGTATTCTGAAAACTTTAACTTTGGAAAGATTTGTCTCTCTTACTATCCGGGCTTGAGAAGCTTTACCTCCACTATTTATCAACATCTTCATAACCTTCATCTCGTCTGATTCAAATAAGGAGAGAAATACATTTCCATCTATATTCTCTTCATGGAATGGATTGAAAAAGTAGTATACCAGAGTTCCTATCAAAAGCCCGACCGAACCAAGGAATGGTATAAAAAGTGTTATGGGTATTAAACAACCGCATACATTTCCTGAATCTATCTGCATCTGGACATAAAATGAACTTATACCTATTATAAGAACGAACCCGGCTATCAGTATCATACCAATAATGAATTTTTTCTGGTATTCCATGATAATGGTTTCATATTTTGAAACTTAAATTTATATATGGTTTCAATCAACTATAATCTGATTTGAATGAAAAATCATGTCATCCTTGGAATTGGGATTATTATGCTCATAGTCAGTGGATGCACCACAAGCAATGGCGGAACTGAAGGCAATGTCATAGTGATTTCGGACGGCGGAACCGTGGACACTGCTATATGCCAGCAGAAGGGGATTGCAGACAAGATAGTTGTGTTCCATTCACCTACATGCCCTGCATGCAGGCAGACCCTGCCCGTGCTTGAGGAAATAGAAGCAGAATACGATTATGACTTCATGTTCATAGACCTTTCAACTGAAAGGGACGCGGCTGAGGAGCTGGGAATAATGCCCACGCACATACCGACAATACTGATAAAGTGCAAGGCATACACGGGTTTCAGGGAAAAATCCGAATTCCTCAGCCTCATGGGGTGAATATATGATGTACGGCCTATCACTGACAGCAATACTTTCGCTTGCCGCACTGGATGCCATAAACCCGTGCGCAATTGCAGTGCTGACACTCATGCTTATATCCATACTCACGTACAACCCAAAAAAAAGGAGAAACATCCTGCTTGCCGGAATGGCTTTCACCATGTCCGTATTCGTCATGTATATGTTCTACGGGCTTGTAATAATACGCTTCCTGCAGGTCATGAGCACAATAGCATACATAAGGGAAATGCTTTACGGCGTCCTCGGTGCATGTGCGGTTGTGCTGGGCATTCTGAACATCAAGGATTTCTTCTGGTATAAGCCAGGAGGTTTGCTTACGGAGATGCCGATGAGGATGAGACCAACTGCGAAAAAAATAATAAACGGCATAACAACACCACGGGGAGCTTTTCTTGTGGGCGCGTTCGTGACTGTTTTTCTCCTTCCGTGCACCATAGGTCCGTACATAATAGCCGGTGGCATACTTTCCGCGCTTGAGCTCATGGCCGCTGTTCCATGGCTTCTTCTGTACAACATCATATTTGTTCTGCCCATGATTGGGATAACGCTGGCTGTTTACGTAGGCGTCAGAAAGGTCGATGATGTCTCAGGATGGAAGGACAGGAACATCCGTCATCTCCACCTGATCTCAGGAATAATAATAATGCTGCTGGGCATCGGAATGCTTATGGGTTGGCTGTAAACCAATTTAAGCACATAAAATGCTATAATAGGTATGTTTGAACTTATATACATATTAGCCGCAACCATGATAAACGGCCTTGTTGCCTTTGTGGGTGCATTCTCGCTTTTCGTGAAAGAGAAGTACCTCAAAAAAATACTGCTTCTGCTTGTGGCATTCTCAGCAGGGGCACTGCTTTCCGGAGGTCTGCTTCATCTTCTTGCGGAATCGCTGGAGTTTCTGGAAGCAGATACAGCGTTCCTGATAGCAATTTTCGGGTTCTCGATGTTCTTCGTGATTGAGAGGTTCCTTCACTGGCATCACTGCCATGAAGGCGTTTGCGACGTCCATTCATTCACATACATGATACTCATCGGAGACGGTGTGCATAATTTCATAGACGGGCTTGTCATAGCGGCAAGCTTCTTTGTGAGCATTCCATTCGGCATTATGACGACAATACTCATAATAGGCCACGAAATTCCACAGGAACTTGGTGACTTCGGAGCGCTTGTTCACGGAGGCTTCGATAAGAGGAAGGCACTCCTCTTCAACTTCGGCTCGCAGCTGACAGCTGTTGCCGGCGGCATATTAGGATTCTTCCTTGGCGGGGAAGCGTGGTTCACGCCGTTGCTTCTTCCATTCGCAGCAGGCGGTTTCCTGTACATAGCCGCATCCGACCTCATACCTGAGTTGCACAAGGAAGCTGACATAAGGAAATCCATTGTATATTTCATATTTTTCAGCATTGGAATAGCATTCATGGTTTCCATAAAGCTTCTGCTGGGCGGATGAGATGGGAAAGGCCAGATGCCCGTTAATAGAATGCTGCCTGCTCAAGATACGATATGAGACCATGCCTAAAGGCGATGATGCCGTAAAAGCCCACTGCAACGGCAATTACAGAAAATGCGGCCGGTACCTGATGGAGAAAATATACGGAAGGATACCTGCAGAAAAGCCGAAAAAATAATATTAATAACCTGGTCACATATTGAACAGGTTGGTGATTTTATGACTAAGATGGATGTAACAGACAATGACTTTGACGAGAAGGTTGTTGAGCAGTCCAGGAAGATACCGGTGCTTGTTGATTTCTGGGCTTCATGGTGCGGACCATGCATGATGCTCGGGCCTGTTCTCGATAAAGTCGCCGATGACATGAACGGAAAGGTGATCCTTGCCAAGATGAATGTCGATGAAGGGCAGGAGAAGGCTGTCTTCTACAACATCAGCTCAATACCTGCTGTTAAGCTCTTCAAGGATGGCAGGGTTGTAGCTGAGTTCATTGGCGCAAGGCCGGAGTCTGCTGTGAAAGAATGGCTGGAAAGCAATATCTGAGTATCAATTGTATATTTCAGAAATACATTATTTTTTTGGTACTCATGATTTATACATTTAATCCGAAATGGATATAAATCACAGAGCGAGCATATTGATTGGTGAAAGCATGAACTTTAAAGGAAGGGACATAATATCGATGAGGGACTTCTCCAAAGCCGAAATAATGCATGTCCTTAATACAGCAAAAAAGATTGAAAACGGAAACTATAGCAACCTCTTTTCAGGAAAGGTCATGGCATCGCTTTTCTTTGAGCCGAGCACCAGAACACGTCTCAGCTTCGAATCAGCGATGAACCGCCTTGGAGGTAAGGTTCTCGGTTTTGCCGACAAGGGTGTTTCTTCATCTTCCAAAGGCGAATCACTCGGCGATGCGATAAAGGTAGTCGAGGGATACTCCGATGTAATAGCCATGAGGCATCCCCTTGAAGGTGCCGCAAGGCTTGCGGCCGAAGCTGCATCAATACCTGTAATAAACGGCGGAGACGGCTCCAACCAGCATCCCACGCAGACATTCCTTGACCTCTACACAATATTGAAAACCAAAAAGACCCTTGAGGGGCTGACCGTAGGATTCATAGGGGACCTGAAGTACGGACGGACTGTTCATTCCCTTGCGCATGCACTGTCTCATTTCGGCGCTGAGATGTATTTCATATCTCCTGATTCTCTCAGGATGCCAAAGGATGACCTTAATGACCTGAAGGCCATGGGAGCATCATTCCATGAAGTGAATGACCTGGAAAAGGTGATAGGAAAGCTTGACGTGCTTTATGCCACAAGGATACAGAGAGAGAGGTTCCCCGACCAGCTGGAATACGAGAAAGTGAAGAATTCATATGTCATAAGTAAAAAGACACTTCAGGATGCCAGGAAAGACATGATCATAATGCACCCGCTTCCGAGGGTCAATGAGATAAGCGAAGAGGTGGATGGGACACCGCATGCGCTGTATTTCGAACAGGCAAGAAACGGCGTTCCCATAAGGCAGGCGCTTCTTGCGCTGACGCTTGGAGTGGATGTATGAAGGAGCTGAAGGTATCCGCAATCAGGGACGGTACAGTGATAGACCATGTGCCCGGTGATGTCGTGTTCAAGGTTGTTGATGTTTTAAATCTTGAGAAAAGCAGCGAGACAGTGATGGTTGCGGCAAACCTCAAAAGCAGCAGGATAGGCCAGAAGGGCATAATAAAGGTCTCCGGGAAGATACTCACAAAGGAGGAGGTCGACAAGATAGCGCTGCTTGCGCCAAACGCGACACTTAACATAATCAGGGATTACAAGGTCGCTGAGAAGGCCAGCCTCAGTGTTCCCGATGTCCTCATAAACGTCATAAAATGCAACAACCCCAACTGCATAACGAACAACGACAGCGTCAAGACGAAGTTCACTGTTGTCTCAAAGGATAATATCAGGGTCAGGTGCCACTACTGCGAGAGGTACATAGACAAGGAAGACATCAAGGTGCTTTAATGCTCCCGACTGAATTCCTTGGGATAAAGCTCAAAAATCCGCTCGTTCTTGCATCAGGTATACTCGGCACAAGTCCGGAAATACTCATAAGGATGGCAGAATCCGGAGCAGGTGCGGTCACAATGAAATCCATAGGTCCTGTTGAGAGGGAAGGCAACATCAATCCCAACATAGTGGAATTCGACTGCGGACTCCTGAATGCAATGGGACTGCCGGGTCCCGGATACAAGAATATGGCTGGAAAGATGGAAGAACTGAAGAACTGTCCGGTACCGCTTTTCGCAAGCATATACGGAAGCACAGTTCAGGACTTCGTTGACATAGTTAAATTTCTGAGGGAATACAGGCCGGCTGCAATAGAGCTCGACATAAGCTGTCCCAACAAGGATGACGGCCTTTCATTCTCAGCTGACCCGGAAACGACCCGCCAACTGGTCTCTGAGGTCAGGAAGCATTCAGGAAGCATACCTGTCATACCGAAGCTCACTCCCAACACGAGCAGCATACCATTGCTTGCCGAGGCCTGCAGGAAGGGCGGCGCGGATGCGCTCAATGCCATAAACACTGCTTCGGGAATGGTGATAAACATCGAAGCGAGGAAGCCTGTCCTGAAATACAAAAAGGGCGGCGTGTCCGGCCCTGCGCTGAAGCCTATTGCAGTGAGATGCGTATACGAATCATACGAGGCTACCGGTCTCCCAATCATAGGAACAGGCGGCGTCACAACAGGAAGGGATGCAATAGAGATGATAATGGCAGGCGCCAGCCTTGTTGGCATAGGCTCTGCCCTTTACTACCGCGGGCTTGATGCTTTCAGGCTTATAGCGGGTGAAATGGAAGAATGGATGAAAAATAATAATATTGATTCACTACAGGACATAACAGGTGCTGCACATGGCTAAGGCAAAACCCGAGATGACAAGGATACTCCGGATAAAGAAGGAGAATCCGTATGTCAAGACCATTACGCTTGACATGAAGATGAAGGCCGAACCTGGCCAGTTCGTGATGATATGGCTTCCCGGAGTGGATGAAAAGCCCATGTCAATAAGAAGCTCGAATGAAAACCTGATGATAACAGTTGAGGCCCGCGGCAAATGTTCCGAAGCATTTACATGCCTGAAAGAAGGCAATTCAATAGGCGTGAGAGGCCCGTACGGGAAGGGTTTCTCGCATGTGAAGGACTGTATAATGGTGGGCGGGGGAATAGGCATGCCTCCTCTCATGAATCTCAGCGAGTCCATGGACGGGAACATGAGAATGCTTCAGGGTGCAAGGACAAAGAACAGGCTGATTTTCACGGACAGACATGATATGATGACAGCAACAGACGACGGCAGCGAAGGCCACAGGGGATTCGTGACAGATCTCCTGGAAAAGGAAATACTCAAGAAGAAGCCCAGGATTGTCTACACATGCGGCCCGGAGCTCATGATGGTAAAGGTCATGGAAATATGCAAAAGGCACGGCGTCGGCATGGAAGCGTCGCTTGAAAGATACATGAGATGCGGAATAGGCATTTGCGGTTCATGCGTCTGCGGGAAGAGCATCGTATGCCTTGACGGTCCGGTATTCACAATGGAGCAGCTGGAGAAAAATCCGGATTTCGGGAAGCATGCGCTTTCAAGGTCCGCAAAAAAGCTGACGCTCGGGGAATACTACGGAGGGAAGGAATGAACATACTGATACGGAATGCGCTCACCCCGGACAGCGGGAGGCTGAGGAAATGCGACCTGAGGATATCAGGTGAGAGGATAGATGATTTCTCTTTCACAGACATGGAACCGGAGGATGATAACGAGGTAATGGATGCCGAAGGCCTTCTCATGCTTCCGGGCATCATAGACCCCCATGTCCATCTCAGGGAACCGGGACTGACTCACAAGGAGGATTTCATGACTGGCTCTCATGCAGCCGCGGCAGGAGGCGTGACAACTGTGCTGGACATGCCGAACAGCATCCCTCCGGCGAAGACAGCCGCCGGCATAGAGGAGAAAAGGAAGCTTTCAAAAGGGATGGTCGTCAACCATGCATTTCATATATGCGGATTTCCCGGTACAATCAGCGAGGTATCAAAAGCAAAAAATGTCCCTGCCACCAAGGTCTTCATGAATGACACGACCGGCTGCCTTATGGTAAGCGACAGGTACCATCTCATGAACATATTCAGCCAGTCGCGTCTTGTCGCAGTGCATGCTGAAGGAGAGAAAGTCAGTGAGGCAATAGACATCTCATCGAGGACAGGAAAGCCTGTTTACTGCTGCCACATATCAGCGGGAAGCGAAATAATCATGATAAATAATGCAAAAGCAGACAGCAGGAAAGTATTCTGCGAGGTCACCCCTCATCATCTTTTTCTCAACAGGAAAAACGACAGGAGTCCGTTCACCAAGATGAAGCCGCCGCTCAAGAGCGAGGCTGATGTGGAATCACTCTGGAAAGCGGTTAACGACGGCATTGTGGATACCATCGGCTCCGACCATGCGCCCCATACGGTAGCTGAAAAGGAATCCGGAAATCCCCCATTCGGGGTCCCGGGTCTGGAAACATCACTTCCCCTTATGCTTACTGCAGTCAGGGACAGGAAGACTTCATACGGAAAGGTGCTGGACCTGATGTGCAGGAACCCCGCGAAAATATTCGGCATCTCCGGAAGGGGAGAGATACGGAAGGGAAATTATGCGGATATCGTACTGGCTGACATTAAGGGAACGAAGAAGGTCGAAGGCAGTAAGCTTTTCACCAAGTGCAAATGGTCGCCGTTCGAGGGGATGGAGCTCACCGGATGGCCCAAATATACATTCGTCAACGGAAAGCTCGTGTATGACAGCGGCAGGATAAACGAGATTCCTGCCATGGAGGCGGAAATCGCATGAAAGAAAGGATAGCAAGGATACTTCTTGACATAAAGGCAGTCTCGATAAATCCCGCGAAGCCCTTCAGGTACGCCTCCGGGATACTCAGTCCGATATACTGCGACAACCGCATGATAATGTCTTATCCCGGCAGGAGAAAGGAAGTCACAGACGCGTTCGTCAGCGTGATAGAAGAGAACAGCCTGACATTCGACATAGTCGCCGGAACCGCCACCGCAGGAATACCCCATGCAGCATGGTTAGCAGAACGGCTTGGGAAGCCGATGATATACATAAGATCCGACTCCAAGGACCACGGAAAGCAGAACCGGATAGAAGGGCTGCTTGAAAATGGAAAGAAAGTGATAGTCATTGAGGATCTTATATCCACAGGAGGCAGTTCGGTTTCTGCAGTGGAAGCTGTAAGGGAATCAGGCGGAATCGTAGAAGACTGCATAGCGATATTCACCTATGGAATGGAGAAGGCCGAAAAGAGATTCAAGGAGGCGAAATGCAGCCTGCATGCGCTGTCTGATTTCTCTGTCCTGATTGATGTTGCAGCTGAAGAGGGCTACATTGATAAGGACAAGGTCGAAATGGTAAAGAAATGGAATAAAGCGCCTTCGGAATGGGGAAAGGAGATGGGATTCGAATGACAGGACTTATCGCATTGAACAAGAGCATAATACCGTCATGTGACGTGGCAACGCTTGAAGAGCTGAGGGAGCTTGTAAAGCAGACCTGTAATGTTAAGGGAATAGGCGCATACAAGATAGGTTTCGAGCTCGTGATACCATTCGGCATGAAGAAAGTCCTGGAAGTGATAAGGGAGTTCACAGACATTCCTGTGATATACGACCACCAGAAGGCAGGAACAGACGTGCCTTTCGTGGGGGAGAAGTTCATCCGTGCATGCGAAGGCGCGGATGCTGTGATAATATTTCCGCAGGCAGGTCCTGAGACCGAAAAGGCTTTCATAAAGGCATCAATGGACGCGGGCATGAAAATAATAGTCGGAGGCGAGATGACCCATCCAGCATACCTTGCGGGTGATGGCGGCTATCTCAAAGACGACACGCCTGAAAGGATATACACGATTGCAGCTGAGATGGGCGTGACGGATTTCGTGGTTCCGGGAAACAAGCCTGAGATGATAAGGAAATACAGGAAGTTTCTGGTTTCAAAGGGAATCGACCCGGTATTCTACTCACCGGGACTTGTCGCTCAGGGAGGAAAAGTCTCTGATTCAGCAAAGGCTGCAGGAGACAAATGGCACGCCATAGTCGGAAGGGGCATATACTCGCAGAAAGACATGAGGAAAGCAGCAGAGGAACTCGTGGACGCGCTGAAGTGATTGTTATGTACAAAGAATTTCTCAGGCGTGACAACAGGATAGCAGTCGTTGGCGCATCTTCCAATCACAATAAATGGGGATACCGCATTTACAGTCATCTTCTCAGGGGAGGCTTTAAGGTGTTCCCTGTAAACCCAAATGATGCTTCCATAGACGGCAATCCGTGCTTCCGTGACATTATCTCCATCCCGGAAAAGCCCGACCTTGTGATAACCGTGGTGAAGCATGAGGTGACGGAATCCATTGTCAGGGAAGTGCACGAAGCAGGCGTAAAGATGGTGTGGATGCAGCCCGGGTCTGAATCCAGGAATGCAATAATATACTGCAAGGAGCATGGCATAGAGGTCGTATACAACTCATGCTACGTTGTTGACGGGCTGAAGGAAAACTGGTGATTTTTTAAGGCACCTGACCAATTAGATTACTATACATTTTGGAGGTTTTGATATGGTAAGTGTTGACGCAGACAAGTGCATCGGATGCGGCGCGTGCGCAGCCACATGCCCTGACGGATTCGAGATGGGCGATGATGGAAAGGCTCGCGTGAAGAATGACACAGCAGCATGCGTGGAAGAGGCAATCTCTGCATGCCCTGTGGAAGCTATCAGCAAGTAAGCTTTTTGTTTTTATTTCAGGTTTTTATTCGGAGTTGATTTAATGGATGAAAAAGAACAGATGGAAGAAATGAAAAAAGGCTACGGTAAGTACGCCGCAAGCCAGGGATTCAGCTTGAACCCCGATAACGCGACAGTAGAAAGGATATGCAAAGGGCTTCTGATGAATCAGTCAAAGCACGGCGCAAGATACTGCCCGTGCAGGCTTGTCACGGGAAAGAAGGAAGACGACAGGAAGATAATCTGTCCATGTGCATATCACAAGGACGAAATCGCAAAGGACGGACACTGCCACTGCAATCTTTTCGTGAAGTGAAATACGCTCGTTTTTTAAATTTTTCCGCATAAAGAAAGTGAATGGAAATTTTATCTCCTGAACATCGGAAAGACGTAGAGCTCTGTTTTCAGATGTGCAACGACTATCTCAGGGATGCCGCGAGGGCGGTGACCCTGAATAACGGCGAGGTCATGAAGCACATAGATGACGCCACGGAGGCCATCCAGATGGCGGAGCCGTACGTCTCGGAAGGCATGCCTGAAATGGAGACTTATAGAAGCCTTCTGAAGAAATGCGACATAATGTGGTCCAGATACGGAAGCATCTAACTGCTAACCAATAAATATACTATGTGACAATATTCTGTATGGCCGTTCTAGTGGTTTCGTTCATCTTTTCAATGATTTTTTATTTAGCGCTGACAGCAGGCTCCGGAACAGCATTCTACTACTGGAGCTCATCTGAGCTGATTACCGGCGTGTTCTTTTCCCTGATTGCAGCAGTTCTTGCAAAAAAGCTCATCGGTTCTTCCGGCATAAAGCCTGGATGGCAGTTCATGAACCCCATAAGATGGGTGAAGTTTCTGGTATTCGCTTTCGGACCGTTCCTTTACAACCTTACCAAAGCCAACATAGACGTTGCCGGAAGAGTGATAACAGGACGAATAGACCCCGGCATAGTGAAAGTCAATACAGGACTGAAGAATGATTTCGGTCTGATGCTTCTGGCCAATTCCGTGACACTCACACCAGGCACGCTTTCAGTGGATGCTGACAGCAAGAGAAATCTCTACGTACATTGCATAAACCTTGAAAACAAGGACAGGAAATGCGATAATGTCTGCGGTTCTTTCATAAAATGGGCAAGGAGGATAACGGAATGATACCTTACGAGTTCTTCCTCATGTCCGGATTCCTTGCAGTGCTTGTAATTACATCTGTACTCAGGGCATTCCTCGGAAGGACTTCGCCTGACAGGCTTGTCGCTGCTGACACAATAAACACACTTACAGTGGCCATACTCGTGCTTCTCGGAGCAGCATACGAGAACATAATGTACATAGACGTTGCCATAGTATATGCAATGCTTTCATTCGTTACCACTCTCTTCGTATCCAAGCATCTGGAGGGCGGAAAATGATAAACGAGGTGCTTTATGCCATAATGGGTATAGGGATGTTTTTCCAGATGATGGGAACGCTCGCCCTCCACAGGTTCCCCGATGTTTATACAAGAGTGCACGGAGCAACCAAATGCACCACATTCGGCTCCATGTTCCTTTACATAGGTGTCATGGCCTACAGCGCGCTCATGTACTTTTCAGGCGATGCAGTCTACCTTTCAATGGCTCTCCATATATTCATCGTGATGATTCTTATACTGCTTACGAATCCGACAGGCGCCCATGCCATAGCGAGGGCCGCTTACAGGAGCGGAGTGATGCCTGTAAAGGCAAAAGTCGACATGCTGAAAGGGGCTAAGTTATGATAATAGACCAGATTGTGCACGGACTTCTGCTTGCGGGTGTGCTTTCAACGGCATTCATGGCGCTCAGGTGCAAAGACCTGCTGAATTCAGTGATATACCTTGCTGCAATGAGTCTTGTGCTCTCTGTGGAATTCTATATGCTTCATGCGCCTGATGTGGCCATAGCGGAGGCTGCTGTCGGAGCAGGATTGTCAACAGCCATTTACGTGATCGCAATAAACCGGACGGAGAGGATGGAAAATGGAAAGTCTTAGGTACACTGTGCTTCTGGCATTCGCAGGACTGCTTCTTCTGACAATAATTTATCTGCACCCGGTCGGATTCCCGGGAGATGCACCGATGGACGAATATTTCATAAGGAACAGCCAGTCCGAAACAGGCTCGAACAATGTCGTGACAGGCGTCCTCTTCGATTACAGGGGACTTGACACACTCGGTGAAGCCAGCGTGCTTTTCGCAGCAGCCAGCGGAGTGATGCTTCTTTTCAGGAGGAAGAAAAATGAATGAAGGAATGTCCGCTATTGTGAAGACCATGTCAGTGCTGCTTATTATGCCTATGACAATCTTCGGAATGTACGTCATAATCCACGGGCATCTTACGCCAGGAGGCGGCTTCCCCGGAGGAGCTGTCATGGCGACAATGATGGCCATGCTGTTCGTTGCCTTCGGAGCTGAGAAATCAAAAAAATTCCTCGGAAAAGGCTCGCTTTCGACAATCGAGAGTCTCGGTCTCCTTGCTTTCGCAGCTGTGGCATTCATAGGCATACAGGCCACGTTCTTCAGCAACTTCCTCGCAAACAGCGCCTCATACTTCGGAATGAGCATCTCATACGGCCCGAACCCGGGTTATCTCAACAGCGGCGGCGTGCTTCCGTTAATGAACCTCGCCGTGGGCATTGAGGTATTTGCAGCCATAACGGCTATTGTTCTTGTCATGCTTACTTACAGGGAGGAGAAATCATGATTGACATCCAGATGATTGCAGTCGTTGTTCTGATAGCGCTCGGTATCTCAGCTGCTGTACTGAAAAGAAACATGATAAAGGTCGTCATGGGCATAGGCGTGATGGGAAGCGGTGTTAACCTGTTCCTCGTGTCCATGGGATATGTTGAAGGAGGGGTCGCACCGATATTCACTAACACCCCGAATCTCACGATGGTCCTTGCCACCCCGCAGGCGCTGACGCTCACCTCCATAGTCATAAGCCTTGCTGTGACTGCTCTGATGCTTTCATTCTCTGTCATGATATACTCGAAATACGGAAGCATTGACACAAGGAAAAGGAGGCTGAAGGAATGATAGACGCATGGCTGGAATTCTGCTCGCAGAATGCGCCCGCGCTTGTCATAGCCATACCGCTGATTGCTGCATTCGCCACTCCGCTATTTTCAAGAATCAGCGAGAAGGTGAGGAACATATGGGTCGTACTCTCGCTTCTTGCGACATTCAGGGTGACAGCCACACTCCTTCACAACGTGCTTGACAACGGCCAGGTTGTATACACACTCGGCGCGTCTGTGCCCAGCCTCACCGCACCGGATGGCTTCCCGTTCAGGATAATACTTCAGGCAGACGCGATGTCCGCTTTCATGGCCATAATATCAGTTTCAATGGCACTAATCGTCTGCATCTACTCGTTCAGGTTCATGGGAAAAAAGAGCGGGCTTGACAAGTATTTCGCGCTGCTGCTCGTCATGACAGCCGGAATGATAGGCCTTGTCACAACAGGCGACCTCTTCAGCATGTTCGTTTTCCTTGAGCTGCTTTCAGTGGCATCAGCCGCGATGATAGCGTATTACAGCAAAGGTGAGAGTGCCGAGGCTGCCTTCAAGTACATGGTAGTAAGCTCCATAGGCGCGCTCATGATTCTCTTTGCAGCAGGCATGCTCTACGGCCAGTACAACCTCCTCAACATAGCAGGGCTTGCCGGTGTCATAGAGTTCACGCTCATCGACAAGATGGCTCTCGTACTCCTGTTCTCGGCATTCGCCCTCAAGTGCGGCGCTGTGCCCCTTCACATGTGGGTATCGGATGCATACGGTGAAGCCCCTGCTCCTGTGTCGGCATTCCTTGTAGTGGCAAGCCAGGCAGGCCTTTACGCGCTTTTCAGGATATCGTTCACGCTCTTCGGCGGACTTCCAGGCATAGCAACCATGGGCTGGGCGATGATAATATTCGGCCTGCTTTCGATGTTCGTGGGGGTTACGATGGCCATTCCGCAGAAGGACATCAAAAGGCTTATGGCTTATCATGCGGTTTCCCAGACAGGTTACATGCTGCTTGGCGTGGGAGTCGGTCTGGCTGTCATCAACGACATGGGGTCTCTTGCATTATTCGGTAAATCAGCCATGGAAGGCGGCATATTTCATGTGATAAATCATGCGATGTACAAGGGACTTCTGTTCCTCACAGCCGGCGCAATAATATACAGGACTGGTACGAAGAACCTCAACGAGATGAGCGGGCTTGCACACACGATGCCGCTGACAACAATATTCTTCATAGTGGGGGCGCTTTCAATTGCAGGACTTCCCCCGTTCAACGGTTTCGCATCAAAGCTTATGATATACGAGTCAGTGTTCCTATTCAATCCGCTGTTCGCGGTGATAGCAATGGTTGTGAGCATACTGACGCTCGCATCTTTCGTAAAGGTATTCCACTCGGCTTTCATGGGACCGAAGGTCAGCAAATCCGCCAAAGGCGGGGAAGTGCCATTGTCGATGTGGTTCGTAATGGGGATACTCGCAGTGCTTATAATATTCTTCGGCATATTCCCTGATGTCATGCTTGACAATCTGGTCACGCCTGCAGTGGACGCTCTCCTGAATCAGGCCGGCTACATAGGAGGCGTGATATGACAGGAATGATATTCACCCCCGCGGGATACTGGAACCCCATTGTATGGGTGGCTGTTGTAATCATAGCTTCAGTGATAGTATTCATGCTCAGGTCAACCGGAAGAAAGACATTCAAGAATGGTGCCCAGCAGATACCTTTCTACTCCGGAAACGAAGCCCCAAGAGGTCATATAAAGGCATCAAACATGTACTGGGGTTTCTTTGAGAGCCTTGAGAAGTACTACATTTGGCTGCGAAAGATGCACACAGGTATAATCAATGATTACGTATATTTCCTTGTCATTGTCATAGTCATACTGATGGCAGCGCTTGCATTGGGAGGATTGCTATGAAGGCAAAGACGCTGAACAGGTCGCTCTGGGTATTCCATGTGAATACAGGAAGCTGCCTCCCACCCGAATCAGAAATCATACTTGGAGATGGAAGAATTACAGGAATAGGAGAATTCGTTGATGGGCATCTGACAGATCCAGGAATCAATGACATAACAACACAAAGGAAACATAAAGTGCTGTCCTGGAATTCATATTCACCCGCATTCAAAGATATACTTCAAGTACACAGGCTTAAATCACCTGAAAAACTAGTCACTGTAAAGACTCTCGCAGGCGAATCTCTCAGAATGACACCGGATCATAAGGTACTTGTGGACGGACTGAATGGTACAGAATGGATAGAAGCAAAGGATCTGAAAGTGGGGTGTCACATTTATTCGCCTTCGTCAATTGAAGTAGATGAATATATTCCCTCTATCATAGATTTGGTTTCCGATCATTATGTCGCTACTATCCCTGAAGAAATAAGGTCGTCACTGAAGAAGAAACTCACGAAAAAATTCAGTACGCTTGCCAATGCCTCGCGCACGCTTGGAATAGACATGATAAGGATTGGTTCAAAACATAGATCATTATCCATCGGGGAACTCAAGAAGATAGCAGAATGCATTAACATAAATTGGAAAGATATATCCGGATCCGTAACTAGGATCTCAGGGAAAAATTTCGTGTATGATATCAAGAAAATGGAAGTCGATTCAGATTTCATGAGGATGATGGGACTCGTGGCATCTGATGGCTGGATAATGCGCATAAAAGATAACGGTCATGCAAACTACCAGATAAACTTCTCGAATACGTCTGATGAACTGATAAATGATTTCGTTCGCTGCTGCAAATCATGGACTGACGGAAATTTCATGAAAGAAGAGAAGAACGGCGTCAAGAAAGTCTACACATACAGTCCGGTATTGGTAAACATAGCACAATCACTGGGATTGAAGGTGACAGGGAAGGATGCAGATTTGAGGCCAATATTCAGACTACCTAAAAAACTTATTGCGTCTTTCCTTTCGGGTTACTTCGACGGAGACGGATCAATCCATTTCTTAAGAGAGGAAAACAGAAAGAGAGTGGGAATATGTTTCACTACCGCTAATGCTAGAACCGCAGACCAGATACGCCTTCTGCTGAAGAGATTGGGAATAAGGACACGGACATACAACCATATCGCCAGAAGCTCATTTTCAGATTGCAGACTTTACAAAATAAACATAACATCTCAGTCAGATATCAAAAGATTCCTTGACATTATTAAATTCAGACATCCGAAAAAAGTGGGAATAATAAAATCTGCCATGTCCATTATGGCAAAAAGTAAAAAGAAACAGTCACTCCACGAAAGAGCACCGCTTGTATGCGGCAAGATCATAAAAATGATGAGGCAGAAGCACGGAATTAAACAATCTGATATATCTGGAATAGATTATATGCCGATGATAGAAGGACAGAAGAGAAGGTTCCAGAAGACAACAATCATGAATGTCATCAAGTCGCTCAAATCTAATGGATGTGACAATTTATCTGAAATTGAAAATTTGGTATCTGACAGTTTTTATCTGGACTCTGTCAAAGAAGTCAAAATTGTCAAATCTGATACAAAATGGGTATATAACATCACTGTAGATGAAAGTCATTCATTCATACCTAACGGTGGCTTCGTAGTCAAGAACTGCAACGGATGCGACATAGAAATAGTCGCGGCGCTGACACCGAGGTATGATGTCGAGAGGTTCGGCATGAAGCTCGTCGGAAGCCCCAGACATGCTGACGTTCTTCTGGTGACAGGACCTGTCACACGGGACATGAAGAAGAAGCTGAAGCTTGTGTATGACCAGACGCCTGACCCGAAGGTTGTCATGTCCGTAGGTAACTGCGGAAACAGTACAGGAGTCTTTTATGAATCTTATAATATCGAAGGCCCAATAGACAGGATAGTTCCTGTTGATGTTTATGTCAAGGGTTGCCCTCCGAGGCCGGAGGCTATAATCGACGGAGTCGTGAAGGCATGGAAGAAGCTTGAGGAGCTTGGAAAGAAATGAAAGCGCAGGAAGTTTTAGCTGGTCTGAAAAAGGAATTCGGTGCAGCGATAAGGGATGCCACAATCCAGAAGAACGAAAACAACATGAAAAAGAAGACCGTTGCTGAGAGGATATGGTTCCATATCGGCAGGAAGCAGCTGCATGACGCAGTTGCATACTTATGCAAAAAATATCCTGACCCGCATTTTGCTGTGTGTTCAGGATATGATCTTGGAAAGGAGATAGACATACTTTATCATTTCACAGTCAATTACGGTGTCCGTGCGTCCGAGATAACCATAACAATGCATGTGCTTCTGCCGAAGAAGGATGCAGTAGTTGATACAATAACAGACCTTATTCCCGGTGCAATCATATCCGAGAGGGAGATGCAGGAGATGCTCGGCATAAAGGTAAAGAACATACCTGACGGCAGGCGGCTGTTCCTCGACCCGTCGTTCCCAAGGGGCGTATACCCGTGGAGAAAGGACGAGACAGGACCTCACAAGCTTATCAGGAATGTGCATGGGGGTGACAGCAAATGACACTGGAAAAGAAAGAGAATTCATATTCCATATGCGTCGGCCCGGTCCATCCGGCGCTCAAGGAGCCTGTCAAGCTCAACATGGAGATAGACGGCGAGAAGGTCATAGGCGTTGACTTCGAGCTCAGCCAGGTGCACAGGGGCATCGAATGGGCAGCCACGAGAAGAAATCCTCTTCAGGTGCTTTTCCTTGCTGAGAGGATATGCGGGATATGCAACATGTGCCACATGCTTTCATTTTCACGGGCAATAGAGACCATAGGTGACATACACGCGCCTCCGAGGGCTGAGTACATCAGGGTCATAGGGGCTGAACTTGAGAGGATACATTCCCACATACTATGGGCAGGCGTTGCTGCGCATGAGCTTGGATTCGATTCGCTCATGCATTACACATGGAAGCTGAGAGAGAATGTGCTCGATACAATAGAGTATATCACCGGCAACAGGATAACGAAGGGCCTTATCACAATAGGCGGGGTCAGGCATGACATTCCTGAGAAGAAGATACCAAGAATATTGGAATCAGTTAATTTCTACTACAGTCACTTTGACAAGATGGCGAAGGTTTTCCTCAACGACCCTGTGATAAAATCAAGGACACGTGACGTGGGCATCCTTTCAAGGAGGGACGCGCTAACCACATGCGCGGTCGGACCGACAGCAAGGGCTTCAGGAGTAAAGAAGGATGTCCGTAAAGACGAAGCGTATGCAGCTTACCAGGACTTCGATGTGGAACCAATTCTTCCGGATGCTTACACTGGTGAGATACACGGCGATGTTTATGACCGCGTCCTTGTCAGGCTGCTTGAAGTGAAGCAGTCCGCGGAGATTATTGAAAAAGCAGTGAAGAGCATGCCCAAGGGACCGATAGCGTGGGAAGAAAAGCCGGCAGTAATTCTTGCAAAGCTCAAGCCGCTTGTGGGCGAGGGTATAGGAAGGCATGAAGCACCGAGAGGAGAAGTCATACATTACGTCAAGCTTGTAGGCGAGGAATCACCGTATTCCTGGAAAGTCAGGGCGCCGACGTACAACAACATGATGCCGTGGGTTCCGATGCTTATGGGAGAGCAGATAGCCGACATACCGATAATAGCAGCGTCAATAGACCCGTGCATGTCATGCACCAACAGGGCTGTCAGTGCTGACAAAACCACGACCATGTACACGATGGACCAGCTTCGCAGGCTCTCATTCCTGAAGACAAGGGAATTGAAAAGGGGGCTTGGAAAATGATAGACCTTCTGGTTGCCAGGATACTCATGATAGTGCCGGTGACTGTTCTCGGAATATTCATAGGGCTGCTGTACAAGGGCATAGACCGGAGGCTTGCCGCGAGGATGCAGGCCCGGATAGGACCTCCTCTTGTCCAGCCTTTCAGGGATGTGAAAAAGCTTATGCTTAAGGAGAACATTGTGCCCAGGGATGCAGTTGCATGGGTTTTCAATCTCATGCCTTTCGTGGCACTCGCCTCATCAATCGTGCTGCTCATGTATGTCCCGCTCTTCGGGTATCCCCCGCTCCTTGAAGGACACGGAGACCTCATGCTCGTGCTGTACATGCTCATGTTCCCGTCGCTTGCGCTCGTCATAGGCGGGTTCGCTTCATCATCGCCATACGCGACAGTCGGCGCACAGAGGGAGATGATAACAATGGTAAGCTACGAGTTCCCACTTGCGATAACAATCGTTGCTCTCGCATGGCTTGTCTCGGCAACAGCTCCCGGCGCAGCTGCATTCTCGTTTTCAGCCATAACAGCGATTCCCGTATGGCATCTGGTCGGTGTGCTGGGAAGCATTGGTCTTGCCCTGCTGTTCGCTGTGATTATATTCGTGACAACAGGAGAGATGGGTGAAGTGCCTTTCGATTCAGCGGAAGCTGAAACAGAGATAGCAGGCGGACTGCTCTCGGAATATTCAGGACGCAACCTTGCGCTGTTCTATCTGGCAAGTGCCATAAAGATACTGGTTCTCGGCTCGGTTGTCATTGCTCTTTTCATCCCCTTCGGCATATCCGGATATGCAGGACTCTCCGGAATCGCAGGAGAGGCTGCTGACATCGGGTTCTTCCTTGTGAAGCTTTTCATAGTCATGTTCATCAGCTCGACATTCATAAGGGTGGCTGCTGCAAGGTTCAGGATAACGCAGGTCGTTAAAATTTACTGGGGATACACCACAATGATAGCCCTTCTGGGACTCGTTCTCATAGGTCTTGACATTTTCATGGGGGTAATCTGATGTTCACAATGCAGAAAGAACTTTTCAGGCAGTTGTTCAAAAGGGCGTTCACCAACCAGTTTCCGGTGAAACACGCGCCCAAGTCAGTTGCAAAGCTGCTTGAGGATGTCGGAAAAGGAAAGAAGAAGATAAATCCCCCTGTGCCCGTGCCCGATGACTTCAGGGGAAAGCTCGCATACGATAAGGACAAATGCATCGGATGCCAGATGTGCACAAGGGTCTGCCCGTCTAAAGCGCTTGTTTTTGACACCAAGACACGCAAAGTCAAGTATTACCTTTCACGGTGTACTTTCTGCGGGGAATGCGTCAGTATATGCCCTGTGAAATGCCTGTCATTCACAAAGGAGTTCCTTCTTGCTGACTACAGGAAGGACTGATTATTTTTTCTTAATCCTTATGAAATCGTAGACTGCAACAACTGTAAAAATGAACTGCAGCACTATGAAGATGATGTCACCTATGTATATGCTGTAAATCTCAAGGAGCGTTCCGCCGAATATGTAGAGAATGTCTCTTCTTTTCCGGCTTTTCAGGGCAATGCCGACTATTATAAGAACAAGCCCCATTGCGCCTAAAATGCTGAACGCGTCAACCATAAATAATCTTATGCATTTCCTGAATATTTATAACAGTCAAAAACAATCATGTCAAGATGATGCAGAGCCTTTTCAATGTCCTTGCAGGACGCCCGGCCTTATGCGTTTACGACGTAACGACAAGATGCAATTCCAGATGCGCCATGTGCAGCATATGGAAGCGCCGCGAGAAGGAGATGCCGCTGAAAGACATAAAGAAGGTGTTTTCAGACCTGAAGAGGTTCGGCATCCATACATTGTTCCTTCAGGGAGGGGAGCCGCTTGTACGCAGGGATGTTTTCGAAGTTGTGAAAATTCTCGATGACATGGGATTTCACACAGTTGTTCTCTCAAACGGCATACTGCTTGATGAGAAGGTACTGAAAAAACTGGATTCTCTCAACAGGTCCGGAAGGATATTCGTCACTGTAAGCCTTGATACGCTCGACAGGAAGAAGTACATAAAGATACGCGGAGTGGACAAGTTCGATGTCGTCACCAGTAATATAAGACTCCTTGCAAAGCATCCCGGACTTAAGGGCAGCGTCCACGCCACTGTCACGAGCATAAACTACAATGAGCTTGACGATGTCAGGGAATTCGTCCACAGCCTCGGGCTTGACTTTACATTCAACAGCTACAATGACACGAAAAATTATGCATCATCAGGCGACAAATCCCTTCATCTCGGAAATTGTATGGAGAATGTGATAACTGAGATGAGTAAAGTGTCTCAAAAGCTTCCCCCCCTTTACAGGCCGTTTATAAAGGACAACATAAGGTATCTCAGAGGAGAGGATGTTGGCAGGTGCGATGCGTTCGTCCATTCCTTCAGGCTGACATCAGAGGGGATGCTCACACCATGCCTTGAGTTCCCGCCGATGTTCGACCTGAAGAAGGAAGACATAAACAGGAAATGGGGTGAATGGAGCAAAAAAATGGCATGTCCGGTAAAGAGATGCTATGAAAAGACCCCGTGCTTCTACGGATGCACAAGAGGCACAGGCAGCATCAGGAAGCGTCCGTTTGCAGCTTTAAACGGCCTTATATACACGCTGAGAAGATGACCGACTTTTATTTAACGGGGTTAATTATTATATACTGGTGAAATTATGAAAGCTGAAAAAGGCGACACAGTGAAAGTCGAGTACGAAGGGAAGCTTGAGAACGGTGAAATATTCGACAGCACTGAGAAGCATAATAGCGAGCCGCTTGAATTCAAGATAGGCGCCGGCCAGATGATTCCCGGTTTCGACAAGGCTGTTGAAGGCATGTCAGTCGGTGAAACCAAGACCATCACGCTGAAGCCTTCAGAGGCTTACGGGGATATGAAGGATTATCTCATAAGGGACATACCCGGTGAAAGCCTTCCGAAGAACATGAAGTTCGAGAAAGGCATTATGATAGGAATGACCATGCCCAACGGAATAAACCTTGAGGCAAAGGTCGTCGCTGTTAACAAGAAGAGTATAAAAGTAGATATGAACCACCCGCTTGCAGGAAAGACACTTACATTCAAGGTGAAACTCGTAGAGGTTAGTTCTTAAATATCTGACTGCGCAATAAGGAAGTTGTATGAAATTCAAAGACATAGAGATAAGCACGAAGCTTAAGGAGACGATAACCAGACTGGGCTTTGAGGACATGACGTACATCCAGGAGATGGTTGTACCGAAGATACTGAAAGGGCATGATGTTGTAGGCCAGGCAGAGACCGGCTCCGGGAAGACCATAGCATTCGCTATGCCAATAGTCGAGAAGATAACGCCGGGACGCGGGCTGCAGGTGCTTGTTCTTACACCGACAAGGGAGCTCTGCGTGCAGGTCACTGATGTTTTTAAGGATTTAGGGAAACCGAATGGCCTGAGTGCCCTAAGTGTCTACGGAGGCGTTGGCATCGAGCCGCAGATAAAGAACATTCAGAAGGCAGAAGTTGTCGTTGGCACACCCGGAAGGATACTTGACCACATGTCCAGAAACACCATAAAGTTCCATAACGTGAAGTTTCTGGTTCTCGACGAGACTGACAGAATGCTTGACATGGGTTTCATAGACGATGTCGAGAGGATAATAAGGGAGACTCCGAAGAGCAGGCAGAGCCTGATGTTCAGCGCGACCATATCCTTTGAAATAGAGGACATAATGAAAAGGCATTTGAGGGACCCTGTAATAATAAGGACGAAATCCCAGGTAGACGCCAAGAACCTGAAGCAGTTCTACTTTGACATATACTACCAGAAAGACAAGTTCCCGCTGCTGGTTCATCTTCTCAAGAATTCAACATCAGGGCTTGCCATAGTATTCTGCGCCACGAAGGATGAGACAGGCATAGTGGCCATGAACCTCAGGAAGCAGGGAATCAATGCCATGGAGATTCATGGAGGCATGACCCAGAACAAGAGGGAAGAATCCCTTAGCATGCTCAAGAACGAGGAGATAGACGTTCTTGTGGCAACTGATGTTGCGGCAAGGGGACTTGACATCAAGAATGTAAGCCATGTATACAATTATGACGTGCCGAACACTGCCAAGGAATACATACACAGGATAGGAAGGACAGCCCGTGCAGGCGAAGACGGCGACGCGATAACGCTTCTCACCAACCGTGACCACGACAGCTTCAGAAGGATAAACAACGAGGAAGACCTGAACATACAGCGTGCCGAGATGCCCCGCTTCAACATGGTTCCTTTCGTAAGGCCGAGCTTTGAAGGACGCGGAAGGGGGCCGCAGAGACGCGGATTCGGCTCCAGGAACAATTCCAGAAACGCACGTTCAAGCGGCGATTTCAAAAGACGGCCAAGAATAAACTAGAAATCAGTGTAAAGCCTGAGACCGCGGATTCCTATATCTTTCTTTTTTCCGATGGCCTTGGCGCCTTTCTTTTTGAGATTATCAAGAACATAGTCTATATCATCGACCAGTTTAGTACCCTGAGTGCCAGAAATCTCACCAGGTATGATCCTGAAAATGTATTCACGTGTGTTATTCAGGCCTGTGTAAAGAGTGTTAAGTTCGCCATGGCTGAGGTTTATTTCTCCGTTTATGTACCTCTTTGCTCGGTTCATTCCTATTTCATTTCCCGTTGACATATTCTATCTATTGGCCGAAAGTTTTAAAAGGATAAAAGTCCGGTTTTTGGAGGATTTCACGTTTCTAAATCAGGCCCAGTCCATTAAGGATTCTGGGAACTATCGGGACATCATCAATGCTCCTTCCTGAAAAATATTTTGTGTGTATCTCATTTGCATGCATTATCGTATTTCCTGCCCTGTACCATATCTTCTCGTCATTAGGCTTGCGGGGGTCCGTAGCTTCTCTCTTCACATAATCCATATTCTGTATTCTCAGGGTGTCCGTTATAAGCGACTGCACCTTCATGACATCCTTAAAAGACATCGGAAGATATCTTTTCATGCTGTGATTCGTGTAAATGAATTCAATAGAGTCGAGACTGGAATTTATTGTACCAAGTCTTTCTTCTGCTTCGCTGAGCCCTCTTCCATAGCATGTTGCCATTTCAGCACCTGATTACCACTAACAGGTAAATTTTATAAAATTCACAGTGTTTTTATTCCGGAAAAGCCCGCTTTTTGGAGAATTTTCAGCAATTTCCCCGCAGAAGATGCGACCGCTGGTGACATCTCTTCCCCTGTCTCCATGCTTTCAGGCTGTATGCCGATGAACAGAATTTTTCCTGCGTGCTTCTCAAGCTCGCTGACAAGAAAATGAAGTGAAAGGCTGTGCGTACTGTCAACCTCTGAGTTGAGCCTGTTCTTGGATATCAGTCTTATTTCACCGGGTTCGAGTTCCATTTCAGTGGCATCCACGAGAACCAGCAGCTCTGGCTTCTCACGCTTTATCACGCCAAGGAAATTCTCAGGCACAGTCTCGCAGTTTATGCTTTTCCATCCTTTTGCGGAAAAACGCTTTGCTATGAAAACACCTGCTGCGTCATCGCCGTTTATCTCATTGCCTATTCCCATAAGGATGTTCATAAAAAGAATTGCGGATGCGCTTAATAAGATGCTACTCAGTGACATTTATCTTCTTCAGGATGACTTCATTCCCGCTGGTTATCTCGTAGCCGTCTGACCTGCATTCCGGGCATTTCATCGTGAATATTCCCTGATGCATGAGGTCGTGGTCGTTTTCATGTTCATTAACAGCGCCTTCATAACCGCAGCTGCATTTTATCATAGGGTCAATCTTTTCTATGTCAGCAGAGACCTTCAGCTTCTTTCCGAATTCCTGCTGGAGAAACTCCTTTAACCAGAACCCGACCTGTGAAGTGTCATGGAACCTCAGTGAGCCTACATCCATTTCGATGCTTATGCTTTTCGGCTTCCTGCCTTCAAGCTTTGATATCACCTCATCGGCGACCATCTGGGCTACTGACATGTCATGCATAAAATCACTTGTACTAAAAGTGATGTCACATGTTATAAAACTTTCTGTTGTAAACACAGGTATGTGGAACCTAGGAAGGAACCAGGAAATGATACCCGACGAGCTCAGGGAAATCTATACACCTCTTCAGATACACATACCTGATTCCGTATACGGGAACAACAACACATGGATGGGTCATGCGATAAATCCTCAGAGAGAAGACGTGAGCATCCCGATAGGCGCGGTTTATTATTCACTCTGGGGAAACAGGTATGCTGAAAAGAATGGTACATCGCATGTCAATATCATAGTCGATGACCCCCTCATCCATGACGAGATACCTGAGAAACTGGTCCGTGAGAAATCAGAAATAAAAATGGATAAACTTGAAAAGATAAAAGACCATTTCAGTCTCGGAAGCACTGAAAATATGAGATGGGATTTCTTCAAGGAATGCAACGGCGACTACTGTGAAGACTATGCAAGAAGGTTTGAGAGTATTACACAATACATCAAGTCTAACCCGGAATTCGCTGAAAAAATAAAGAGTGAATGCATACCTGACAAATATAGGAATTTCCCGAACAGCATGAGGTATATAATCGATGAGATGACTGCGGTGCTTACAATGACTGATACAGGTTACGCACTGCGCTTCGGCCACCTTCCTGAGAAAAGCCTTGACAGAAGGATATGGGAAATCGTGGATGACAGCGAATTCAGGGAATTCGTGGATGTGATGCCCGGTGTTATATACCTTCGCGGTGACTATTCACTCAGTTCGCAGGACTACAAGAACAAGATTCTTCCTCCTTCAAAGGAATGGGATCCGAAAAGAAGGATAACGCTTAACGACAATATAAGCGAAGTACGTGAAAAGGTAGAGTCTTCCACAAAGTTCTATCGGGGATGGCTCAAATCCATACTGAATCTTGCGGATCTGGATATCAGTAATATTGATACGGGCAACCTGGCTGATGCAGTCTATGAGGGCCTGATACAACCGCTTCAGAAGTAAATCACCTGAACGACATTACCTGAAGAACAAATTTATGCAGGCCTCCCAACTATTAGTATTGGGATTCTGATGACGCAAGATTCTTACTATTTCATCGAGAAGAAAGACCTTCAGGGATTCATAGATGCGCTGACCTTGAAGATGTCCGTTTTTGCGCCAGTCAGGAAAGGCCGCGGGTTCAGGTTCGAGAAGCTGAAAAATAAGCAGAAACTCGACCTTAATGGATATATCAATACGGAATTTCCACCAAAATCCATACTCATGCCCGAAGGCGAGGCACTTGTCAGATACAAGGAAAGCATGATATGCGAGGTTTTTGATGATGTAAAAAAGGCTGTGTTTGCCATAAGGCCGTGCGATGTGCATGCTATGCTTCTTCTGGACAAGGTCATGATGGGTCACGGAGACATAGAAGAGCACTATGAAGCAAGAAGAAAGAACCTGATTGTCATAGCAATGAACTGCACTGAAGCAGGTGAAAACTGCTTCTGTGAATCCATGGAGACTGACAGGCTATATGGCGGATTCGACCTTCTTTTCACTGAAAATGGAAACGGCTATCATGTCGAAGCAGGAAGCGAAGAAGGCAAGAAGATTATCGATGATTCGGCAAAACTGTTCAGGAAATCCAGCGGAATGCCCGCAAAGACGAAGCCCGGATGCACCAAGAAGATAGATACAGCCGGACTTCCTGAGATTATGAAGAAAGCTGCCAATAGCAGCATCTGGGAGGACACTGCAAAGCGATGCCTTTCGTGCGCTTCCTGCACATTTGTCTGCCCTACATGCTATTGCTTCAGCCTGAAGCACGAGCCTGATGTCACTGACCTGAAAAATGGTGAAGTAAAGAGAGAGATGGATTACTGCATGCTTCTGAGGTTCTCTAAGGTTGCCGGAGATTATGTCTTCAGGCAGCACAGGACTGAGAGGGTCAAGCAGTTCTTCTACCACAAGCTGGTTTACGGTCTTGAGAATGAAGGGAAGAACCACTGCGTCGGATGCGGCCGCTGCATAACCGAATGCATGGCAGGGATAGACATAACCGAGGAAGCTGCGAAAGTGAGGAAGAAATATGCCAAAGTCTGACAGGCACACATACAAGCCGGTACCGGCTGAAGTGGTCAGGATAATAGACGAAGCTCCGGGCATAAAGACGTTCAGGCTAAGATTTGAACGTCCGGGAGACAGGAAGAGGTTTGATTTCCTTCCGGGCCAGTTCGGGCTGTTCTCCCTCATGGGAATAGGCGAGGCCACTTTTTCGATGTGCTCGTCCCCGAGGGAGGAGGAAATCGAAATAAGCGTCAGGAATGTCGGCAATACAACCGATGCAATGTTCACGATGAAGAAGGGAGACCTTATCGGAGTGAGAGGCCCGTACGGGAAAGGATTTCCTCTTGATGTTGTAAAAGGAAAGGATGTTGTCATAGTTGCAGGGGGAATAGGATTTCCGCCGCTCGTTTCTGTTCTCGAGTACCTTCTGTTCAGAAGAAAGGACTACGGGAAGATATGGGTTATCTACGGCGTAAAGACTGTTGATGACATAGTCTACCGGTACAAAGGACCCAGATGGAGAAAGCACAAAGACGTGACCATAACAACAACAGTTGAGAAGAAATGCAGGGAATGGAACGGATGCACAGGGATGGTCACTGACCATATAAGGAAGCTGAAGATAAATCCTGCGAACACAGCGGGATTTTCTTGCGGCCCTCCGGTTATGCTTAAGTTCGTGTCAGAAGAATTCCAGAAGCTCGGAATTGAGCCTGAGAACATACACCTCTCACTCGAAAGGATGATGCAGTGCGGAATAGGAAAGTGCGGCCACTGCAACATTGGCGACAAGTATGTCTGCAGGGATGGCCCTGTCTTCAGTCTGGCTGAACTGAGAAGGATGCAGGAGGACGTATGGTGAAGCCGAAAGTCGCATTCTTTGGCATGACATCATGTAAGGGCTGTTATTTTCAGCTGCTGCTCGCCAATGAGAAGCTTCCGGCGATATTCGGGAGCATAGACATCGTTGACTTCTGGATGCTGAATGAGAAGCCAAAGGACGATGACATGTATGACATCGCATTCATAGACGGCGCCGTGTCCAACCACGAGAATGCCGAACTGGTCAGGAATGTCAGGGAACGGTCGAAATACGTGATAGCATTCGGGACATGCGCCTGCCACGGTGGCATACCCGCAGTGAGAAATCCTGACGAAAGGAAGCACAGTGCTTA
Source organism: Candidatus Aenigmatarchaeota archaeon (assembly GCA_016931255.1). Lineage (GTDB taxonomy): Archaea > Aenigmatarchaeota > Aenigmatarchaeia > QMZP01 > JAFGSV01 > JAFGFG01. The sequence continues at coordinate 116,631 of JAFGFG010000001.1, forward strand.
TCATAAACTCGTCTACGGGAAGGACATCAAAGTGAAGTCGTACCCGCATGCAGACCCTGTAAGCAGGCACATACATGTTGATTATGAGATGACAGGATGCCCGATAAACGAGCGGGAGGCTGTGGAAGTCATAAGGGATTTGCTTCTCGGAAAAAAGCCTGTAGCACCCGATTATCCCGTATGCGTTGACTGCAAGAAGGCCGGCGTCTCGTGCCTTTTCAAGGAAGGCACACTCTGCATGGGACCTGTTACAAGAGCCGGATGCAATGCGCCGTGCCCCGCCAGCAGGACTGCATGCGACGGATGCAGGGGACCGCTTCCCGATGCCAACTGGAATGAAATGGAGAAACTGATGAAGGAGCATGGAATAGAAAAGAAGACAATGAATATGATGCTCGGCAAATATACAGGAGGGAAGATGGCAAAATGAGCCACAAGAGCTACGCGCTTAGCTGCATGACAAAGGTCGAGGGACACGCAAAGCTTGAGGTAGAGATGGACGGAAACAAAGTGAAGAAAGCCGAAATAGCCGTATTCGAGCCGTCCAGATATTTCGAGCACATGGTAAGGGGAAAGCCTTTCGACATGGTTCCCACAATATCACAGAGGATATGCGGCATATGCTCAGTGATTCATACAGTGACATCCATAAAGGCTGTTGAGAATGCGATAGGCGTGAAGGCGTCCCAGGAAACGCATGACCTCAGGAGGCTGCTTCTTCATGCAAGCAACATACACAGCCACACAGCGCATCTTTTCTTCTTCGCCGCTCCTGACTACCTCGGCGTCGGCGATGTCATGGAGATAGCGCGGAAAAACAGGGACAAGATGGAACTGGCCATAAGGCTTCAGAAGATATCCTCAGGCATAGTCAGGAAAATCGGCGGAAGGCCGCTTCATCCTGTGAACTGCCGCGTCGGCTACTTCAATTCAGTTCCTGACAAATCGATGGTAACAGAACTCATGTCCGATTTCAGGGATCTGAAGAAGCTCTCCACGGAAGCTGCTGAACTATTCTTCTCATTCAGATACCCGGATTTCGAGAATCCGACGAACTATCTCTCGGTCAAAGAGAAGAATTCATACGACTTGTATGAAGGCGATATAGGCGTTCTTGGCGAAAAGGGGTTCAAGGTGAAAGATTATCAGAAGCATCTGGAAGAGGAGACCATCTACAGGTCAACTGCCAAATACGCAAGATATGACGGAAAACCGTACATGACAGGAGCGCTTGCAAGGCTGAACATAATGGGTGACAGGCTATCAAAATCAGCCAGGTCAATTGTCAGGAAGCATAAGCTAAAACTGCCTAATTTCTCGACATTCACTAACAATATCTCCCAGGCTGTGGAAATGGTGCATTTCTGCGACCGCGCATTAGAAGTGCTGTCCAAGTATGAGAAGACAGGTTTCAGGGAGGAAAAGCGTAAAATAAAGCCCAGGGGAGGTGAAGGGATAGCCGCCTGCGAGGCGCCGAGGGGAACACTGATACATCATTACAAATTCGATTCGAAAGGCATATGCACTTATGCAAACATAATGACACCCACATGCCAGAATGTCAGGAACATGGAATCCGACATGCAGAAATGGATGCCGGAGCTGATAAAGAAGAATGACGAGAAGGTCAAGCACAGCCTTGAGATGCTCATCAGGGCGTATGACCCATGCTTCTCGTGCTCCACGCATTTCCTGAATTTTAACCTCAAAAGATGAATCATTTTAGTTGGTCTTCCAGTTCCTTTCTGACGTCATCGGCGACATCTTCCGCTTTCGAACCGAATGGTATGCCTATTATCCGCACTTTCAGGGGCCATCCCATTTCCTTCATTATCTTCAGGTGCGTGCCGAGGTCAAGGTCATGCGCGCTCATGCTCCTGAAATAAGAAAATGCCTCAATGTCCATGAAGACTGAGACCTTCTCGATTCCCTTTACGACGTCGACGATTACGACTTCGCCCTCCTCGGGTATGTCATATACGCTTTCGCATCTCAGAAGCTCCGCCTTTCCCTTCATCTTGGGCTTCAGCAGCTCCATCACCCTGAAGGCTGTTTCATCCCCGGAGACCTCGCTGCCGAAGAAAATCACTTTTTTCATTGTAAACAATTGGATGCCATCAGACATAAGTTTGTTTGCCCGGAGGAATCTTACTTTTATTAACAACTGGCCAATAATGGTTATGTGCCTCGCTCTCATAGGAAAGGTGCTCAGCGTGCGCGGAAAGAAGGCTGTGATAGACTTCGAAGGTGTGGAAAGGGAAGCGAGCGCGGAGTTCATAAAGCCTGAAGTCGGGGACAGTGTAATGGTTTTCAATGACATCATACTGGAGAAGGTGGAATAATGGAATTCAAAGTGCTTCCGATAAAGAACAGGGACCTTTTTCTCAGGTACGCGGTTCCGTGCGGCGATGTTCTTGTGAGAAGAGGGGAGCTTGACAAAAAGCTTCTGGATGAAATGGGAAACGCTGTCAGGAGCGGAAGGGACGTTGACTTTCCGATAGAAGACAAGTTCAAGGTGGCTTCGAGGATGTGCACCATACTGGCGAAGAGGATGCAGAAGGATGTCATAGATGATGAAGTCATACGAAAATACTTTCTCGTGGAGCACGAAAAGGCCATACTGTGGAGAAAGCAGATAAAGCCTGACATAGATGTCCGGGAATGCAAGGTATATGCGGGGAAGGTCAGAAAAATCGAGGACAACCGCGCCCTTGTCCATACACCACTCGGTGAGATAATGCTAAGGACAGACTTCAGGGAAGGGCTGAAGCTGAAGGAAGGCGACTGGATCAGCAAGCATTACGGATACATCTCAGAGAAGCTCAGCCAGAACCATGTCTCAGCCATGCATAAGAAGGATCGTGTATGAAGCTTTCTTACATAAAGGGCCTGACATTCGGGCTGACTTCGGGGATAATAACAACGCTCGGCCTCATGGTCGGGCTTAATTCAAGCACCGGCTCAACGCTGGCTGTCATAGGCGGGATACTGATAATAGCTATCTCTGACGCTCTTTCCGATGCTTTCGGCATGCATATATCGGAAGAGTCGGAAGCGAAGCACACGCCGAAAGAGATATGGGAATCGACACTCGCGACATTCCTGTCCAAGTTCATATTTGCGTGCACCTTCATAGTACCCGTCCTGATGTTTCCTCTTAATACAGCCATGCTGGTCAGCATCGCGTGGGGCATGCTCCTGATAACAGTCCTGAGCTACATCGTCGGAAAGGATGAGAAACAGAACACCTTTTTGGTTGTCGGGGAGCACTTGGGTATAACAATTTTCGTTGTCCTTGTCGCGAACTACACCGGACTCATGATTGCATCAGTATTCGCCTAGATGTCAACAGAGCAGCTGCTTCCGTCATAGCATACGGGATTTATCTGGAGCTGCACATAAAGCACGATGAAATAGAATGTGATAATTGTTGATATTACGACAACCGATGTCATGAAGAGGCTGAAGTTCTTCTCGCTGCTGAACCATCTTCCAAGACGGACCATCCTGTGCCTGGTGAGCCATGTGCTCAGTGCAAGCCGCATGCGGTTGTCGAAGGACACAGCACATTTCTTGCCGCGGAGCTTGTCCGTGAAGCATATCCAGCCTTCCCTGATGTACCGCCGGTACTTGGGAAAGAAAATGCCTGCTATGCCGAAGTACACAAGCAGTCCAAGACACGGAAGGCAAAAGAGAACCATATTAATCACTGAAGTATCTCCACTGAAATCGTATCACTGTCTATTATGTCACTGTTATAAACGCTTACCTCGAATGTGTAGTTTCCGGGAGTTATGCCGCCGCATACATTACATCTCGGAAGCGTGTACTCCAGACTGAATAGATTCTCTCCCGGAACCATGTCAACTGCCTTCACAATCGACATCTTGCCGTTTATGCCGTAAGCCTTCAGTTCAAGTCCCTCAGCGGCGATATCAGAAAGTAGTGTGACATTGAATCTCATCACCTCAGCGGAATGGTAAACATTTTTTTCAATAGATATGCCGGCGATTGAAATGCCGCTGTAGTCCGCAGGCGAATCAGCTACAGTAATCTCAGCCTGAAAGGACTGTTCGTTAAAACCCGTCTCATTGGCAACAGCACCACTGTCATGATATGTTGTGCATCCTGAAGACAGGAGCAGTAATATGAATGCTGCAGCGAATGCTTTCATTTATTCTTCCCCTCTGATGCATTGAGCTTTTCAAGCATTTTCTTAAGGTCCAAACCATATGTTTTGCATATATCCTCAAGTGTCAGCTGGTTCATCTCGTACTGCGCCATTGGGCAGTGCATGCACGGCGTATTGAAATCATTCAGCACCTTGCCGGCATCCTTTACCTTCAGTGCATCTCCGAGAGTTGTCTTTCCTGTTATTTTTGACATCTTATCTCATTCTCCTTCATTGTTTTTATTATTTGCAGTTTTCTTTCGGTAATTATCTATTGCATCCTGAAGTGCCTCGGATGCAAGGTTCGAGCAGTGCATCTTAATGGGAGGCAGTCCCCCAAGCTTCCCGGCAACATCATCCCTGGTAAGCTTATACGCTTCATCCAGTGTCTTTCCTTTCACCATTTCAGTTGTAACGGATGTCGTGGCTATGGCTGAGACGCAGCCGTAAGTCTGGAATTTTATGTCCTTTATGATGTCCTTCCCATCCTTTTTCCCGACCATGAGGTAAATCTTCATCACATCCCCACATCTCTGGTTTCCAACCATTCCCACTGCATCAGGGTTCTTCATCTCCCCCATGTTCTTTGGGGACTTGAAATGTTCCATCACTTTCCTTGAGTACTGCATTGCCATATTATCACCTATCTGAGAGGGCTTATCTTCCTCAGTGTCTCAACAGATTCCCTGAGTGCCCCTATAGTGTATTCAATCTCCTCTTTTGTATTATCCCTGCCCACGCTGAACCTCACGGAACCGTGCGCCTCTTCCGGCCTGAGCCCGAGTGATGTAAGTACGTGGCTGGGTTCAAGTGTTTTCGATGAGCATGCAGAACCTGTTGATGACGCGATGCCCTTGAGGTCGAGATGTATTATGAGAGACTCGCCTTCAATGTGCTTGAATGTTATATGAGCATTGTTTGCGAGCCTAAGATTCCCTGAGGGCCCGTTGAGCCATGAATCCTTTATCTCAAGCGCTCCCTCTATCAGCATGTCCCTCAGCTTCGCCATGTGTTCGACATGATTCTCTTTCATCATATCAGCAGCCTTTGAGAATCCTATTATTCCGGAGACATTCACAGTGCCGCTCCTGTAGCCGAATTCCTGCCCTCCGCCATGAAGCAGGGGATCTATCCTCATTCCCTGCCTTATGAAAAGCCCTCCAACACCCTTCGGGCCGTAAATCTTATGTGAGTTGACTGTCATGAGGTCTATGTTGTCCTTCTTCAGGTCTATGGGAACCTTGGTGAAGCTCTGGCAGGCATCAGTATGGAAGAGCACACCCTTTTCATGGGCTATCTTTCCAAGCTCGCGTATCGGCTCTATTGTCCCTATCTCGTTGTTGGCGTGAATAACGGAAGCGAGTATAGTGTCCTTCCTTATGGCGTCCGCGAAATCATCAGTGCTTACGAATCCCTGCCTGTCAACAGGAAGGTATGTCACCTCGAATCCCTGCTTCTCAAGCCATCTTGCAGAGTTAAGAACGCAGTCATGCTCTATCCTTGTCGTTATTATGTGCTTTCCTTTTCCCATGTTGGCAAATGCAATTCCCTTAAGTGCAAAGTTATTGGACTCCGTCCCGCCGCTCGTGAATACGAGCCTGTGTTCCTTTCCGTTGACCTTGCCTGATATGAGCCTCCGCGCCTTCTCAACAGCATTCTCTGCGTCCCTTCCTGCTGAATGGAGGCTTGCCATGTTGCCGAAATCCCTTGTAAAGTAAGGCTCCATCGCCTTCATCACTTCGGGGTCGACCCGTGTCGTTGCCGCTGTATCGAGATATATCCTATTCATTCTTGCACCTTCCGCTGCAGCATTTCTTCACATGCTTCTCAACTATCTCCAGTATAGGAAGCACAGTGTCCCTGTTGAGGGAATATATCCTCTGCTTTCCCTCGCGCCTGACATTCAGCACGCTGCACATTGACATCTTCCTCAGGTTATGTGACACAGCGCTCTGCTCATCCCCTATCTTCTCGGCTATCTGGCTGACATTCAGCGGGCCGTCCCTGAGCGCCGTGAGTATGTCGAACTTTGACTGGGTTGCAAAATTCATGAAGAAATTATTATATGAAGATTTTTTCATATGATTTATATTTCATGGGTAATATTTAAAGGTATCGTCAGGCGTCAAAGCTGCTGACAAGCTCCCTGAAGAGGATACGTATCTCCTTCAGTTCTTCAACGGGGTATCCGAATTTACGTGAGTACTTCTCCATGTCAGTGATATCCCATTCGGATATCTTTGTGTTATACCCGTCAGAATCAGTGAACAGCATGCGTCCGCCTTTCCTGTCCTCTATTATTATTCCGTGCTCAAGGAACCCAAGCCTCTCTATGTAATTACCTGCATCATGGGATTCTATGGACTTTGTGTAAAAATCAGGATTTTCATTGATGATAAAGCTCATACACTTCTTTTAACCGAAAAATTTTAAAAGAGGTAGAAACCCTTTGATTTTTAATCATGACGGTACAATATAATTAAATAGGCTGATATGTCTGAAAAACTCTGTTCTTCCGGGAAAACCGTTGCTGTTGCAGATATTTCTGTAGATGATATCAAAAAGCAACTCACCGAGTTCGAATCCGTGTATGATTCAATTAGCAGGAAGTACGAAAGCCATATGCGTCTGAGGATGTCTGACAGCGACGCTGAAAAACTCAGGGAGATGAACAACATCCTTCTGGAAATGAGATACAGCGACCCTGTCCTGAAATCAATTGAGCCTGACGGTCTTTCGTACAAGGCGCTTGACCTCATGAACGGCGTTGTAAGCCTTCTTTCCCGATATAACGAACTCTAGATGCTGTCCAGAAACTGGATGCCTGCTGCTGCCGGATCAGGACTGTGAGCACCTGCATGGGAACCGGGCGACATATACGAGGTTGTCTGGACATTTTCCGTGATGACATCCATGTCCTTCTTGAGACCGTCGATATCATCAACGACTATCCTGCTGAACCTGTCCCCGCACGCCCTGCAGACGAAAGTCTGCTTGATGAGAATCTTCATTGGCGTGGTGTTTTCGAGAATCTTCGATACGTCCTCGTCAGCGAGGTATGCTCCTCCCTGGCATTTCGGGCAGTTCATAAGAATTATATTGTCCGGAACTGCTTAAAATTGTTAGGGCCGCTGGATATATCCTGGATTGGGTTCGAACAGGATGCCGTCCCTCTTGAGCCTGTCGACTATGTCCTCGACTTCATTGCTGTCTATGCCGTCCTTTGATGCCCTGTCCTTGAGCTTTCCTATCGGGACTATCTCCCTGCTGCTTCCTGAAAGCTCGTCAATCATGTTCAGTATCTTCGTTATCTTTGACCTCTCGCTGAATGTGGTACCGCCTTCGCTCTTGTCTACGTCTATCTCGCCTGTCTCTGTGTCATACCCGAGGTCTCTGAGGGAGTTCGTCATCAGCTTTATGGCGCGAAGCGCATCCTCCTTGTTAATCTCATTAGACAGCCTTATCTTGGCTGAAGCTTCGCTGAGCCTGAGGAGTCCCTCGAACTGCCTGAGTGAAATGGGAACAGGACCCCCGCCTTCTGCCTTTGACCGCGTCTTCACATAGAAGTTCCTTAGGAGCTTGCTGACTTCGGGTGTCATGTTCGGGCTGTAATTTTCCTTGGCGTATGCCACATACTTCCTGACGAAATCAGGATGTATTACGGGCGCTATCTCGCTGCCCGGGGTTCTCGAACTCATGACGTGGTCGACAATCTTCCTGTCCTTCTTCGACTCAGGAACGTCCCTGAGGGTGAACTTGAGGTCGAACCTTGAAAGGAGGGTTGGCGGTATGTCTATCTGCTCGCTTATGCTCCTCATCGGGTCGAATCTCGAGAATTTCGGGTTTCCGCCGGCAAGAACCGATGTCCTCGCGGGAAGCGTTGCGACTATGCTTGCCTTTGCTATTGATATGGTTCCCTGCTCAAGCGCCTCGTGCATTGCTACCTGGTCATCCTGGCTCATCTTCTCGAACTCGTCTATGGAAAGCAGCCCCTTGTTCGTGAGCACCAGCGCGCCTGCCTCAAGCACCCATCCTCCCATGAACTGCTCGTCCTTGGTGACAGTTGCAGTGAGACCTGCCCCTGTGACGCCTTTTCCTGAAACATAACGTCCCCTGGGAACAATCTCCGGGACGAGCTTGAGCAGCTGGGACTTACCTGCTGACGGGTCGCCGATTATGAGCACGTGTATATCCCCCCTGAAATGGGTGCCGTCTATGAGATCGCGCTGGACGCCTCCGAACAGCTGGAGTATTATGGCTTCCTTTATGTGCCTGAGTCCGAAAAGTGAAGGTGCAAGGGAGTCTATCAGCTTCTCGTATATCATGGGATCCTTGGCCAGCTCTATTATCTTCTCCTTTTCCTTCGGGCTTATCTTGAGCCTTTCCCATGTCGTCTCCGTGGGCTCAACTGAATTGGCATCGAGATAGAAGTCAAGCTTTGTCGACCCGAGCTTTCCTTTGGGCACTTCCCTTAGGACTCCCACTATCTTCAGGCGGTTCCCGGGGTCTGTCATCCTCCTCCCGTCAGAAGAGACGAGGTCCTCGCTGAGCCATATGTTAACCTGTGAAGGCTTTTCGCCCTCTGTCAGCTCAAAAGGCTCCTCTATTGTAACCCATCTGGCATCTATCATCACTTTCTTGTGCTCGTCGAAAGACTTGCCATCGCATGACTTGCCGTCAACTGAATTGGAGCACCTGAATGGTTTTGATATGAAAGTGCCCTTCACGCCGCTTCTTATAATGGACTCGCATTCCAGGCATTTCCAGTCAATGGCGATTATCTCGGGCCGTATCTCGGAAGCGCGCCTGACTATGCCTTCGATGCTTATCATCTTTCCGATATGCTTTGACCTGAGATCCCTTATGTTGACGATGCTTGTATCGGGAAAGCCTCCGAATCTTATTTTCACAGGGCCTGGAACGTCTATTCCGTCCACTGCCGCCTGTGCAACCCTAATCAAATAGTCCGGATTTTCCTTGAGAAGTACGGAAAGCTCGCTGAATCTCTTGTCAAGTTTGTTGAACTCTATTACAAGTGGTGTCTCTTCCTCAGCGGCCTTGTACAGGTCCTGCTTGTAATCATCTGAAAGGAAAAGCCTGAACTTGTCTACATGCTCCGTGTTCAGGTCGTCGAATCCGTCTTTCCTTCCCATTGGACTTAGATTTTTGTCATGAAGCTTAAAAAACTTTGATAAGTGAAACAATTATAAAAACAGTTTGTCACTATTATAATGCTCGGGCCCGTGGTCTAGTTGGTTATGACATCGCCTTGACGTGGCGGGGATCGCCGGTTCGAATCCGGCCGGGCCCATTGAGCCCTTTTAGAAAAAGCGCTCGCGGAAAAGAATACTTTTAGGAAAAACTACTTTTAAATTCCGGGCCCGAATAAAGTACCATGCAGCTTCTCAGGAATGACGTGGAAAGGATTCTGAAGAAAGGAAAGCTGGACGTCGCATTACTTGAAGTTCCGCCTAAGGCTGAGATGGGGGACTACGCATTCCCGTGCTTCTCGCTTTCGAAGAAGATGAAGAAAGCGCCGGCGGAGATAGCAAAAGACATTGCATCCAAGATGAAGGCATCCGGATTCATCAGGAAAATCAGGGCGGAAGGCCCTTATGTCAACTTCTTCGGGAACTGGGAAAAGCTCGGCGAAAAGACGCTAAAGAAGATTGCGGAAGAAGGCGGACGCTTCGGTTCAGGGAAAAAGTCCGAAAAGATGATGATTGAATTCGCCCATCCGAACACGCACAAGGCACTGCATATAGGTCATGCCAGAAACCTCACGCTCGGGGAAGCGCTCTCAAGGACAATGTCATTCGCTGGATATGACGTGAAAAGAGTAAACTATCAGGGGGACATAGGGCCGCACGTAGCAAGATGCATATGGGGACTGATGAACCTTAAGGAAAAGGAACCTGAGAAAGGCAAAGGCGAATGGCTTGGCAGGATTTATGCAAAGGCCAGTACAGAGGCAAAGAATTACAATGCAGAAAAGGAAATACGGGAGACAAACAAGGACCTTTACGCAGGAAAGCCTGAACTGCTGAAGCTATGGAAGAAAACGAGGAAGTGGAGCCTTGATTATTTTGACGAGGTGTACAGGGATTTCGGTATAAAGTTCGACCGATTCTACTTCGAGAGCGAGGTGGAGGGCCCTGCCATAAAGCTCGCCAGGGAGCTGGAGAAGAAGGGAACAGCCAAGATGAGCGAAGGCGCCATAGTGATGGACCTTGAGAAATACGGGCTTGGCATATTCGTATTGCTCACACAGGACGGGACCCCCCTCTATTCGGTAAAGGATTTCATACTCGCCCGGATGCAGGACAAGGAATACAAGCCTGACAGGATAATCCATGTGGTCGGTTCCGAGCAGGAGCTGCATTTCCGTCAGGTCTTCAGGGGCCTTGAGCTGATGAAGTCTCCCATAGCCAGAAAGGAGTATCACCTTTCATATGGCCTTGTGAACCTTGAATCAGGGAAGATGAAGTCAAGGGAAGGCCGTGTCATACTTTACGAAGAGCTCAAAGAAAAGACCATAGAGACCGCAAGGGAGATAACAATGAAAAAGAATCCGAAGCTCTCGAAGACTGAACTGGAAAAGATTGCGAGAACAATCGGGCTCGGTGCCCTCAAGTACGACATGGTCAAGGTCTCCCCTGAGAAGACAATAATATTCGACTGGAACAGGGCGCTCAGCTTTGAGGGAAATAACGCACCTTATCTCCAGTACACCCATGCAAGATGCTGCTCGATTCTCGGCAAGGCCGGAAAACCGGGAAAGTATGACGCATCTCTCCTGAAAGAGGAAAGTGAGATTTCGCTCCTCAGGAAACTTTCTTCATTTCCTGTTGCAGTGGAAAGGGCAGGACGCGAGATGAGGCCTCATTACGTGGCCACATACATTTACGAGCTCTGCGATGCTTTCAATGAATTCTACCAGAAGGTTCCTGTAATCAAAGCCGCAAAGGAGAAGGCTGCAAGAATCGCGCTTGTTGACTCTGTGCGCATAACCATACGGAATGCGCTGAATCTTCTGGGAATAGAAGCCCCTGAGAAGATGTGATTCAGAAAGAGAAGCTCTGCATTCTGCTGAGAACAAGAACAGCCACGAATGATGTTATGACTGAAATGGCAATCCCCATGTACATCTGGGCTGTCATTATGCTGTGGAATCCGTATTCATCCGGGTCAGCATAATATCCTGTGGCAGTCTGCATTCCCGAGAGAAGGAAACCCAGTGATATTAATATAACAAGAAGGTACACAACGTTCATTTTCATCCTAGAACTTTGGCTGCGAAGTATTATATTTTTATTGGAGTTCATGCAACTAATAACTAATGAACGGAAAATTCGCATATATCATGGCCGCATTCATACTGGTTGCATTCGTAAGCGGATGCATAAGCGAGGAGTCTGTTGTACCAGACCAGTCAGGCGGCCAGTGCAATGCGCCAAAGAAGATGATTGGCGAAGTATGCTGCTACGACCAGAATGCAAATGACATATGCGACATGGAAGAGGCGGGATGTCCTGACTCATGCGATGACAGCAATGCATGCAGCAATGACACATGCTCGGCATCAACCAACTTCGAGTGCGTTCATGCCATGAATTATCCATGCTGCGGGAATGATGTCTGCGAAAGGGACGAGGAAATCAACAATATATGCCCCGAGGACTGCGTCATTCTTGATGTCACAGACTTCCAGCTCATGGAAGAGAAGGCATTCATTGACAATGGCGTCTACCAGTTCATACACACTGTCTCAGCATCCCCCGTAAAATTCTTCAGGCTTAACATAACAGCAGGAAAGGGTGGTATGGAGGACATCAGGTACACATTCACCTGCAACTCGACCCAGCACGCAGACCTTGACAGCATAAACTCGGAAGCATACAACGAGACTGATGATATAGAAGAGAAAGTCAACATCCTGGAAACAGCTGACTACATGGTGTACACCAACTTCTTCAACAAGCAGGAAGCGGGATTCGAACGTGACATAGAGGAACTCAACAGGAATGGTATAGCTTACTTCAACTTCAAGATAGAGAAGATAAACCCACTGAAGAGGGATGACCTGACGTGCCTTGTGAAGCTCTATTTCATAGAGCCGAAGAAGATACTCTACAAATGGCTTGAGATATCATATATCTGAGAGAGTTACGGAAAGTTTTTTAAGCGCTTTCCTTTCTTAATATGGGAAAACCGGATATAGACCGCATAACTGAGGAAGAGAGAAGTTCCTCAATGAACTACTCCCTGATGGATTCCCTTTTCTCCTCAGCGGGGCTGACGCTGACAACCACGATGTTCTCGGCATTCGCAGTGGCAATCGGCGCAGACAACATATTCATTGGACTTCTCGCATCCATACCCCTCATATTCTGGACCGTAATGCAGATACCTGCGTACAAGCTTGTGGATTTCAGGTTCCCGAGGAAGCTGATAACTATATCCGCTCTCGGGATTTCCAGGCTCATGGTCGTGCCCATAATATTCATACCGTTCATGCCGGCTGACAGCAGGCTCATGACATTTCTCGTCCTGGTCACATTATCATCGCTGTTTGGAGCAATAGCAGGACCTTCGTGGTCATCGTGGATGGGCGACCTCGTGCCGTCAAGGATACGGGGAAAATACTTCAGCAAGAGGCTCAGGCTGGCATCGCTCTTCTCGATAATGGGTCTCATACTGGCGACAGGCGTCCTGGCATTCTCAGCTGACAGCAGCCTTACCGGATTCCAGATAATATTCAGCGTTGGCCTTGCGGCTGGAATGATAGCCCTCTTCTTCATAGCGAGAATGAAAGACCCGGGATTTTCAAGGAGTCCGGATTTCGACGATTATTCAGGAACTGCGAAGAGGTTCAGAAAGTTCATACTGATGTTCTTCATCTGGCACTTCGGTGTCACGCTTTCCGCGCCGTTCTATGTGGTGAGGCTTCTCAGCGACCTCAATGCCGCATACTTCTGGGTTCCTGTACAGGTCATAACAGCGAGCGCAGCCATGGTATTCTTCCAGACAGCATGGGGAAAGTACGCTGACAAGTTCGGAAGCCGTGTGATAATGCTGATAGGAGCTGTATCGGCGTCATTCTATCCGTTCGTGTGGCTGTTCGTCCAGAACCCGTATCAAATGCTTCCCACTGAGATACTGAGCGGATTCGCGTGGGGTGGCTTCAACCTTGCATACTTCAATTACCTCCTTGAGATAAGCCCGGAAGGAAAAAGGCACAGGTACTCGGCATTCTTCTACCTGACATTCGGTGTTGCAGGTGTCCTCGGACCGATTACCGGAGGGTTAATATCGGCATATTTCGCAGAGTCGTACCTGCTCTGGTTCACAGGGCTTGAGGTGACGTTCTTCATCTCCTGGATATTCAGACTGGCTGCTGCGATACTATTCATCAAATTCCTTGAAGAGCTCAATTTCAGGCCTGTTGTCAGCATGAGCTATGTGTTCGGCGAGATGGTGAGATACGGGCACAAGCGTGCTGTCTCGCGTGTTTACATGACAAGCAAGAAAGGCATCCGGGCTGCTGTGCTCACAGGAAAGGGCTTCAGGGTTGTTGGCAGGGAGCTCAACGGCATGATGAAGGATGTCCGCATAGGAGCCAAGCTCATGAATAAAATGGAAATAGAGCAGGGTGTGAAAATCGTCAGCAATATGGACAAGGCTCAGAAGATTCTCACGAAAACCCTGAAATCAATTCCTTCGAAGCTTGAAATAATTGAACGCGGGAAGGGCTCTGATGAGGCAAAGCTCCTCAGACTCGATATGGATGCTGCAAAGAAAAGCCTTGACGGTGTCGGTGAAGCCATGTCAGGGATTGTGAGCAAGCCCGAAGATGCCACGGACAACATACTCGAGAAGATGATAAGGGACACGGACAAGACCCTCGACCTGACAAGAAAGGTCAGGGAGCATGCGGACAGCGTAAAGAAGGAAATGTAACCTTATTTAAATACACTGAAACAATAACTCTGATATCAACCCGGAGATGAGTCGGCCAAACAGCCGTGTCGCAATCTGGGAAGAGGTGATAAAATGGCATTCAAATTGGTAATATCCGATCCGAAGACGAGGAAATCATACCAGAAGGAAGTCTCAGGTGAGGGATTGCTCGGCAAGAAAGTAGGCGAAAAATTCTCAGGCGCTGTTGCAGGGCTTGACGGATATGAGCTTCAGATAACCGGCGGTACGGACAAGGACGGTTTTCCCATGAGGAAGGACGTTGACGGAACCGGAAGGAAGAAGATTCTACTGTCAAAGAGCATTGGTTTTAAACCAAAGCTCGAAGGCCAGAGGAAGAGGAAATCCATCCGCGGCAACACCGTATCAGATGAGGTTGCCCAGATAAACACGAAGGTCATCAAGCAGGGCAAGGAGCCTATGGAGAAGATTTTCCGCGCCAAGGAAGAACCAAAAGAAGGCGCCGAAGCCGCAGAAAAGCCAGCTGAAGAAAGCAAATGATGTTTCAGGGATTCAGCCAGCTTGCGAATTTTTCCAAGGCCTTTCTTCTGTGGGAGATTTCATTCTTTTCTTCTGCGCTCATTTTAGCGAACGTCTTTCTCTTTCCGTCAGGAACGAATATCGGGTCGAAACCGAAGTCGCTTTCGCCGCTCGGTCTCCATGTTATCCTTCCCGGAACCTCTCCGGTGAAATGGAACAGCGAGCCTCTTCTGTCAGCATAAGTGACAACGCATACCGCCTTGGCCATGCGCTTCTTCCCGTATAGGCATTTGGTTATGCCCTTCCTGCCTATGGAATCGAGGAAATGCTTGACAAAGCTTCCGGGATATCCGTTGAGTCCTGTTACGTAAAGACCTGTGTCCTCCACGAACAGCGGCTTCCTAAGCTTTTCAAATGCCTTCCTGGCCTTGTGCGCCGAGACATTCAGAACATCCCTGTCCTGTATCTCCTCGAGCTCCATGAACTTCCGGACAGCCCTTATGCCGTAGCTCGAAAGTATTTCAGATGCCTCCCTGAATTTTCCCGGATTACAGGTTACGAAGAGTACTTCCATGCTCACCAGCTTTCCCATATGAACTCAACGCTGTTTTCAGAAGAGCCACCCCTGCTGCGCTTCTGCCAGAAAAACATCAGTGCCAGGCTGACGAGTATCCCGCCAAGGTGCCCGAAGTTGGCAATGCCCGGCTGGAGCCCGAAAAGTCCTGAGAAGAACTCAAAGAACACGAAAAACACCACAAGTATGGCTGCGGGGACAGGTATACCGGGAAAGACCCATACAGTGTTTTTCGGGAACCTGTAAGCATATGCCGCAAGAATTCCGAATACAGCACCGCTTGCGCCCAGCATCGGTATGTCCGATATGCCTGTGAGAGCCATGTGGAGGAAGCTCGAACCGAGACCCGACAGGATGTAGAGGGTGATGTACTTCCTCTCACCGAGGACGCGCTCCATGACGCCGCCGAATATGAAGAGGCCGAGCATGTTAAGGCCTATATGCGAAATAGAACCGTGTGCAAACATGTAGGTGAAGAACTGCCAGTAGTATCCGCTGACAGCGAGGGACGGCGTGAGCGCGACGAGCTCGCTGAATCCATCGATTGAAAGCTGAAGGATGAAAACTATAAAATTCGCTGCAATAAGGCCGATTGTTATTCTCGTGTATCCGTGCAGGCTTCCAGTCATGTCATCACAGTCTTGTTATATTTATTAACAGAAACCCAATTTAAAACTGGAGGTGTTTTATGGTCAAAAACAATGCTGATGTAATAAACAGGATCGTAGCCGTTGTGATAGACAGCGTAATACTGGCTGTTGTCATGTTCGTTCTCTCGTTGCCGCTGGGCGCACAGGCAATGATGATGAGCGCATTTGACGTCACGAATCCATTGGCAGCGACCCAGATGGCAGCATCATCGATGCTTCTCTCGATACTCTCTCTTCTGATAGGTCTCGGGTATTTCGTATACTTCGAGGGAACAACCGGACAGACAATCGGAAAGAAGATTGTCAACATAAAGGTTGTGAGAGAGGATGGAAAGCCGATGACATACATGGACGCTCTTCTCAGGACAATACTGAGGGTAGTGGACGGAATCGCTCTCTACCTTATCGGCCTGATTGTAGTGCTTTCAAGCGAGAAGAACCAGAGAATAGGCGACATGGCTGCCAAGACCATTGTAGTGAAGGCTTAGGCCTTCCACTTTTTTATTTTACTTTTGCTTATTATTTATCATGGCTCTCGAGATAGTGGAGATTCTGAAATGGGCTGCAGTTATTTTCGTTGCAGGCTTCATAGGATATTTCGGTAAGTACCTTAGCAAGCTTGTTCTGGCCAGAGTACATAAAAGCGGCCCTGAGGGAGCTAAAAGTACTTCTGAAAAGCCTGCGAAAACCAGGGAAGAAATTGAATACATCCTTGAGAAGAAACGGATGAAAATCGAAAAGAAACGGGCAAAGTCTTTGAAGAAAGCCAAGTCTAATTGAGCAGCCACAATGAAAGGTTAAGCAGTGCTGCGAAGCTCACCCATGCTATATACGGCATCAGCAGGTAGCCCGACCTCCGGTCGACATTCCAGAACAGGCGGATGGTGTATGCGATGAATATCCACAGAATGATTATCTCCACGAATGCTGCCGCAAGATTCTTTGCGCCGAAGAACAGTACAGACCAGAGTATGTTCAGTACAAGCTGTGCAGTGAAGACCTTGAGGCACCTGTTGCATTCACGGCTGAATTTCTCCTTCTCCCATACAAAATAGAAGGATACGCCCATCATTATGAAGAGCGTTGTCCATACAGGAGCAAACACCCAGTTCGGCGGCACGAAAGAAGGCTTTACAAGAGTTGCATACCACGTGGTTATGTTTGGCGTCGTAAAGATGGAACCGATTACACCAGCGACATTGCAGACTATGACCGAGAACAAAAGCTTGGACCAGCTTTCAACCTTCATGTTAATTATTTCTGGAATGCTTACTAAAATAATTTATGACAGCGGAGGAAATACTAGAGAAACTGGAATCCATGCGCAATGAGAAGAACATCGAAGGCATGAGACGGTTCGGAATAAGCGGTACCAGAATGCTGGGAATTTCAGTCTACGAGCTGAGGAAGATAGCAAAAGAAACGGGAAGGGACCACATGCTTGCGCTGAACCTTTGGGAATCCGGGATACACGAAGCTAGGATGCTGGCAGTCTTCATGGACGAGCCCGCAAAAGTCACAGAAAGCCAGATGGAAAAATGGGCAAAGGATTTTGATTCATGGGACATATGCGACCAGGCATGCACGGACCTCTTCGACAGGACGCCGTTAAGATGGAAGAAAACACGGGAATGGTCATCAAGAAAGGAAGAGTTTGTCAAACGCGCGGCATTCGCGCTCATGGCAGGACTCGCAGTGCACGACAAGGATGCGAAAGACGCTGATTTCGAGAGCCTGCTGCCGCTGATAAAAAGGGGGGCGGATGACGAACGCAATTTCGTGAGAAAGGCTGTCAACTGGGCCCTGCGGAATATAGGCAAAAGAAATGTGTATCTCAATGGCAAAGCCATAAATGTGTGCAGGGAAATAATTAACATAGACTCGCCTGCAGCCAGATGGATAGCAAAGGATGCGCTGCGCGAGCTGGGCAGCGAAAAGGTAAAGGAAAGGATTTTGGTGGGTAAATGAAAATGAGACTGGATAAAGATACTACAGGCATGGTGGGCCTTCTTGCAGGCGCTGTGCCCATGGCATCCATATTCATAGCGATTTCAGTCTCTCCATGGTTCTCTTTCACCAACAGCTTTCTCAGCGACCTCGGAGGGAATGTGCTTTCAGCTGTTGTTTTCAACACAGGCCTCATGGCCGGTGGAATTCTGGGCACGATTTTCGCATGGGGTTTGTACACGAATAAAATTTACAGGAATGAAATAGGTCTGAAATCATTCATGCTGGCGACAGTATCGCTTTTCTTCGTCGGGGCGTTTCCTCTCACAACAGGATGGTGGCATACAGCCCCTTCGGTGGCGTTCTTTCTGTGCTCCACTCTCGCAATGATACTTATAGGCTGGACTGAAAGAAAGGGAAAGCGCTTCCCGTGGTTCATATTCATACTGGGAATTGTTTCACTGGCTGTGGCTCCGCTTTACGGAATACCCAGACCAATAGGATTCAATGCAATAACAGAACTTGTGACATCTCTTGCAATGGCAGCATTCGTCCTCATGACATCGCTGAAGCTTCTCACAGAGCCTTAGCTTTATCCGTAAATGCTAGAAATATATGACTTTGTCTTCGAATGCAGACAGGCTCTTACACTCCGGCCTGATTGACATTGTTGGTTCCCTCTGGGTGTTTTCCTTGTACAGCATGTACATCTTCTCCCTAAACTCGTCTGCACTGGCCAGCTTATCAATATGGTCTCCAAAAATTCGCTTTCCCTCTATTTCATGACGGGGAACGATTTTGCAATGACGCTCGAGTGTGTGGCCAAGCGCTACTGAACCTTCAACATCAATCCTTAACCAATCTCCATTCGCACGATTTTGCAATTGTTTCAATTCCTCTGTAACATCTTTCTGAATATCATAAACACCAAGGTCGTCAACAAAAATTCCATTCTCAAACGGTATGATTGTCTTCTCGCCCTTGAACTTGGTTAAGCCAAAGAGATTTCCGTTATGATAGACAAGTATCCCCTTCGAATAATACTCATTGCCCTTCTCCACTACATTGGAAAAATACGTTTCAAGATGGTAGCATTTATTGTTGCATGGAAATATTGACGTGTAAAAACTGTCATTATCAGCTGTAGCCTGAACTATTGCTATTTTGTATTTCATCAGCACATAATGATGAAAAAATTTTTAAAGGGGTTTATTGTATTCACAAACCTTCCGGAGTCCGCATTCACGGCAGTTCGGATTCCTCGGGAAGCATACCTGTTGTCCGTACCTGACCATGAGTAGATTGATTTCCTTCCAGTACTTCTTCGGTACAGCCTTCTTCAGAGCGGGCTCTGTCTCTTCGGGTGTCCTTGTCTTCACCAGGCCTAGCCTGTTTGAAATCCTGTGAACGTGTGTGTCCACGGGAAGCGCATCGTCATCGAATCCATAAACCTGAACGCAGCCGGATGTCTTGGGCCCGACTCCTTCCAGAGACATCATCTTCTCGCGGTCGCGGGGAACCTTCCCGTCAAACCTTTCAATAAGGTCTCTGGATATCCTTTGTATACGGGCAGCTTTCACCCTGTAGAATCCGGCAGGTCTTATCAGATTCTCTACTTCTTCAGTGGACGCTTCCGCCAGCTTCTCAGGAGTATCATACCTTGCAAAGAGCGCCTCGCTTGCTTTCGCTGTATTCCTGTCCTTCGTCCTCTGGGAGAGTACAGTTGATATCAGCACACGAAACGGGTCCTCGTTCCATACGATGGCCTTCCCTCCGACCTTCTTCCGCATCTCTTTGACTATGAAGCCTATGTCCATGAGAATCCTTCACAAAGAATGTTAAATCTTTTATTCATGTACAAAATAAATAGAATGATATTCGAGATTGCGCTCATGACCGGACTGTCAATAGCACTCATGGCATTCTTCGCTGAGTATGCTGACTCGTCGCTGGGAATGGGATACGGCACTTCACTGACACCCATTCTGCTTCTGATGGGATTCGAGCCGCTTCAGGTGGTGCCGTCAGTGCTTGTTTCCGAGCTTGTAACAGGCATACTTGCAGGCATAATGCACCATAAAGCAGGAAATGTCAGCTTCGGTCGGGAAAAGGGGAAAATCAGCAGGGACACGACTATAATGGCTGTCATAGCAGCGTGCAGCATAGTCGGAACCGTGGCAGCCGTGGTCATGGCGGTGAGCCTTCCCCCCATTTACGTGAAGCTGTACATAGGCATTCTCATGACTTCAATGGGCGCGTTCATACTGATTACATCCAGGAAAATATTTCCATTCTCATGGACAAAGATAACTGCAATCGGAATGACGGCATCATTCAATAAGGGCATAAGCGGTGGAGGATACGGGCCGCTGGTAACAGGGGGGCAGATGATTTCAGGAGTGAAAAGCAGGAACGCTGTCGGAATAACATCGCTCGCTGAAGGGCTGACATGCGCAGTCGGTATAGCTGCATACATAGCATGGGCGGCCCTTGTTGACTGGACGCTCGTCCCGTACCTGACCGCAGGTGCCGTGCTTTCGGTCCCCCTGTCAGCGAAGACAGTAAAGAAGATAAATCATGGCACGCTTAGGGTACTGATAGGCGTAGCTACGCTCATCCTGGGTGCTTTCACCATTGTAAAGATTTTCATGTAATTCTGGAAGAATGAAGACATTGAAAGGCACGGCCTCCAGATAATGGCTCTGAAATAAAAGATTTTCCATGTAATAGTAGGAATGAGAAAAATCTTCCTGTCATTCAGGTACACGGGCGAAAGCCACGAAGAGATGTCCGAGGTCATAGGTAACGCCGCTGAAAGCCTTAGATACGCCGGTCATGATGTCTTCTCGTCGCTGGAGCATGAGGACTACTTCATCAGGAGCGGATTCGACAGGCAGAGGGTAATGGACTACTGCCTTGAGAACATGCGCGGCCGGGATACATTCCTTCCTATTGTAAGAAGCGGAAAGAAGAGCATCGGCATGAATGACGAATCCGATGAGGCGCTTAAAATGGGAATGAGCTACATAACCGCAATAAAGAGCGGCATATGGATGCCAAGGTTCGTGGAGAATGCCGGCAGTGTAATAGAATACGACGAGTATGACGAGCTTTACGACAGGCTGAGAAGGCTGGAATGATCACGTGCCTATCTGCACTGTTTCTGAAATCTTCTTCAGCGTTGCGATTGCTGACATCGAAGCAAGCCTTGATGTCTTCTGATTATGGGGAGACGGATTGTTCTCCAGCTTGACTGTCATGGACCCGAATTTGCCTTCAGCTATTATCTCGTGTATATTTCTCTCGGCGAACGGGTCTGCTATTATCCTTACTTTCGTCCTCTCAGGTCCTATGCCTGCAAGAGCTAATGCTATGGAGACATTCACGTTCTTCGGGAACCATTCTGCAGCATGCTTCGCGCTGCCCTCGAATATGATCTCAGGCTTCTTTATGGAGTGTATGGGTATGTCGTGCTTTATCACCCATGGGGTTCCTTCAAATGACTTTGGATTCTTCCTCGTGGTGAGCATGACAGTCTCAAGTCCTGACTGGGCGGCTGCCTTGATGCCGTCGAGCCCTGCTATTGCTCCCGACGGTATGTAAATCCGGTGGCTGCTCTTCTCAGCCCTTTCCTTCAGGTCGTTGAAAAGCATCATGTCCGAGAAAGCGCCGATACTCATGAACATCGTGTCAGCCTTCTCGACCATCTTCGGCCCCCTTTCGCGCACGCACTCCTGTGAGGCGGCCTCGATTATGAGGTCGGTTCCTGTCATGTCATCAGTCCTTATCACGCTGGCAGGCTTTGAATGAAGTCCCTTCATGAGAATCTCGCATCTTTCGGCATCGTCATCGAGGATATGCGTGAGGCTGAACTGAGGAGATGCGTCTATGAACTTTGCAAGAACCGTGCCTATCGAGCCGCATCCTATGAGGCCGACTTTTATTGTCATACTAGTGATTTGAGGCTAGGATTTTTTAAGCGTGCCAGTTAATCGAAGTTATTTGACAGGGGATGATACGTTACCTCGTTCACTTCATAGCCGCGCTCATCGCCGATGATGAGTATCTCTGCCTTCTTCTTGGCGTGGATGCCTATCGCCTTTATCTCAGGGTGTTCAAGAATCTGATTTTCGACTGTAGCAAAAACGTGAGCGCCTCCCATTCTGTCTGATGCCGGGAACGACAGTTGCAGGAGAGAGCGGTCTTTCGGGTAGCTCTTGACAGGGATGCCTATGTCCCTGGACTTTATAGCGACCTTGACCCCGAACTCTTCCGTGAATAAATCCTGCATGTATCTCCTCACATCCTGCTCGCTTCTTTTCATGATCTCGACGGGTATGGTGAGTTCAGCGCTGCCTATTGACGGCATGCCGCTTTCAGAGTAATTGAGACAGGCCCTGTCGTGGATGTCCACGGGCACGAGGAACGGTATGGCGTAGTAGCCCATCTTCTTGACGCCCTCCAGCGTGGTCTCCTTTTCGTACGTCTTCCTGTCAGAGCCGACGAGGACAACCCTCGAGTCCGTGTATGCGTCGACGCCATTGACGTAGAGATACGTGTAGTTCTTTGATCTTTTCGGCTTCATATCTTCCTGTGAAGTTCTCTCTATCATCACGCCGGGGTACATGCTGCTTACCTTCTTGCGTACCCTCTCGTTGTCGCAGAAGATGCTTACGTGCCCGTTGTCATGGAGCCCCCTGTATATGACATCGGAAAGCGCAAGCTCGGCAACCTTTGAAGGCCCGAAGACCATGTCACCGCAGTTTGCTATATTATTCTCTATGTAATCTGCAGCTCCCTTTGCAGCCCTGTAGATTTCCGGGGTGAGAGTTTTCATAACCTAACTATGAAGCATAATTTTTTAAATGCAGTATTGCACTGCAGTGAAAGGTAAACGCATTATATTAATAAGAACGAACTTTCACTCCTTCTTATGATACCAAAGGAAACGGCCGAGCTCTTCCTCAAACATCAGTACCGTTTCGCAGGCGAGCATTCGGCTGTCAAGATATGCGAATGGACCAAGAAGTCGCTGAGAAACGAAGGTGCATGCTACAAGCAGAAGTTCTACGGTATTGAGAGCCACCGCTGCCTGCAGATGACGCCGAGCGTTTCATGGTGCCCGAACCGCTGCGTGTACTGCTGGCGCGCGATAGAAAAGACAGAGGAAAGTCCGAAAACAGGAGAGAAGACAGACAATCCCAATGATATAATAGACAGATGCATAGAAGCGCAGAGGAAGCTCCTGACAGGCTTCAAGGGACTGGAAAGAGTCGAAAGGAAGAAATGGAAGGAAGCGCAGAACCCGAATCAGGCCGCTATATCGCTTTCAGGAGAACCGACTGCGTATCCAAGGATATCCGAACTCATAAATGAGTTCCACAGGCGGGGCTTTACAACATTCCTCGTTACCAACGGGCAGTATCCTGAGAGGCTTGAAGGGATGACAGAGCCCACGAACCTGTATATTTCTCTGGACGCGCCGGACAGGGAAACTTACAGGAAGGTGGACGCTCCTATGCTCAAGGACTACTGGAAACGCCTGAACAGGAGCCTTGAGCTCATGAATGGTTTCAGCTGCACGAAAGTGATAAGGCTCACGCTCGTGAAGGGATGGAATGACCACGACCCCGAAGGCTACGCTGAGCTGATAAAGAAGGCCGGCGCTGACTTCATCGAGGTCAAGAGCTACATGTGGGTCGGCTACAGCCGCCTGAGGCTAAAGGAGAAAAACATGCTTTTACACGATGAAGTGAAAAGTTTCGCTGAAAAGATTTCTGAACTTACAGGATACCGGTATAAAGACGAGCAAAAATCAAGCAGGGTGGTGCTGCTGGCCAGATGACAGTTACCTGTATCCCATCACAAGATGGTTTCTCGGGGAAAGTATCACTGGCACATACTCGACGACATTCGCATCATAACCCCTCTCCTGAAGGTATATGGCCTTGTCAGTTGAAAGAAGCGATTCAGCAGGCTTGCATATGAGTTTCCTCATAAGGGAATGCCTTTTTTTAAGGCCGTGTATGACATCCACAATCCTGTCTATGTTCTCGGTATTTGGTGACGGTACCTTCTTTCCGGCTGCGTCCAGTATACCTGTATACTCATCGCTGATATTATACCCGTTAGACACTATGCTGCTGTAGACCTCTTCACGCTTCCTGTTCCTTTCACTGGGGAGAAAGAATCCTATGCCCGAACTGGCAACACTGCATATTGTGCCGCCATCGAACTCTGTCCTTTTTGAAGATGCGTAACCGCTCACGAAATAATCATTGTCCTTTATCTTGTGGTAGCAGCACGGGGAGACTGCGATGAGGTCGGCGTTTTCTGCGGATAGTATCCTGTTGCTTACATTTCCGCACCCGTGAAGCGATACAACCGCATTCCTTTTGCCGTCAAGCATCACGCCTATGTCTTCCTCCATTACATCTCCCAGGAAGTAGGTTATGTCCATCCCGTTCTCATGTGCCCTGTGCATGGATTCTGCCACAGCAGGACCGCTCTTGTCCACCCCAGCTACCCTTGTCCCGGAAAGGCTGTGATAAAGATACCTCGAGAGATGCCCGCCGCCTGAAGCCACCTCAAGCACGAAATCCTTGTCACCGAGAAAGGGAATAACAGTTTTCGCGAAGTTGAATGATTCCTCAACTGAACGCCTCTTGAGGTTCTTGAAGACACCGGTCTCTTCCGGGTTTGCGAACGGCTTTGCCTTAGCATAGACATTTTCAAAGCCTGACACTTCCCTGCTCGCGCTTTCCATGTCAAGAATCGATTTAGGGGCACCGGCATCGCTCAGGCTGAAGCCGTGTATGAGGGCATTGTAGTCGGCCTCATCAAGGTTCAGAAGAAACTGTGACGGCTCTGTATTATAGTCTACAAGATTCACAGAGTACTCTTTAAGAAAGGAAGACAGCTCCATGAAATTCTTCTTGAAATCCATTCACTTATTTCAGGGCAAACTTTTATAAGGTGTGCGTTCAGGCGAACGACTTTCCACGTTCATGGGGAACTATCTTCCTCTTCGCATTCCCGAAGTCGTTTCCAAGTTCCTTTCCCTGAAAATACTCATGGAGCAGCACAGCCATCGCTGCGACCTCCGAGTGCGGCTGGCTGGTGACGCCTATGTTGAAGTCAACTGCATGATAGACTTCCATGGGCACCTTCTCCCCTCCGATGATAACGAGCATGTCCTTTCCCTCGCGTATCCTGCCTATCTCCTTTAGCAGGGGAAGTCCGTACATTGTGAGATGGACGGATATTCCGCTGAATGATTTCACGACCTTCCTCCAGCTCTTCTCGTGATGTATTTCAAAATCGCCGCCCCAGTTCCCGACTATCCTCTTCACGGAATTTTCCATGTCATCGTCCTTTACTCCCGTATAAACCAGCTTTTCAGCGCCGAATGCCCTTGCCACAAGAGCGCAGTGCGTTGATATGCGCGGGTCCCTTCCCGGACGGTGGCCAAGCCTGAGAACCGTTACCATCTAAATCCCCAGAAGAAGAAGCCCTATGAATATGCCTATGAACATCGCTATCGCTGTCTCATGCATGTCGCGGCCGCCCTTGACTATGGGCATCATCTGGTCTATGAAGATGAATGACATCGCGCCTGCTGAGAATGCCATGCCTGTTGAGAGAACCACGGGAAGCGCTCCGCTGATGACAGCGAACATCGCTGCTGAACCCACGAAGAGCGGCACAGCTGAGAACAGCAGCATAAGGAATATCTTCTTCTTTATCATCCCTGTCTGCTCAAGCGGACTGTAGAGTGCGATTCCCCTTGGAATGTTCTGGAGTATGAGAGTTATGAAAATCGCCGCGCCCATTGCGCCTGAGAATGCAGAGCCCGAGCCGAAGACAAGGCCTGCTGTAAAGTTGTACAGTACCAAACCTGTTAAAATAAGGGATCCTGTCTTGAGTATGGAATAAAGCCTGTCCTCGTATTTCTCGTTGAGGTAAGTATGAGGGAAAAGGAATCCCGTGACCATGAAGACCACGCCGCCCAGTATGAAGCCCAATGATGCATATCCGATGCCTCCAAGGGTTATCGCGCTGGGCATCGCGCCAAGGAGGAGTATCGCAAGAAGGACACCGGTGGAACCGGAGAGCGCTGCCTGAAGCACCCTCTTAGATATTCTTTTGTAATTGTAGATTACCCCGCCAACTGCTGTTGATGCGCCGGCGATGAGAGATAAAAGCAAAACTGTCAGTATGTCCATTCTTCCACATCATAATTATCGGGAAGCTAAAATAAATTACTTCTTGGTTTTGCTCTTCCTCGGTTCCTCTTCTTCCTCTTCCATGCCCTCTGTCATGAGAATATTTGAACCAAATAGCAGCCTTTCGACAGTCTGGGCGATGAAAAGCTGCTTGCTGATCTTTATCGGGTCGGTATTTCCGTGTATGGAACAAAAAATCTGCACGCGCAGAAGCGCATTCCTCACTTCCTTCTTGGCATTCTTTCCCAAACCGGGAAATCCGTCCGTTATGGCGTTGAGAAGGTAAGGTGTCTCATCCGGCTCGTCTATCGCCTCTGCAAGGCTTCCTGCAAAAAGAGGGTCTATCTTCATCTTCTTTGCCCATTCATCAAGCCCTGTCCCTTTCTGACCGGATATTATGTCTTCATTCATGCAAATCACCAGAATTACTGTTCTTATGGCGGAACTGATTAAAATAGGTTATGATATCTCGGTGAACTTTCCGAGAATCTTCCCGAACTTCATTATCTTCCCGTGATTGCCCATATAATTGAAGAATCCGTCCTTGAGGACGAAGTCTTTCACACGGTCGGTTTTCATTCCCGACTGCTTCACCAGAAGCGTCCCGCTCTTCTTGAGCACCCTATGCGCTTCCGAAAGAAGTTCCCGTCTCTTCTCAGCTTTCCTCAGGACATCATAGAAAATGACCATGTCAACGCTCCCCCTTCCTATGCCTGTCTCCAGGTCGGAGTAGATGGTGTCTATGTTACGTATCCCGAGCTTCAGTGCGCGGCTCTCTATGTCGTATATCACAGTGGGATGGATGTCAACTGCATGGACTGTACCCTCATCACCGACAATTTTTGCAGCTGCAAATGTATAAACACCGGAGCCGCATCCGAAATCGAGAATATTATGTCCGGCTTTGAGCCCAAGGGATTTTAGCTCCTTTTCAGCGCTTTTCATCCTGAATTCCCTGTGGCCGAGCATGTTTTTCATCTTCATGACGGCATGAGGTGTCCTCTTCTCGTCGTCTATGTCCCTCTGCCATAACCAAGCCATGAAAGCACCTGATTCTTTTTTCCCTCCATGCCTTAAATTAGAACGCCTGAACCCTTTTAGGAAAAGCGCTCCCGGAAAAGAACCCTTTTTAACGGGCTGGGACAAATAATATTCATGTGGGAAGAGTATGCGCTCATGGCACTCCAGCTTGTGATAGCACTTGGCCTCGGAGCGCTCGTAGGCCTTGAAAGGGAAATTGGAAGAAAGCCTGCCGGACTCAGGACACATATGCTTGTTTCCATGGGAGCGTGCCTTTTCACCATAGTTTCTGTCGGCCAGTTCGACATGGACCCCGCAAGGGTCGCATCGGGAATAGTGACAGGAATCGGTTTCATAGGTGCGGGTACAATCATGGGTTCCAAGATAAGGATAAAGGGGATAACGACAGCTGCGACACTGTGGGTCACAGCAGGGGTCGGACTTGCAGTAGGAGCCGGCATGTACGTGCCTGCCATAATAGCGGCGATTCTCGTCTTCCTTGTTCTCCAGATGTGGAGAATAGAACTGGAGATAGGAGATTAGCTGTTTTTTATAATCCTGATGGGAATATCTGGTTATGAAAGCTCTCTATATGACAGATTCCTATCTTAGGGAATTCGAGGCAACCGTCATGAAGGTTACGGACGGAAAATTCGTGGTGCTCGACAAAACTGCATTCTATCCCAACGCAGGAGGCCAGCCTTACGACACAGGAAAGATGACCAGGCTTTCGGACAGCGCTGCTTTTGACGTCGTGTTCGTCGGGAAGTTCGGCGGCGAGATAAGCCACGAGGTGAAAGCCTGCGGGCCTGACCAGATAAACGAGGGCGATACATTCAGATGCGAGATAGACTGGGACCGCAGGTACAAGCACATGAGGTCGCATACGGCGTCCCATATAATAAGCGGAATAATAAACGAAAGGACAGGCGCGCTGATAACAGGCAACCAAATATCATCTGACAGGACGAGAATAGACTTCTCGCTCGATGATTATGACCCCTCGGTCATGGACAGCTTCGTGAAAGAAGCCAGCGAAAAGGCTGCAAAGGGCGCGGATGTGGAGGTCTCTTTCATAACGCGGGAAGACGCGGAGAAAGAGGAAAGCCTTTCAAAGCTCGCAAAAGGTCTTCCGCCGGGGATAAAAGAGATACGCATAGTCGACATAAAGGGTATAGACAGACAGGCTGACGGCGGCACGCACGTGAAGAACACGAAAGAGATAGGCCCCATAAAGCTCCTGAAATGCGAGAACAAAGGAAAGAACAACCGCAGGCTGTACTTCTCTATCGAGTAGAAAAGCAATGTTTTTATTAATTGCATTCAAATTCTATTCATGGCTCACAAGCTTGAGGAAAGAATGCACTCTGAGGTGACTCTGGTACATCCTGACAAGAGCATAAAATATGCCGGGCAGATTCTGAAGGCAGTGGGAATAGGCTGCCTTGTTGTTGTCGATGAAAACGGCCCCGTGGGAATCCTCACTGAAAGGGACATCGTCCAGAAGGTCGTGGCCAACGGACTCAACCCTGAAGAAATCAGAGTGGCCGACGTGATGTCAAAGGAACTCATAACGCTGAAGAAGGAAAGCACAATAGAGGATGCCGTGGACATCATGGAAAGCAAGGAAATAAAGAAGCTTCCGATAATAGACAACAACCATGTGGTGGGAATCGTCACGATGAGCGACATGGTGAAATACCTGAGGGAAATGGAGAAGAAAGCCAATTAGCCACTCAGTTGCGTTTCCCGTGCCTGCCGCTTCTCTTTCCGAGTATGCGCTTGACGAACTTCCTGAAGCGCGTGGTGTCCCTTTCTGGGGAATGGTCTCTCATGATATTAGATTGCAGAAGTTGCTTAAAAACGGTCAATCCAATGAGAAATGAGTCTCACACGGAATTGATGTCCTGACAGACAGGGCGGCTTTCCTGAGCGAATC
This sequence comes from Candidatus Aenigmatarchaeota archaeon, assembly GCA_016931255.1. GTDB lineage: Archaea > Aenigmatarchaeota > Aenigmatarchaeia > QMZP01 > JAFGSV01 > JAFGFG01. Next base: position 145,615 of record JAFGFG010000001.1, read on the forward strand.
CCATCTTTAAGTAATTGTTCACCGCATTGTTGTATTCTTTCCACATCCCAAGCCTATAGCATTCACTGATATCGTTTTCCAGAATCCTCTTCAGTGCAGGGAGCACGCCATACTCCTCGAATACTATTTCAGGTATTTCTTCCATGATAACCAAAATCTAATGAGCTGCAAAACTTTAAAAAGTGGAATGCATCCGATGGAGAATGAAAAAAGGTTACAACGGTTAAATTCTTAATTCAGTGAAAGGATAAGCTCTTTATGGTGGAAGGATGATTATTCGATACAATAAAAAATATAATATTCACATTGCTCTAACCATAACTATTTTTATTATATTTTTCTTAGTTACCAATTCCAACCAATTAAGTAATGAAATATCAATTCTCCAAGATGTTATGAATAGCCAATCAGTGGAAATAAACTCTTTGAATGACCAGATTAGATTTTTAAATGAAAGTCTTTCTAAGACTAATTCGTCTCTTGAAATTGTAGAAAAGGAAAGAAATATTTTAGAATTTGATTATTCGAATCTAAGAGATGAGACTCTTGATTTGATTAACGATGTTGATGAATACAAAAAAGAAATTAGTGAATCATTAGATTGGTACAAAATGAACTCCATTTTAGACGATTCAAGTGATCAAGAAAACATTAAAATGTACATAGATAATCATTGCTTTGATGTCGATGATGAGTGTCGTATAAAACTCGGTTGTTTTTGGTTAATAAATTCAGAAAAACTTGATTTAGAATACATTTATGATTATACACCGTCTGGAGATAAAATAAGTTCTATAAGTGAAATTATCGAAAATGGAGGAGGAGATTGCGAGGATTATTCTTTACTTTTCAAGGCCGAATATAATTATGCTCTGAGTCAATGTGACGGAAACGCCATAATTTTGGAAGGATGGAAATATCCCGAAGATGGTGATAATGAAATTAAATATTGGGCAACTTTTAGAAAATCATGGTACATCGATGATGTTGTACGAGTTGATATAACTGAAAATGTTTTTCCCAATATTGTTTGTGGATCTTTGTATGATCCAAACATTGAAGAAATCTCTGGGCATTGTATGATAGCTTTTACCACACAAAGAATAGAAACGATTTCTGATTTAAAGTATTTGAATGATGCACCTTTAATTGAACCTCAGGATGGTTCTTATCAAGGGAAAATAAACAATGAGAATAGTGAAGTCTATTTATTGAATGAAGACACTTGGTACGATAACTCTGTAACGTCTTGGATAGATTCTGTAATTACAGATACTGACTATTTTTTATTCAGCTACGATGAATTGGATTGGAACTCATATTCTTTATTCGAATCTCTATTGGAAAAAAGTGAATGGAAAATTATAAGTATGTTGGATGAATGAATTGACGTAGCATTATAATTAATTATAATATGAGTCATGTAGTTGTGAGAGCTAGCTTCGACACCGATATAGATTCCATGAAAACGGGTAACTCAATCACTTCTTTTTGCTGTGCTTTTCCAAGAGTTCTTCCATTTTCTTCATGACTTTCTTGATGAAATCACTTTTCATGAATTCCTTATCTTTCTTGAACTCATTGATCTTTTCCTCTATCGTCTGTCCGAAAATCTCATCAGAAATATCAGGCTTATCATTCTCAAGTTTCAGTCTGAAAAATATATCATAAGTGATAGACAGCAGCCCTCTGTTTTCAGTGAAGAATATTCCAGATCCCTCATCAACTCTACCTATATCGGTAACACCTATGCTTGATTCTCTTTCTTCATAATTTACGTCACGAGCTATTTCGTTCTCAAATATCATTAGCCTTCTCATCATATCCCTGAGTTCCCTTGGAGATATTTTATTGTGGCCTATCCTTCTCTTCTTTGGTTCTATCCTCATATCAGATCTATCGCCCGTCTTCTCTGTCTTGATTACCCAATCCAAATCCTCAGCGTATGGTTCAAGTTTCTTTTTGGATACCTTAAGAAGTTCTTTCGGAACTGAGAATCCTAGAATCCTATATTGGTACTAATCCAGTATTTTTTTATCTATAGGTGAAGAGAATATCTGCATAGAAAAATATTTGATTATTATCTTATAAGGTTATACTGTACAACTTGAAATCTCGAGTATTCTGGACGGATAATAATAAGTTATCCGTTCCTTAAGGGAGCCTGAAGTGGTTACGGATAATATACCCATCGGTGTTCTGCGAGCTGACGAGACATGATACATTACGCCCACTGAAAGAATAAGTGATGCTGTGTAAGATATTCGAACCAGCATTCGAACCCGCTATATACTAATGTTGTTTAATTCACCCCTGATTTAAATGTATGTTGTTCCATCAGCACTTTGGCAATGTAATGCACCATTGCTTCATCATTGCCCTTATCCCCTTCTTCAACCGCATCATAATACTTGATTTTATCTCTTAATTCTATAAAGAACATCGGGAAGTTGTTCTTCATCAATATCCAGTTCATTATAACTCTTGACGTTCTCCCATTCCCGTCAGCAAACGGGTGAATCCTGACTAATTTATTATGCAAGATTGCACCCAATTCAACGGGGTGCAGTTTCTTTCTAGTAGAATAGTACCACTGGAAAATTCTTCTCATTTCTTCTTTAACCTTTTCATGAGTCGGAGGGATCCATTCCGAACCAGAAATCCTGACTTCATGATCCCTATAGCTGCCTACAATCTTGCAGTTAGTGTTTTTAGTGAGAAGTTCATGAATTTTCAGTAAAAACTTCTGATTAAATTCGCCCCCATACTCCTTCATAAATTCATAACAGTCCTTTGAGTTTATGGCTTCATTGTAATCGTTGGGGGTAGCACCAGCGGGAATAACGTTCTCTGTTAAAATCATGCTTGTTTCACGAAGGCTTAAACGGTTGCCTTCAATAGCATTTGTGTTGTATGTGAATCTCACAACAAAATCTTCTTCATACTTCTTCTTTCCAACAGCACCTAATTTTCCGTACCACTCCTTAAAGACCTCTTTCAAATCCTGCAATTTCTCTGCTTCTTCATTGCTCAAATAAGCATATTTAGAAGCAGGCTTCATGAGGCCTTTTTTCAACGCTTCTTTTTCAATCTCTACAACAGCCTTCTTTGTCTGCTCTTTTGTGGGGGGCTTGTCACCAACATATTTTCTTATTTTCTTCCACTTCTTATCACTAGTCCTGAAGTTCTTTGTGACATAATAATATGTCTTGCTTCCCCGTTCAATCTTTTCTAAATAAACCATATGTATTGTATGGGCACAAGAATATATAAAGTTATTGTTTTTTGTTATGATTTTGTGCCCTTATATTCTGATATTTGCCTTATTTATGTGGGCACATAAATATACAAATACTTTTAATTCTGTTTTATATTGTGCCCGTAATATGTGGGATTTCCTTGCAAAATAGGTGGCAAGTGTAAATTCCTGTTTCCCTGCCTTCTTTTCACCTATAAAGACTGTATTTGCCCCCATAGACCTTCTTACTCATTGCGCATTAATGCTGTGTATGATATTCGAACCAGCATTCGAACCCGCTATATATTAATGTTGTTAAATATCATCTACAATAGTAGAAATTAAAGCATGCTTCTAGACAACCGTTTCCCTCATGCTATTTGTGTGAATCTACAATAGTAGAAATTAAAGCATGCTTCTAGACTTAGTTGGACCTGACGTCACAAATATTACATCTACAATAGTAGAAATTAAAGCATGCTTCTAGACCGAAAGATGTAGTCTGGCAGGACCTATTATCTACAATAGTAGAAATTAAAGCATGCTTCTAGACCGAAAAACAACTCGCCAAGTTGAAACATCTACAATAGTAGAAATTAAAGCATGCTTCTAGACCCTGATGTATGAACATCCCTGAAGATCAATCTACAATAGTAGAAATTAAAGCATGCTTCTAGACCTGTGACAGGTTCGGTGATATTCAGGATATCTACAATAGTAGAAATTAAAGCATGCTTCTAGACTCATACATACGAACGTCTACACTATGTCTATCTACAATAGTAGAAATTAAAGCATGCTTCTAGACAAGTGTCATGTTATCACGCTGTCAGTTTGATCTACAATAGTAGAAATTAAAGCATGCTTCTAGACTGAAGTCATAAAACAACGTGACTATGTTATCTACAATAGTAGAAATTAAAGCATGCTTCTAGACGATAAAGAAATTTTATATTCCCGAACTGATCTACAATAGTAGAAATTAAAGCATGCTTCTAGACATCATGTAAGCGGCAACTTCCGGTACTAGCGATCTACAATAGTAGAAATTAAAGCATGCTTCTAGACCCACCGAGTAGTTGATATTTATGAAATGATCTACAATAGTAGAAATTAAAGCATGCTTCTAGACCTTCGATACCATTCTTATCACCGTCTTATCTACAATAGTAGAAATTAAAGCATGCTTCTAGACC
>JAFGFG010000007.1 GCA_016931255.1 Candidatus Aenigmatarchaeota archaeon
AATTTTGAACATTCGGGCAAAGCCGTTGCTAAAGAAAACCAAGAGTCAGTGGAAAGAAATCGCTATGTACGCTCGTCGAGGATCATGCAGAGGACGGTTCCGAAGAGCTTTCAGGTACGGTTTATGCCTTTCAGGTTCATCAGTATGATTTCCTCTACAAGATAATTGAAGGATTCATCGTCCCTTTTCGTCGATCTCTTGGTGAGATTGAGATACATATCGAAATAACCTAGGGGAAGGTCAAGGACGGGGATTCCATGGCTCCTGAATATATGCAGCATCAGCAATCTGGATATCCTGCTGTTGCCGTCAGTAAAAGGATGTATCCGCTGGAACTCGTTGTGGAAGAATGAAGCGAATCTTATTATATCTGCGGTGTACCCTTTCCTGCTCTCGAATTCCCGGTATTTTTCCAGCAACTCGCCGAGTTTTAATGGCACCAGATTCCAGTCGCATGTCTTGAAATCAGGATTGAACTTTATTCTCACGTTGTGCTTTCTTATATTCCCTGCGCCGAAGATGTGAGACATCGCAATCTTATGGTACTCGAGAATCAGGCCGAGGTCCAGCTTCACTTTCTTTTTCGCGTTTCCCATCATGAGGTCCACGGCTTTCCTGTAGTTAGTCGTTTCCTGTATATGCTCAAGCTTGCGCTTTTCCGGTACAATGTTCTCGAGTATCAGCTTCTGCGTTTCAGGCAGCGTCAGCGGGTTCCCTTCAAGATTGAGACTGGAATAAATGTAATCGGCCTCCTTGTTTCTCTCTTTATCTTCGACTGCGGTATACTCGATCCTGAGATTTCTCCGGTATTTCCTCAGCTCCTTTTCGATTTCCGGTATGAGGCTGCGTTTGACATCCGTGTAGAATTCTATCTTTTTGCCGAAGAAACCTGCCAACTCCGTAAGGAAATGGTGCCTCAGCAACTTGCATTTCAGCGGCTTTTTTGACATAACGAGCAATAAACCGTATTTTGACAGGGCACTAACATAAAGACTGAAAGTCTGGGGGTGGATTCCTACGTCTTTGTTCGTGAAAAATTCCTTTCTTGCAGCTTTTAGGATGAACCCGACCATGGTCTTCTTGAGCATGAGATTATAGTTGATGCGATTCTTCATGCAAAACGATATCAATCCGAACAGTTTCTTCGATTCGCTGTCCAGGACGACTTTTACGGTCCTGTTTCTTCTGACATATCCTTCCTTCTCCAGACTCATTACATGATTGAAAATTGCTTTATATTCGCTTTCCGGCTTGTTCATGGCTTCCGCTATGTCTTTCGGCCTGATCTCTCCCTCAGATGCAATAACGTAAAAAACGTCATATTTTGATACCATAAGACATTATGCGCATCGTGCATTTATAAATGTTTCTATTATTCATTTTTTATGTATCTTTTATCCATTTTACGTGTCTTTTGTTTATAGGTCTTTATGCATCCTTCTCGTCAATCTTATCCTAAGAGATTCATAAAGGACAACAAAAGAACTTCTTTGGTAAATCGCCGTCCGCTAGAAAGACCATAATGCAGACATAATACAAAAATCCAGCTTCCCATGATACCGGTTCTGAATCTACTTTGGTAGAAATTTACACTCGGAGGTACTGTCCGGAAAATATGTATGACAAAAAGTGTTCTGCATAAAAGAAAAATTGAGGGGGCTTAAAGCCCTGCCTCTTTCTTAAGAATTTCCGCTTTGTCTGTTTTTTCCCATGTGAAACCAGGTCCTGTTCTTCCAAAATGCCCGTATGATGCTGTGTCCTGGTATTTTGGCTTCTTCAGGTCGAGCACGCTTACAATGTCTGAAGGCTTTGTCGGGAAGTGCTTCCTGACGAGTGCTGTTATTTTCTCTTCAGGTATACTGTTCGTACCGAATGTGTCCACATGAATTGATACAGGCTCTGCGACACCGATTGCATAAGCCAATTGCACTTCACACTTCTCTGCGAGACCGGCCTTGACTATGTTCTTTGCGATGTACCGCGCCGCATATGCAGCTGACCTGTCGACTTTTGAAGGGTCCTTCCCCGAGAAGGCTCCGCCGCCGTGCCGTCCTACGCCGCCGTACGTGTCCACTATTATCTTCCTTCCTGTGAGGCCTGCGTCTGCATATGGTCCGCCCCTGACGAATGCGCCTGTCGGATTGATGTGGAACGTTGTCTTTTCATCCAGCCATTCCTTGCAGACCGGCCTGATGACCTTTGAGATTATTGCTTCCTTTATCTCGCTGTGAGTTATGTCCGGGTCATGCTGCGTTGATACGACAACTGTATCAACCCTCACGGGCTTCCATACTTCATCGTATTCAACTGAGACCTGAGACTTTCCGTCCGGCCTTACCCACTTGAGGGTGCCGTTCTTCCTAACCTCTGCCAGCTTTGCCGTAAGCTTGTGCGCAAGGGTTATGGGAAGCGGCATCAGTTCTGGTGTCTCATTGCATGCGTATCCGTACATCATGCCCTGGTCACCCGCGCCCTGCTCCTTGTGAAGACCCCTGTCATTGCTGACGCCCTGGTCTATGTCAGGAGACTGCTCGGTTATCTGGGACCATACGGTGCATGTCTCGTATTCTATCCCGTAATCGGCTTTTGTGTAGCCTATCTTCTTTATCGTCTCCCTTGCTATGGTCGGGATGTCGATGTAGCCGCCGGTTGTCATCTCACCGAAAACCATGACCCCGCCGTTCTTGGTGCCTGTCTCTATGGCCACCCTGCTGTTCGGGTCCTGCCTGAGAGCCTCGTCTACTATAGCATCGCTTATCTGGTCGCACATCTTGTCCGGATGCCCTTCGGTAACGGATTCCGAAGAAATTATATGCTTTTCTGCCATTTTATATCACCTTCTTTTTATAGCGCGGAGAACCGCGCGAATACTGAGATTTAACCTGGGACATTTATATTGTTTACTATATTGATTAGGCTTGAAATATTCCTGATAGTTATAAGTACTGAACGAAAAATAATTACAAATTTAAATCAACGAACCAAATAATTAATCGTGCCTTCAAAGACCAAGAATTTCATGACGGAACTTTCAAAATCAGATGCTTACAGGAAGCTACGGATTGCAGTGGCCAATGAAAATGACCCCGATGTTCTCGAATACCTCAACAGGATCAATGAAAGGATAGGCGAGTTCATGAGCAACACCAAGAGCAATCTTGATGAAAACTGCGGAGAAGGACGGTCATTGAATAATCAGTACATTAATTTTGAAAGTGCTGTCAGGAGGCAGGCGGAATACATTATTCCCGAATGGGAGGGGCAGAGAAGATTTACATACAGGCTTCACGGTCTTGAAACCCCGTTTCCTATATAACTGAAAGGACTTATTATAGTTAATTATGATAACCGGAAAGTATATCAAGGAGCTCAGGGAATCATCAGGCCTTTCCCAGACAGAGCTTGCACGGCTCGCAAACATCTCTCAGGCGCATGTCGCGAAAATCGAGACAGAGAAGGTCAACCCAAGGCTTTCCACCGTGAATTCTATTCTCACAGTATTGCAGAATAAAAAGAAAGTGACAGTATGCGGAGACATAATGTCAAAGAGCATAATCCCACTCAGGCCTACTGACAGCGCCAAGAAGGCTGTCAGCCTGATGCATAATTTCGACATATCGCAGATACCCGTGATGGACAGGGGAAGGGTGATAGGCTCGATAAACGAGAACACCATAATCAGGCATATGGGTAAGAATCCGGCTCACATAAAGATCAAAGAGATAATGGACGCCCCGTTCCCGATAGTGAGCGAGAGCGACTCTGTGAGCATACTACCCGAGCTGCTGAACTTCAGGCAGGGCGTGCTCGTGGCAAAGGAAGGAAAAATAACAGGTATAATAACAAAGTTCAACCTGCTTTCAGTTAAGAATTAAGAGTCTCCGCACAATTTCCTGAGCTTTTCCCATTCACTGTCAACGTTCTTCTGGATTCTTTCAAGCATGAATTCATTTCCCGGAACGAAGAGGTGCTTGAACCTTCTCTGGGGCTTCATGAAATCCGCGACAGGCATCTTGTTGGCGGGTTTGTAGTTGAGCTTGTATTCTCCGTTCTCTATTTCATAGAGCGGCCATGAGCAGCTGTCAACCGCCCTCTTGGCAAGGGTTATGGTATCCTTGGGTTGTGTTCCCCATATGGTCGGGCATGTGGAAAGCACCACAAGGACTGCCGGTCCCTTGGTCTCGAATGCCTTCTTGGCTTTCATTGCAAGGTCTGTAAGGTTGCTTACAGAAGCCTTTGCAACATACGGAATATTATGGGCGGCGGCTATCTTGACGAGATCCTTCTTGTTCTCCTGTTTGCCTGGCTTATTCTTTCCTGCAGGATCGGTTGTGGCTGATGCGCCAAGGGGGGTTGAGCTTGACCTCTGGCCGCCTGTGTTCATGTAGCCCTCGTTGTCATAGCAGACGTAAACGAAATCATGCCCTCTTTCAAGAGCTCCTGAAAGTGACTGAATGCCGATGTCGTAGCTGCTGCCGTCACCGCCGAAAGCGATGAACTTGACATCCTCCTTCATCTTCCCTTTCCTTTTCATGGCTTCGTATGCGGCTATGACGCCGGATATCGTTGCAGGAGCATTCTCGAAAGCTGAATGTATCCATGGTATGTCCCAGCTGCTGTATGGATAAATTGTACTGGCGACCTCAAGGCATCCTGTTGCATTGGCCGCGACAACCGGCTTGTCAGTGGCAGCGAGTATGGTCTTGACTATTATCGGGGCTGCGCAGCCTCCGCACATCCTGTGGCCTGAAGTGAACTTCGGATTGTTCGAGATTTTCTGTGCAAGTTCCTTGGGATTCATACAGTCTCCTCCCTTAGTCCAAGATACTTCTTTCCGTCGCTGACCTTTCCTGCAAGCATTTCCTTGTAAACATGCTCCACGTGGCTCTCGAGAAGGTCCCTTCCGCCAAGTCCGAATGTGTAGCTCTGAAGACCCGGCTTCTTTTCCATCGGATAAAGTGCATTCATTATCTCACCGTAGAGAGGCGCGTTTGCGCCGAATGACATTGAACGGTCAAGCACTGCAACGTTCTTTGCCCTGCTGAGTGCCTTTGCAACTTCCTTGTACGGGAACGGCCTGAAAAGCCTTATCCTAAGAAGACCAACCTTCTTGCCGTCAGCCCTCATCCTGTCTACTACAGCACGCGTTGTTCCTGCAGCTGAACTCATTGTAACTATCACAGCCTCGGCGTCGTTCATTTTGTACTCCTCGTAGAAACCATAATCATTGCCTGTCAGCATGGAGAGCTCATTGCCTACTTTCAGGAAGACACCCGGAACCTTCTCCATCGCATCCTGTTGCTGCCTCTTGGTCTCGAAGAAGTAATCCTGCAGTTCAATGGCACCGACAGTTATCGGATTCTTAAGGTCCAGAAGCGCGTGCTCAGGCTTGTTCTCGCCGACGAACTTCTTCATGGTTTCGTCATCGTAAATCTTGACATTCTGGACGCAGTGCGAAGTGATGAAACCATCCTCGCAGACCATCACGGGAAGCTGTATGTCTTTATGCTCCGCAAGCCTGACTGCAAGGAAGACATTCTCGTAAGCCTCCTGAGCGGTCTCGTTGTAAATCTGAATCCATCCAAGGTCTCGCGCGCCGATGCTGTCCGAGTGGTCGCAGTGGATGTTGATTGGCGCGGATATCGCCCTGTTTGCTACCGGCATCACTATGGGGCATCGGAGCCCTGATGCGACACCGACAATCTCGTACATGAGCGCAAGGCCTGCTGAGCATGTGGCTGTCATTGTCCTTGCGCCTGCCATGGCTGCGCCGACGCATGCGGACATCGCCGAATGCTCCGATTCCACTCTGACCATCTCCGTGTCGACCTTCCCGTCGTTGGCGAATTTTGAGAATGTCTCCACTATCGATGTCTGTGGCGTTATCGGGTACGCGGCCACGACATCAGGATTTATCTGCCTCATTGCCTCTGCTATTGCGTAATTCCCTGTGAGCGGAAATATCTTTCCTTTCGCTGTTGCCATAATCATCACTTCTTGAATTTTGTCTCCTCTTCCATCTTTATGCACTTCACCGGGCAGACGCTGGCGCATATGCCGCATCCCTTGCAGTAGTCCAGATCTATAGGGCTTCTCTTCCCGTCCTTGAAATGCACCGCGTTGTCTGGGCAGTGCGTCACGCAGAACGAGCAGTTTATGCACTTGCTCTCATCTATGACTGGCCTGAATGACCTCCAGGAACCTGTCTTGTTCATGAGGGCCGACGCCCTTCTGGTTATGAGACCTCCTATGGGTATCTCCCTCCATCCGAGCTTCTTTCCGATGCTTTCCTTTGTCGGGTACTTTTCCTTGCTCATCATTTCACCTCGTCATGCGCCCTCTTGATAGCATCAATGTTGGCCTGGGTTTTCTCAACTCCTATTTTCTTCAGGAACATGCCTTCAACCCTCTTCTCGACATACTTTATGTCAATGACACCCGTGACCTTTATCAGCGCCCCTATGATAGGGGTGTTCGGGAGGTTCTTTCCCAGAAGGTCTATGGAAATTCCTGTTGCGTCAACCGTGTATATCTTGCCTGTGAAACCGGTCTTCTTTTTCAGTTCATCTGTGCTTTCAACCGTATTGACGACAAGTATGCCGTCCTTTCCAAGTCCCTGTGTGACATCCACCTGGCCTACGAGTGTCGGGTCTATGACAAGAACTATGTCCGGCTCAAGCACAGGCTCATAAGTGGTAATGGGTTTGTCCGATATCCGTGCATATGTCTTCATCGGAGCGCCTGTCCTCTCAGGTCCGTATTCCGGGAACGCCTGTATCTGCTTTCCCTGGTCAAGCGCGGCTTCGACAATGAGCTGGGACGCGGACTTCGCTCCCTGGCCTCCGCGGCCATGAATCCTTATCTCAAATACGGCTTTTTTTGTCATCGTACAACCATCTCGCGAATTACAATAATTACCATTGGCGACTTAAAAACTTGCCTCCTGAGAAAAAACAATATTAATGATATCAGATTAATAGTTAACATTTAACGGTGTTTCTATGGACGGGAAGCTGAAGAAAGTTCAGGAAGGAATGGACATACTCCTTTCACTTCAGAGGAAGTTTCAGGAGGAGCATGGCTTCGATTTCTGGAAGAATTCCCCGGAAAAGAAAAGGGACATGTTCGTGAGGACCCTCTTCGCTGCCATAGACGAGCTTGCCGAAGCCGGCGATGAGGTCAACCGCTGGTGGAAGAAGGGATTCAAGGAACCCGAGGCGCTGGAAGAAAAGAAGGATGAAATACTGGAAGAGATGATAGATTCACTCCACTTCTTCCTCGGCGCCCTGCTTATACTCGGTGTTGACGGAAAGGACGTCGCAGATGCTTATATGAAGAAGAACAGGATAAATTTCGAGCGCCAGAAGAACAAGGAACTCGGATATGTATAGGTGATTGGATGACGAATCATGTTCATGAGAAAATAGAAGTCAGGAAAAAGGAACTGGAAAAGAAGATGCGCATCCCGAAGATAATGTTCGCAGTGCTTTTCGCAGCGCTTTTCATCGTGCTTTCCCAGACGAAGATGTTCCCCATAATGGGGACTGAATTCAACTTCTCGCTCGCTGTGATGTTCGGCCCCGCTCTCGGAGGACTTCTCGGAATGGGACTCGGAGCAGCCACAATCGTCCTGTCTCAGGTTATCGGAGTGGCTATCGGGATGTATTCCGCGGACAGCCTCATAAGCATAGCCGTGTTCTTCCCGATACTTTTCGGTTCACTGTACTTCGCAAGGAGCTTCAGGGGCGACAGGAGGCTCATGATTATACCAATTGCCATGATGATCGCATTCATGGCGCATCCGATAGGCCAGCAGGTATGGTTCTACTCTCTATTCTGGGTCATTCCGCTGGTGGTCATCCAGTTCAAGAAGCAGATAGATTCGCTGCTGAAGCATCCGATAGCGCAGACTTATTCATACTCACTGGGAACCGCTTTTGTCGACCACTCTGTAGGCTCCGTGATGTATCTCTGGGCATTCGCCATACCGGCCGAGATGTGGATAGCAGCGATACCGGTAACGCTGTTCGAGAGGCTTCTTATTGCATTGGGAATAACGTTCAGCTTCCATGCGGTGAAGGCGGGAATGAAAGCGCTCCAAGACGTGGCCATGGCTGTTGCCCACGCGGAGCCCCAGAAAGAGACGCAGAAAGAACCGGTTCCTGTTCACGCGAAATAGCTACTTAAGGCTTTTTGCGAATTTCTTTGCCTGCTCAAAATGTTCTGGCTTCGGATAACCGCGCCTGAAAATCTTGAACATTGTTCCGGAGCACACGAAGCTTCCGGTGACCTTATAGCCTTTCTTCTCAAGCGCCCATTTCATCTGCTCGCCGGCGACAATCTTCTTGCCGTCACCTGATGTCTCGAATACTGCTGCCTTTCCGGATTTCACCTTAGGCAGGCTTTCGATGAAATTGAGTATGCCCTTGCCAGCATTGCCGCCGTAGACCCCTGAGCCTGTCAGCAGGAAAGTGCCCTTAGGCACATTCCTGACATCACTGATGTTATGCGCTTCAGTACCAGTCTCATCAGCCATTGTTTCGGCTATCTTCTTCGTGTTGCCAGTTTTCGAGCAGTATACTATGAAAGGCTTCATACTAGAGCATTGCGCATGCTGCTATAAAAATATGTTTTCCCTGTTCAGAAGGCTTTTATATTAACTTTCCAAATTAGTCTTGAGGGATAGCGATGACAGACTATGAAAATCTTCTGGAGAGGTGCATATGCAAGATGCCGGAAGACTGCAAGGAATCCGGAAGATTTACAATGCCAAGGGCGCAGGTGCTCATACAGGGGGCGCGTACCATATTCGTCAACTTCAGGGATGCCGCAACCGAGCTCAGAAGAGACCCGAAGCACATGCTCAAGGTGATTGCAAAGGACCTTGCAACATCTTATGAGGAAAGCGGAAACAAGGTGATTTTTCAGGGAAGGTTTCCGGGTCCGCTGATGAACAGGAAGCTCGAGAGTTACGTGAAGAACTTCGTTCTCTGCCCGAACTGCTGCAAGCCTGACACGAAGATAATGAAGGTTGGGAGAGATGACATCCTCAAGTGCGAGGCCTGCGGCTCGAAGAGCCCTCTGAAGAAAATATAAACTATTATTTCACCTTCGACAAATATTTTACATGAAGGCCCAGATGTTTGTTGTGACAGCTATATTTCTTGCTACCATGCTTTTCTCAGTGCAGCAGGCATTCATAACGTATTCGAAAATAGACATGTCAGAGCCCTTCGACACGAAGCAGCCGTACATCATAAAGAACATCATAAGGAGCGTCAACGAGAGCATAATAAACGAGCCCAGCAGCGGAACCCAGCTGGCGCAGTGCCAGAGATTCCAGAGGAACCTTGAGGAGCTTCTGGATGACCTCAAGTTCGATGTCAGCCGTGAAGGATACCTCATGGAAAGCAAAATTCTAATGAACTGCGTGAACTGGGGAAACGCATATCCGGCCAGCCCTCCGCTGAAGCTCAGCCTCAGGCTTTCCGAAACGTATGAGTACAACACTATAATTGACTTCTACCATATTCCGGTTACGGTTTTTGCCATATGCCAGTCAGCTGATATCAACGGACTTTGCGATGGCCTAGAAATAGCCTACTCACCGGGATACAAAGATGCATGCTGCTCACAGCACAGTCTTTGCTGCTGCGTTTCACCATGCTAGAAAAACAATATAAAACAAAAAAGAAAAATATGAAATGTATATGAAAAACGAAATCATATTATCGCTCATCATATTGATTGTAATTTCAAGTATAGCGGAGGCCTCAAATTACAGCGACTTCAAAAAGGTCCTGAGAAACAGCCTCATAGACTTCTTTGAGAAAACAAGTTCCGGTGATGTTCCTGCAATGACTTCTGATGAAATCAGGGATATGATAGATTTCTTCATTGAAATACCTGAAAATGAATATAATGTTAATATTCTTCTAGTCGGCGAGAGTAGCGGCAATACCATTCTGGACTTGTATGAAAAGGCCAGAAATATAGAGACATTAAATTATACGGATGATTCAGAAATTGGCTGGTGTGGTGACCTGTTCTGCAACACGGCAATGGGCGAAAGCCATTCGAGTTGCTGCAAGGACTGCGGATGTCCCTCCGGGCAGACATGCATAAATGATGCCTGCAAAGGTGAAGACCTGACACCAAGAATTGCCTACTGGTCCGGAAAGGTAAACCAGCACACTGAAAACGGTGTATGGATGACCGATTATGATGGACTGAGCAGTACTGTGATTGACAACTTGACCTATTGCCGTAAATGGTATCCAAGCACCACATCTTTCAGGGCGTATGATATGGAGACAATCACGACATGGAGAAATGCGGGGAACAGGGACGGTCCGTTTACTTCCACTAAGCAGAGCTATGAGTGCGTACTTCCGCAGGGATGCATCCCTGATTGCGCTGGAAGGGAATGTGGCTCCGACGGCTGTGGCGGCAGCTACGGCACATGCGGTTCCAACTCCTATTGCAAAGCTGATGTATGTGAGTGCAATTATGGCTTCGGCGACTGCGACGGGAACAAGGCGAATGGATGCGAGACGAACCTTTTCGCTTATGATATAAACAATTGCGGTTACTGCGGCAACGCCTGCACGAATGAGCATGGGACGACTAGCTGCAACGAAAGATATTGCGTCCCTGTCTGCAGTAGCGGCTTCGGCGACTGCGATGACAATTCCTACAATGGTTGTGAGACGATTCTTAATACCAATATCAACTGCGGCAGCTGTGGGAATGCATGCGGCTCAACGGAATACTGCTCGAACGGCGAATGCACATACATTTCAATTCCTGCAGGACCAAATGAGAAAGACATGTCAAGATATTCTGGTGGTGAAGTCTTTCTTGTTTCCGATGCGGACTGGAAGGACGTCCTGCAGCTCGTTCCGGTGACTACATGGACAGGCAACGAAAGATGCAACAATGGCTATGGAACCCCTGATGATGTATGTGTGTATCCGACGCTGATTTTCCACCGCGAGGAAGACGTGATTCCTCCATTCGATGCAGATTCGATAATTTATTTCATGCAGCAGTATTCGCTGGACAGACTGACCATAATCGGCGACACTCCTCAGGAGCTGGACAATCTCCTTGTCGCCGCGGCGCCCCTAGGTGCAGGACTATCTCAGGATAAAATAAAAAGAATCTCGATTAATGACGCTCTTTATTATTGGGAAGCTTTTGACAAAATCGTATATGTCCAGGATGACTATGAAACTGCTCTATTGGCTTCGACATATGCCTCCCTGCTAGACGTGCCCCTTGTGATAGAAGGGACGGATTTAGACAGAGAGTCTTTATTTCAGGGGAGAGACGTTATCTGCGTCGGTAACGTGGATAGGACATGCAGCGAGAAGTACAGCATTCAGGAGATGCAGGAAAAATATGCCTCTGAAACTGGAACCGACAAGATGATATTGGTCAATCCGAATGATCTGGATATCACAGTCAAAGAAAGAATGACGCCGGACAAAAGCTCTACCGATGTTTATGAATTGTACGGAAAAACGTCCATGGCGTCTCCATTTCTGGGGTCTTCAAAACATGAACTCCTTGTGAGCACAACAAATTCAGTCTATCAGGAAGTAGATGAATTAATTGACAATAAAGCCAATCTATACGGGATTAATTATCTAACGATTGTCGCAGCGCCGAATGCAATAGATGCATCTTATAATTTTTGTGAGGACGCTGGTCGAACAGATGAACTTGGTTGTTATTACTCCACAGATGCATGGTATTATGCAGAAGCAGGCGACGGAGACGAATTTCTGGATATGGCTGTCGGAAGGATTTACGGGATGAGCGTCAGTGATGTTTCATCTAATATAGCAAGAAGCATATTCTACGACGAAACCACGAAGCATGAGAACAGTATGCTTGTGACACGGGGACATGTATTGTTAAATACAGCTTCAGTTGTTTATGTAATGGGAAGCGTGTTGTCGAAAATAGGTTACGATGTCAAGACAACGCCTTCAGGAACCAAGGCGGATGACTGGAAGGACAAGTCCATGATACTGTACACGGACCACGGAAATGTTAATTGGGCCGGGATAAGCAATAATCAGATACCTTATCTGGACAATTCAATAATAATAAGCGAAGCCTGCCTAACTTGCAGCTTCGACAGGGCAAAAGGGTCTGAAAAATTTATGTTTTGCACAAATGCCCTGAGGAAAGGCGCTGTGGCATACATAGGTGCTGTTGATGTGTCTCAGTCTCCGGGCTTGAACAAACCAGGACTGATGATAGAATTATTCTCTGATAATCAGACAATCGGAGACAGCTTTATCATATCAAAGAATGCATTAATGACTGCATCTAACCGTTTTTCGAATGGAGATATGCCCCGTTACATGCTTCTCGGCGACCCGACACTGAAGCCTTTGATGGTGAACTCAATTCCGCAGCCGACACTGGAAAATTCTGGAGTTACTGAATACACACTCAAAACGCACGTGATGAAGTTTGAGATTCCGGAGGACGTTGTAAGCTTGAACCAAGATACTTCCATGGAGGCAGAAGATTACTATTTCATCGACAGTGTATATCAAAACAGGCAACTGATTAAAGGGAATCTTTTCGCGGTAAGAATCGGTCCGGTTGAATGGCCTGGAGGAAGTGAAATCACAATGCCCTCTGGCTGGACTATTATGAAAGAGGCATATCATGGTGATGAATACATATGGATTGTTAGCAAATATATATTTGACCAAATCTGTGACACTGTGGATGGTATTAAAACTTGTTCATCGATTGCAAAAAGTTATTTCCCGGATGCCAATGATGAAAGCTTTACTGAATATGGATTCGTAATTGAGGTATCTTAGATATGAAAATGACAAAAAGAAGAAAAATTGTCATCATCGGATTCTTCTTGGTCTTACTGTTACCTTCCATGGCGGAATCTTTGGCCAATATCAATTGTACTATATATGTGGATGACTCATTCGATATCGGTGATGAAATAACATTTAGTTATACTATAATTGCGGATTCTGATACAGAGATTACATATTATCCTTACATCTATTGCACGAATTTACATGTTCCTCTCATTGAAGAGAAAAGCTCTAGCATGGAAAAGAATGAACCATACACAGGTGTATTCTCGGATAATTTTGTCGAAGAATACATGGACTCGTCGATATGCACAGCATATGTAAAGATAACATCTCCCGTTCAGAAGACGATTTCAAAGCAATTTACAATAAACGCACAAACCGCAATAGGGTTTGACATCATTACATGCAAGACCTCGCCATGTACGCGGAAGTCGAAAATATTCATCCTCGGTGAAGACATTCATATTGAATACGTCACTGACGCCGAAAATCCATCTATCGAGGCAATGCTCATACTTCCTGATGGGACGACCAAGCAGATTGACATTCCAGCAACGGTGAAATCAGAGCAGACAGGCACCTACGAGCTTTCCGTAACGGCATCGAAGAAAGGATACAGGACCATGACAGAGAACACACAGTTCGGCGTAATTGAATCAGAAGCTGATATTCCCTACTCCGAAATAGGAGGGGAAGATGATGTCCTAAACTTTGACTATATGTTCCTATCAGCCGCGGTCATAGCCCTGCTTGCCGTCGTTATCGGCGTCTTCCTCTACAGGAAAAGAAGTAGAACAGTGAAGAATAAAGTGGGCCCGGCAGGATTTGAACCTGCGATATCTGCCGTGTGAGGGCAGCGTCATAGCCGCTAGACCACAGGCCCTTACGAGTATTTTCATGCCAGAAAAATAAAAGCTTATGCCGGAACAGAAAACCGTATGAAATTCGCGTAGCCGAAGAAAAAGAAAGCCGCTATCGTTATGGCTGTCTTGGCTATCATTTTTGTGAGAGAGACACTCTCATGCTCATTAGGATGTGCATAAATGTAGTAGATGCTCTTGAAGGAAAGGGGTATCATCGCGAGACTCGCAACCATTATGAAAATGTATGTGAGGGAAGCATCAAGAAATCTTAGACCAAGTGTGTCAGCAAAAAAATAGTAAATCGCATTTATCATCCGCACCAAAGCAAGCATTATGATTTCAATCATATTTATCAGCCATCAGCAGGTGACATGAAAAACACCTGCCACCTTCTTTCCCTGATCAGAGAAGGCGTTGAAGAGGTCTATTGCTTTTGAAGTTTTCTCGGCATACATCTTTATTCCTTTCTGCTCGGCTATCTGGTTCACTTCAGGTGCTATTCTCAGCACACCTTCCTCTCCAGTGCCTATCACTATGATTTCAGGTCCCGGCCTCAGTACTGTCAGAAGCTCACCCACCTCGAATGTATGTTCCTTTGTCCTGTAACTGAGTTTTCCGTCCCAGAATACTGTCATATCAGAATCATAAGGCTTCCCGTTTATGGTTATCTCTCCGAACTTGGTTCCGTTTATCTTTACGGGAAGGGCACTCATGAGAATTATTTGTCCGAACTCGTTAAAATGTATTAGAATGTATCAGAATGACATTACGTCTTCGTATACAGGCCCATCAGGAGTAAGTGTGCTCTTCTTCAGTTTGAAGCAGCTGACTGTGAAAGCCATTGAAAAGTGTTTTTCCATTAGCTCATGCAGATGCTTTTCCATCTTAAGGAGGTCGCTGACAATCTTCACCCTTCCTATGGTGATATGAGATGTGAACATTTCCTTCTGGAAACCGGGATCATCCAATGCATCATCTATCTTTTTGTGAAGGTATATGACATCGTCTTCAGGTGTTATGCCTGCCCATATGACTCTCGGACGATGCATATCCGGAAACACACCGAAGCCGCTGACACTGCACCGGAAGGGGCTGAATTCGACCTTTCGGAGGGCATTAACTATTTCATCCAGTCTCTTCTCTTCCGTATCCCCGAGGAACCTGAGAGTGAGGTGGATGTTGTCTTTTTCCACCCATCTGATTTTCGCTGCATCAGAAGGTATCCTGAAGTCAGAAATTGTACTTCTTATATATTCAGGAATATCGACTGCTATGAAAAGCCTTGCTGTAACCATATCTCATCTTTGTTCAGCATGCTAAAATTATAAACCCCTAAACCAATCATTTTCCATGAAGCTTGCGGTTCTTTTTTCAGGAGGGAAGGATTCTGTGCTTGCGATGCACAAGGCGATGAAGACAGACAAAGTCGTATGCCTCATAACGCTCGTGTCCGAGAACAAAGAAAGCTACATGTTTCACACCCCGAATATCGGACTGACAAAACTCCAGGCAGAAGCAATCGGGCTGCCTCTTATAGAAAAGATCACGAAGGGTGTCAAGGAGGATGAGCTCAAAGACCTGAAATCAGCAATCTCCGAAGCCAGAGAGAGATTCGGCATCGAGGGAATAGTCACTGGCGCGGTAAAGTCTGTCTATCAGGCTGAGAGGATACAAAAGATATGCAACGACATGGGTCTGAAATGCATTAATCCTTTATGGCACATAGATGAGAGAGTGTTACTGGAGGAGTTGATTGAGAATGGGTTCAGAGTAATGATATCAGGCGTTTTCGCATATCCTCTTGACAAGTCGTGGATAGGCATAATAATAGATAAAGATGTCATAGAAGAGCTCGTAAAGCTGCAGGAAAAGTATATGATAAGCCCTGTAGGGGAAGGGGGTGAGATAGAGACAACTGCCCTGGATGCGCCATTCTTCACAAAGACGTTGGAAGTTATCGATTACGAGGTTCACTGGAATGGTGACTCAGGAATACTGGAAGTTAAGAAAGCCGTCCTTAGAAACAAGGGTTAAGGTAATAAAATTTACTCATCTATTTTCTAGATGATACAAGAGATTGTGCTGACCGCATTAATGTCCATGACTCCGACCGAGAAAAAAGCACTCGACAACTTTCAGGCCAGACTGGAAAGGAACGGTTATGACATATCCCAGTACATAGAAGACCCGCGCTTTGGAATATACAGATTTAAGAAAGGAAAGCACATCAATTACGCGGATACAACAGAATCATGGTACATGAAAAGAGATTCCATTGAGAAATGCGCGGATTTCATTGAAGAAGAGTATTACTGGCTGAAAAAGGCTGAGAATGAATTCGGCCCATCGCCGGAGCACATCGCATCCCAGCTCCAGCTTGAGACAAACTGCGGACAATACACAGGCGAGCGTTCGCTTCTGAATTCATTCATTTCCGTGTATATAGACAGACCTGACAGAAGGAATGAATTCTACAGGTATATGACAGACTTCCTCGACCTTTTCGCAGACACTACTGACAACATAGTTTTACCTACGGATATTTTCAAGATAAATGGATCGTGGGCAGGTGCTTATGGAATCGCACAGATGATGCCTGATGTTTTGAAGAAGTACGGAAAGATTTCAGACTTTGATGGCGACGGCTACTTTGACCCGATGAACATGCCGGATGCCATAGGATTCATGGCACGGTACCTTGCAGACCATGGCTTTGGAAAGAATGCTTTGGGAGCTACTCATGATTACAACAGCGGCCATCCGTTCTATGCGAGCTCAATAGGAAAACACGCAGCCGAGCTCATGGAAATAATGGAAAATAGGATGAGAATTCCCCCGGAGAAAATCAGATACAGGACAGATGCTATAATAATCGATATGAAAACACCAAAATACGATAGCCTCCGTGATATGAAGCCCGCTGCGATAATGCCTCAGGCACGGCCTCTCGGAAAGAACAGGCTGTTCAATCGCAGACTGGGAAGAAGATGAATCGTCAATAACTATGGCTATTTTTCGTATTCTTTTTTCATATTTTTCGATTTAGCAAGAGAAGATAAAACGACATCCGCAAGCATATTCTTTGTCTTCTCATCACTGAGAACACGGATGCCTTCAGCGGTTATCCCGTCCGGTGTAGAACAGAATTTCATCACGTCCCTGCATTCATCTATGCTCTTTTTTCTCAGAGACTCTGCAGTTGCATCAATCACATCAAGAATCAGTTCTTTTGGGAGCCGCTTGTCGCTTACCGGCAGCCTGTCCAGAACATTTACAAGCGCAGTTGAGATAAATGCACTCCCTGAGGAAGTTAGAATGGTAAAAAGCTCCATGTCATTTTCGTCAACAACATGCATTTTTGATGACCATTTTGACATGAACGGTTTAAGATAACCCGGTATGCCATCACCGGAAACAATAGCAACTCCCCCATTTTCTGTTATGAGAGGTGAGGGGATGTATCTTGTAACAGGACCATTGAAGAACCTCTTGATGTATTCTATGCTTATGGATGCTGCGGTGCTGATTATCGTCTGGCTGCCTTCAACATGAGGCTTTATCTCGTTCAAGACATCATACATGTCAGCCGGCCTCAGACAAAGAAAAATAACATCTGCGTTCTCAATGGCTTTCACATTGCTCTCATTGTATGCAGCACTGTACTTCTCCGCAATTTCATGTCCTTTTTTGCTGTTTCTGCGGGTTATCCAAATCTCAGAATCCTTGTCACTTTCCCGCAGGTTCCTGAGTATCTGCTCACCGATTTCCCCGCATCCGAGTATAGCGATTTTAACCATAAGATAATTCTGGAAGAATGAAATAAAGCTTTAACTGATTTAAACGTTTGAAACCATTCAATTTAATGGAAAATTTTGCACTCGACCTTTCTACGAAAATCATATTCGGGAAGGATTCGGAAGAAAAGGTGGGAGAAGAAATAAAGAATTATTCAGAAAAGGTTCTTCTCCATTACGGGGGAGGCAGCATAAAACGTACAGGACTGTATGAAAAGGTCGTTAAGTCTCTGAAAAAATCATCTGTTGAATTTGTCGAGCTTGGGGGAGTGGTTCCGAATCCGAGGCTGTCACTGGTAAGGGAAGGAATAGAGCTTTGCAGGAAAGAAAATATTGATTTCATACTCGCTGTCGGAGGCGGAAGCGTGATAGACTCTGCAAAGGCCATAGCTGCCGGTGTTCCATACAAGGGAGATGTGTGGGATTTCTTTGAGAAAAAGGCCAGAATAAGGGAAGCCATTCCCGTAGCAACGATACTCACGATTTCAGCAGCGGGAAGCGAGATGAGCCCGAGCATGGTGATAACCGATGAGAAGAGCAGGAGAAAGCTTTCCGGCAGAAGCGACCTGATAAGGCCGGTGTTCTCTATACTCAACCCTGAACTGACATTCACGCTTCCGAAGGAGCAGGTAGCATACGGAGCGGTCGACATGTTCGCACACATAGTCGAAAGGTATTTCACCAGCACGAAGAATGTGGATGTGACAGATGAGATGTGCGAAGCTGTCATGCGCTCCATAATCATGAACGCCAAGAAGGCTGTGGCAGACCTGGAGGACTATAATGCACAGGCTGAGCTCATGTGGGGAGGAACAGTGGCTCATAACGGCATCCTCGGCGCAGGAAGGGAGGAAGACTGGTCATCGCACAGGATAGAGCATGAATTGTCAGCAGCATATGACATAGCGCACGGAGCCGGGCTCGCGGTGATAGTTCCGGCATGGATGGCATATGTTTACAAACATGATGTCAGGAGATTCGCAAGATACGCAAGGAATGTCTTTCATGTTCTGGATGAAGATGATGAAAAGGCTGCGCTGTCCGGAATAGAGGAGACAAATAAATTCTTCTCCTCGCTCGGACTGAGCACTACGATGAAGGGGCTTGGAATCGGGGAAGAAAACATTGGAAAAATGTCGAAGCTGTGCGCAGGTAAAGATGGAATTGGTTTTTTCGTGAAACTTGATGCAGAAGATATTGAAAAGATTTACAGGCTTGCACTCGATTAATCGAACTTGACATCGACATCCTTTGTGTCTCCATCACTTACCTTGAACATCTCCTGTGGCTTCAGGCTCATCATCCTCGCCACGAACATGTCCGGGAATGACTCTATCCTTATGTTGAAGTTGTTGACGCTGTCATTGTAGAATTCCCTTCTGTCAGCAAGCTCATTTTCCAGTCCGCTTATCCTTTCCTGAAGCTGCTTGAAGTTCTCATTGGCCTTGAGGTTCGGATAATTCTCAGCAACAGCGAATATGGTCTTGAGAGCGCCTGATATCAGGCCGTCGGCTTCGGCTTTCTCTGACATGGTCTTTGCCTTGAGGAAGTCCGTGCGGGCCTTTGTCAGGACAGAGAGCGTTTCCCTCTCATGCTTCATGTAGCCCTTGACCGAGCTTATCAACTTTGGGAGCTCGTCGGAACGCTGCTTCAGAAGGACATTGATGTTTCCCCATGACTTCTTTATGTTGTTCCTCAGCCTCACGAGCCCATTGTAGACTGAGATGAAATACACTGCTATTCCTGTTAGGAAAAGAGCTCCCACGAAAATCAATATCACTTCGAGTCCCAGAGCCATAAAAATCACTGTTTCATATATTGATTCCTGTGTATAAAAATATTATCAGGAGGCACCCTATGCTCAGAAGGGGGCCAAGTATGAGTCCCCCAAGAACAGCCCTGTTGAGTGAGCTGAGTATTTCCTTCTCGCCCTTGTCAGTTATATAATATTTTATGCCGCTTTCAGGCTTCCTTATCATTATGTCGTCAGCGTTCCTCTTTCCGGTGGCATCTTCAACGAATGGATTGTCGGCAGCCTCGCCCATTACGTAGCATCTGTCATTTGGAGCAAGGAAATGCTCGCTGAACCGCATGTTCTTCTTGAAGATTATCCCGAAGTTGTATTTTATTCCGGATTCCTTTATGAACGAGAGGAGCGTCTCCGGCTCCTTCTTCCTGAATCCGGTGGAGAAGTGGAAGTCCTTTGGTATATCAACGCTGGCTCCCTTGGGGTCCACGAGAACCACTCCAGTATCGTCCCTTACATGGAAAGGCAGTCCCTTCTCGCCCTTGTCGATTGTCACCCAGTGTCCGCTCTTTCCGGAGCTCCTGTATTCCTCGACCTTGTACTTGTAATAAACGCAGTCTTTCTTCGACATAGGGCTTCTGAGAATCTTCTTGGCAGTCTGAGGTTCGACCCTGCCGAAAATCTCGACCATTCCCATTGCTATGGACCTTATTTTTGACGTTGGAATATTCTCTATGAGCCTCTTTCGCATGAAAGCACGTATGCCCCTGTAGAACAGAAAAAGTCCGAAGAAGAACCCGGCTACAGCATAAAGGAATCCATTGCCTTCAGACATAATTATTATTTACTTTCCTGCTTTTATTCAAACAATGAATAAAGCCATGCAACAGAATAAAACAGATGATTACTTGTTCTTTCCACGGTAGTATTTTACAGAAGTGTCACGGGTCTTCAGTATTCTAGATCTGTATTCCTTTTCACGCTGAATCCTCTGTTCCCTGCGCTTTCTGGCGGCTTCCTCGTCTTTCTTCTTCTTGGCTTCGATTCTCTCAATTTCAGAAAGGTTTACTATGTTACGGCTGTAGCATGAGGCACAGAAAGCAGTGCCCTTTTTATCTTCTTTCCATTTCTTCTTGCAGTTCTTGCAAAGGTATTCGTCTCCTTCCATAAAGAATATCTTGGAAGGATGATAAAAAGGTTTAATCCAGTCTCTTGATTAAATGCCACCCGAACTGTGTCTTTACGGGTTCCGATACATGGCCCTTCTGGAGAGCGAACGCAGCCTTTTCGAACTCTTTTACCATCTGGCCTCTTCCGAATGTTCCCAGATCGCCGCCTCTCTTGCCTGATGGGCATGTTGACCTTTCGGCAGAGAGCTTGGAGAAGCTCTCTCCTGACTGCAGCATCTTCTGAATCTCGAGTACTTCGGTATGGGTTGACACAAGTATGTGCGCGCAATGAACTTTATCCGTCATAGTTTCACCTCACTTTAATAGAAGAAAATTACCGACAGTGAATAAAAATAAGTAGCCCCGCCAGGATTCGAACCTGGGTCACCCGGTATCCCTCTAGAAAATCAACTTGCGTTAATATTCCAGGCCAGAGCCGAGCATCCTTGACCATTATCCCATCCGTTTCCGATTTTCCGCGCACGCTTTTGCATGCGCATCCCGGAAAAGGGTGCCTAGACTACGGGGCTGTTTGTAAGACTTTTACTGATTTGTATTATTAAATATTTATAAGATTCACATTCAACTAATTCTAATAACCGTGGTAAAGCAGCCGCTGTAAGGCTGCGGTGAGGGATTGTAATGAAGATATTGCTTATACATGCAGATTTCATAGAGTATCAGGCCAGGAAAAAGGCCGTGAAGTCCGCTGAGGACATCGAAAACAAAGACCCTGTGAGGGTCGAAGAGGCTCTTGTCGTATTCTCGAGTGTTGAGAAAAAAGATGAGAAAGCAAAAGACAAAGTGATATCAAACGCTGTGAAGGAAATTCTTAATGTCAACGAACAGGTGAAAGCAAAGAGCATCGTTGTGTACCCTTTCGTCCACCTCACTCACGAGCCGTCATCACCCGCAGCGGCACTGGATGTTGTGAAGGGCATCGAGGAGAAGTTGCGAAAGAAAGGCCTTAATGTGAAGCGCTCTCCTTTCGGGTGGTACAAGTCTTTTGACATAAAATGCAAGGGGCATCCCCTTGCCGAGCTTTCAAGGGAGATAACAGCTGAAGGCGCTGAAGAAGGGGAAGAGAATGTTTCCGAGGCGCTGAAGAAGGAGAAAGAGCTGAAGTCAGAGTGGTTCATACTAGACCCTGCAGGAAAGAGGCACAGCATATCGCTGAAGGACGGGAAGATTGCAGGATTTGATTTTAAGGATTATCCAAAGCTTGAGAAGCTGACGATGTATGAGATGGCAAAGAGCCGCGAGGTGAAGGAGCAGCCGCCACACATAAAGCTCATGCAGCGATTGGAACTCGTTGATTACGAAGAAGGAAGCGACCCCGGACACTTCAGGTATTTCCCGAAGGGTAAGATGATAAAGAGCCTTCTGGAGGACTGGGTGAACCAGAACATGGCCGCTTACGGGGCGATGGAAGTCGAAACCCCCATAATGTACGATGCTGAGCACCCTTCACTCAAGGATTACCTGAACAGGTTCCCTGCGAGGCAGTATGCGATGCAGACACCCAACAAGAATGTGTTCCTTAGGTTTGCAGCATGCTTCGGGCAGTTCCTTATGACGCATGACGCGAGCATATCCTACAGAAACCTTCCGTTGAGGCTTTACGAGATGACACGCTATTCCTTCAGGGTTGAGCAGCGCGGAGAGCTTGCAGGCCTAAGAAGGCTAAGAGCGTTCACCATGCCGGACTGCCACGCAGTATGCAGGGACATACCGCAGGCAAAGGAAGAGATGATGAGAAGGGTTGAAGTGTCCAAAAAGATACAGAAAGGTCTCGGCCTTCTCGACGACCTCCAGCTTTCTGTCAGGCTTGTCAGGGACTTCGATAAGGAGCATCCCGAGCACCTCAGGGAACTGGTAAAGAGCTGGGGAAGGCCGGCGCTCGTGGAGATGTGGGACAAGAAATTCTTCTATTTCGTTTTCAAGCAGGAATGGAACTTCGTGGATGCATTAGACAAGGCGGCCTGCCTTACAACAGACCAGATAGATGTTGAGAACGCTGCACGTTACAAGCTGAAGTACACCGACTCGGACAATACGCGAAAGGAACCGGTGATACTCCACCTCTCGCCGAGCGGTTCCATTGAAAGGGTGATGTACGCGCTGCTCGAAAAGTACCACATGGAATCGCTGAAAGGCAGCCATCCCACGTTCCCATTGTGGCTTGCGCCGACGCAGATAAGGCTTTGTCCGCTTTCGGAGAAGTTCCACAAGGACGTGATGAAAGTCGCTGAGGAACTTGAGAAGGAAGGCATACGCGTCGATGTCGACGACAGGATGGAATCCGTCGGCAAGAAGATACGCGATGCGGAAAGCGAATGGGTGAACATGATAGCAGTGCTTGGCGACAAGGAACTGAAAAGCAGGAAACTTGCAGTCAGGTTCCGTGAGACTTCAAAAGTAAAAGACATGACAAATAAGCAGGTAGTCGACCTTGTACATAAAGAGACATCAGGCTATCCCAACAGGCCTCTGCCGCTTCCGAAACTCCTCACCAAGAGACCGGTATTTTACGGATAGACTCGCTTGAGATGAAAAACTTGGGGAGATTCGCGTCGACGGGAATCTTGTACAGAAGAACGGCGTCTGGCTTTTCGAATGAGATGATGAGGCAGTTCACTTCATTCTGAGGGCATTCTCGATGCATTTGAGCTTTGACCTCAGCTTCGAGATATCATCGGAGTCGGGCCTGTCGCCGTAGAGAAGGACGTGATGCATGTCGCCGTATTTTTCCGCGCGCCTTTCAACCTGCGATATGTACGAGAAGTCCGGGATTTCCTGCATGAGCTCGCTGTCAATCTCCTGGTCACAGTAATCCAGGAATTCTTTTATCATGTCCATGCTGCCCATGTAGTCTGCAGAGATTAGGTCCAGCTTAAGGGCATTCTCAGCCTCATACAGCTTCATGTGCTTCGGCGCCCGTCCTATGCCTTTCATGAGGAAGGATTGGCAGGAAAGTTTTAAAATAGAATATAATTTAAATCAACGGGGAAAGAACTTAAGAGGTGTTTATATGAAAATAATTCCATCGGAAAGGACAAAAAACATACGCTATGCCATAAGGGATATTGGTGTAGAGGCGAAGAATCTTGAAAAGGCCGGAAAGAAAATAATATGTCTTAATATCGGCGACCCGCTCAAGTACGATTTCAAGACACCGAAACATCTGATTTCAGCTATTGAAAGCACATGGTCCAAGAGCTCTTCTTATGCGGATTCAATGGGAATAGACAGCGCCCGCGAGGCTGTGTCAAGGGAGGCCGCGAGAATCGGCATAAAGGGTGTAACTCCTGAAGACACCATAATAACAGCCGGAGGCAGTGAAGGTATAATTATGTCCATATCAGCGCTCATAAATTCAGGAGACAATATACTCACGCCTGTACCCGGATACCCGCTTTACAATTCAACTGTGATGCAGTTCGAAGGGAAGATGAATGAATACAGGCTCAATGAGGAAGATGAATGGCAGCCTGACCTCGCTGACATGATAAAGAAAATCAACAGCCGGACAAAGGCGATTGTGATAATAAACCCCAACAACCCGACGGGCTCTGTTTACACCAGAAGCACGCTGAAGAGAATCATAGACATAGCAGGAGAGCACAATCTTCCTATATTCACCGACGAGACATACGACAAGCTGATACTGGACGATGACTTTTCCTTCACATCAGTCGGGTCGATATCAGGCGACGTGCCTGTGGTGACATTCAACACGCTTTCAAAGAACTATCTCGTTCCCGGCTGGAGGGCAGGATGGGCGATATTCTCAGGCCCGCGGGAGTCAATAGGGGACTACGCAGATGCGGTGAAGAAGATTGCAAGGGCAAGGCTCTGCACGAACAGCCCTGTCCAGTATGCGATACAGCCCGCGCTTGAGGGTCCGCAGGACCACCTGAAAGACGTGATAAGGAAGCTGAAGGCCAGGCGTGACATCACATACAAAAGAATCAATGAGATTGAAGGACTTTCAGTGAAGAAGCCGCACGGGGCATTCTATGCATTCCCGAGGATTGATGTAGATGTCGAGAGCGACGAAGTGTTCGTAAGGAAGCTTCTTCAGGAAGAAGGCGTGGTCTTAGTGCACGGCTCAGGATTCGGCAGGCTAGACGAAAAATACTTCCGCGTGGTATTCGCAGCATCAGAGCAGGCGCTTAACGATGCATTTGACAAGCTAGAGAATTTTGTGAAGAAGAACTACATGTGAATCACGTGCCTCTCTTTTTAAAATTTTGCATGATTAGCTGTTTATGTCCGGAATCTTAACTCCCGACAAAGTGGTGTCCGTATTGGAATCAGGGGAATTTGAAAATTTTGTCAATGATTATCTGGGCACAGTCAATGCAGCAAGACTCTACGCGGATTTCTCCGGCTGGTTCACCGGACTCGGATACAAAGAAACCGAGGTCTTCGCATACAGCCTCGGGAAGACAGTGAATATGGCGCATAACCTTAAGGATGATTATGACATATGCATAGGAATCGCAAAAGGCGGCCTTTTCTCAACGTATGTTTTCAATAAGCTTGGCATGGATACGAAGCTGGCAGAGGCTCATGCCGGTCCGGAAAAATCAACATTCGAATGGATAGACTCTGTTTCACCTGATGAGCTGGAGGGCAGGCGTATTCTCGTGCTTGAATGTGATGCCATTTCAGGGGGAACATCAAAGAAAGTTCTTGAGGTGCTCAGTAATTATAATCCCGGAGAAATAGACATATCATTCAATGTGGAGCCTGCGGGCGGAAAATACGGATACGGAACTAACGTGTCAAACATTCCGGATGGATACGGAAAAATCCATTTTCCTTCGAGTTTCAGCTATGAAAACTTCGGCCAGGCAATCAGCGCAATCAGAGATGCCATATGATTACTTCTTTATGACCTTCTGCCCGCACATGTACGGTACAAGGACTTCAGGCACCTTTATGGAGCCGTCTTCCTGCTGGTAGTTCTCCATGATTGCTATGAGCGCGCGCTCTGTGGGCACGAGTGTGCTGTTGAGTGTATGCACGTACTGTGTCGGGTCGCTGGTCTTCTCGCGGAACCTTATGCCCGAGCGCCTCGCCTGATATTCTGTGCAGTTGGAGCATGAGCCGAGTTCCCTGTATTGCTTCTGCCCGGGAAGCCAACCCTCAAGGTCGTACTTCTTGGCAGCTATGGAACCCAGGTCCCCTGTGCAGACATTGACAACCCTGAAAGGAATCTTGAGTTCCCTGAAGAAATCCTCAAGGTTTCCTATGAGCTCTTCGTGCATCTTCCATGAGTCCTCGGGCTTGCAAAATATGAACATCTCAACCTTCTCGAACTGGTGAACCCTGAATATGCCTTTTGTATCGCGGCCGTGGGAGCCTGCTTCTTTCCTGAAGCACGGTGATATGCCTGCATACCTTATCGGAAGCCCGCTCTCGATTATCCCCCCCATGTGGAACGCGAGCATGGGATGCTCGGATGTCGCTATGAGATGAAGGTCCTCACCCTCTATCTTGTATATGACATCCCCGAAGTCCGATAATGAGACCGCTCCTTCAAGGGCACTCCTATTAAGCATGTATGGGGGCTGCATAAGGCTGTAGCCTCTTTTCGATATGAAGTCAAGAGCAAATTGTATCAATGCATAGTTAAGGCGTACGAGGTCCTTCTTAAGATAGTAGAATCTTGAGCCTGCGATTTCCGAGGCCTTCTCAGTGTCAGCGAGGTCCAGCAAATCTGTCAGTTCTATGTGATCCCTGACACCGAACCTGAACTTGCGTGGAGTTCCCCATGTCTTCACGATCTTGTTGTCCTCGTCGCTTGCTCCCACAGGAACGGTTTCATGGATTATGTTCGGAAGCCTCATCATATACCAGTCTATTTTCTCTTTCAGTTCAGCTGTCTTCTTCTCGGAAAGCTCTATCTTCTTCGGTATGTCCTTTATCTCTTTGAGCAGCTTTGTTGCATCCTTGCCTTCCTTCTTCAGGCGCCCGACTTCCTGGCTCGCCTCGTTCCTTCTCTTCCTGAGGTTCTGAACCTCGTAAAGAAGCTTTCCGTACTCCTTGTACTTCTTTATGGCGTCATCAACCCATTTTGACTTCTCTGTATCTTTCCTCTTCTTCAGGTCTTCCCTGACAAGGCCAGGATTCTGTGAGACGAACTTTATGTCGAGCATATCAAACACTTCAGATTAAGATATAAAAATCAGCCGGGAAGAAGGGACGCGAACATCATGTTTATCATGAACGTTGCACCAAAGAACACCAGCAATGCTATTACCGAGAGTATTGGAGCGTACTTTATCCCGTCCTTCTCCTTTCCGGAGTTTATCATCCCGAGTATAAGCCCTCCGAAGACCGTGGTTATGAGTATGGCACCAAGAGAGAACATGAAAAGGAATTCAGGTGAGACCTGGCCTCCACTCATCTGTATGAAAGATACCTTGGAAGAGACCTGCTCGGACATTGACATGTCAGGCGTGAGCTGGGACATTGTGGTGGTGAGATATCCTGAAAGCGCATAAAGCCCGGGAGCTCCCAGGCAGCCGGCGAATGCTATGAATATGGCATACATCATTATGTTGGCGCTTATCTCCTTGCTTATCGCCTGGCGCCTTCTGATGTCTATGGCAGTCTCCTCCAGCAGCGTGACTATCTGGCCTCCTCCGCGTATGCCCTCTATTATGAGCATTATGGTTCTCTCGAGGTCCTTGGACCGAATCTTCTTTGGTATCTCTCTGAGTCCGTCCTCAAGCGACGCACCTGTCATTATTTCCTTTCCAGCCCTGCGGATTGCGATTGACAGCGGCCCGAACTCCTTTCTGGCAGAAAGTATGAGTGCCCTGCTTGGTATGTATCCTGCCCGTATGTTAGCTGAAAGGAGTAGCAGTGCATCGGGAAGTATCTCGTCAACAAATCTTGCTCTCCTGTCCACTGACAATGAAAGCATTGCATTGAACATAGCGAAAAGACCTGCAAAGATGCCGGGAATTATATACATGGAATATGTCCTGAAAAACAATCCCGCACCAACAGCTATCATGGCACTTATGATTGCCATGTTGAATATAACCTTCTTTGGTGTCTTTCCGGAGCCTGAGAAGAATAGCTGCTTCTCCACCCACTCTTCGTAAGGCCTTGGTATCAAATTTATCCTCGGGAATGGGAGCGATTTCTTTTTCTTCTTTTTCACTGGTGCTCCTTTAGAAGATTTATCAGCTTCCGCTTTTTCATTATTCTTATCTGTTGAAGCGGAAACTGCTTCAGGCTTCATGGCTGGCTGGACAATATCATTCTTTGACTCGGTTTTCTTTTCAGGTTCCCTGAGAGTCTCTGGCTTTTTCTTCTCTTCTTTCTTTTTTCCGAAGAGATGGTAAACGCGCTTCTTCTTTTCATCATGCTTCTTCTCAGCAGGTGCAGCCGCATGGGATTTCTTCTTCTCAACCGTCTTTTCCCGCTTCTTTTCATTCTTCTTTCTTCCGAATGGTCCGAATTTCATATTCCCACCGGCCTCTTAGCTTTTATCATGCCTATAAGCATGAACTGGAAGAACACGAGGAATCCCAGTATTCCAAGGAAGATGTACTCCATGTTTATGCTCAGTCCTATGAAGGATCCGAGAACAAGCAGGAACGTTATCCCAAGTGTCGGCATTATGACGCAGAACACCATGTAAAGCATTGCAATCGGGTTCAGCTGCGCTCCGTACTTCTTGATTGCCATGGTCTGCTCAACTGCGAGGTTGTCGACAATCTCCTTTATGGTTGTGCCCACGTCAGCGCCGGATTTCAGCGCGTTTACCATCTGCCACAGCACCCTTCTGAAATACAGGGAAGGATTCTCCCTTGCAAGGTTTTCCATGGTCTCGATTTCGGATTTTCCCGTGTTTATCTCGTTCACCGCTCTCTCAAATACCTTGCTCAGCTCTCCATATCCGGCCTTGGATATGGAAACAAGGCAGTTGAACAGAGGCACTCCTGAACGTATCTGTATGAGAAGATGATGAAGCGCATGGGGAAGGTTCTCATTGAGGTTCTTCACTTTCTTCTTTGCCATGAGCTTCGGGTACATGCTTATGTAGAAGAAACTCGCTGAAGATATGGAGAAGCCCACAAGTAGCGAAACGCCTATGGCCTGCGGGCCGGTTATTCCGGCAGCAGCTGTTATGAACAGCATGAGTCCGCCCAGCATGATGAAATAGAAAAGGGAGGAGAACAAGGCCACTGCTGTCCATTCCCTCGGCTCCATCTCCATCTGGGACTGCTCAAGATCCCAGTCAAGCCCCGGAAAGAACATTGAGAATGTGTCCCCGAAGCCTATGAGAAACCTTGAGAACTTCTTCACGGTTTCAAGTGGAAATGGCACCAGCGGGACTCTCTTCATACTATATTATTGGCTAACTGAATAAATATTAAGCACGGTTAACAGAATAATGTTATGAAGAGGCTTGAGGTTTTAGGTTCCATTTTTGTGATTTTCGGTTCCGGGGTCCTTGCGGGCTACGGAATGTACGCATTCCTGCAGGCTTACGAGATACCACTGCTGATAAGATTCGGGTCAGTTGTGTTCTTCATCGGCATGCTGATAATACTTCTCTCACTGTTAAAAGAGAGAATACTTGAAAAGAAGAAGGGGATATTGTGATAATAGCTACAACAGAAACCATAGAAGGCAGAAAAATCGTGAAGACGCTCGGACTTGTCAAAGGGAATACGATAAGGGCGAAGCATCTCGGGAAGGACATCATAGCAGGGCTGAGGAACATAGTCGGCGGCGAGATAAAGGAATACACGGAGATGCTGAATGATGCGAGAATGCAGTCTGTCCAGAGGATGGAGGATGAAGCAAAAAGCCTTGGAGGAGATGCCATAGTCAGCGTGAGGTTCACGACATCAACTGTCACAAGCGGCGCTGCTGAGCTTCTTGCTTACGGAACTGCAGTCAAGCTCAGGAAATAAGTTCCTGCACTACATCCTTGCGTCATCATTCCCGTGTCATCGTTTTCCGCGAACGCTTTTGAAAAAAGGGCTCTATGCGGGGGGCAGGATTTCCAGACCGCTTTTCCATTTTTGCGATGCCTGCTTTTGTGCAGGCGTCAGCTGCCGGAAAAGCCGGCGTTCGAACCTGCGAAGGCACTGAGCCACACGGTCCTAAGCTTAGCATCATTGATTCTAAGAACCCATGATCATGCCCCTTTGACCGCTTGGGTACCCCCGCTGAGTAAATAGCTTTTGTCGGTTCTCCTTTTAAAACTTTCCGGGAAATCATCTTCATGAAAGTTCCGTCCTATTTGTCCGGGTATATCGAGGATGACGGCCAGATGTCCTTCAGGCATGTCTTTGACGAAGAGATGAAATATGACGCACTTCCGGAAAACGTGAGAAAGCTCCACAGGAACGTGCTTGCTGATCTCAGAAACATAAGGGACACCCTGATAATGACTTACAACCAGTCAAATCCGGAAGAAGTCGAAGCTATTTTTCCCCATGGAAAACATATAGGAAAGCTGTATGCAGGGGACGACGGAATATATTACAAGGGTATTGTGCTTGACGAGATGATTGAGCCGTTCTTTGACAACGGTGTCATAATAGAAAGGGGTTCTGTTTTTGAGAAAACCGGAAAAACCATCAGGAAGACTCGTCATCCCCGTTATCGCTCTCTTCTATGAGCGCGATGTCCTCGAGCTTGTCGCTTTCCTTGAGCTTCATGACGCGGACGCCCTGCGTTGACCTTCCTATGTTGGATATGCTGTCAACCTCTGTTCTTATCGCAGTGCCATGGTTGCTTATGAGCATAAGATGCTCGCCGCCTGAAACCTTCTTTATGGCTGTGACAGGACCTGTTTTCTCAGTGACCTTCATGTTTATCATTCCCTTGCCGCCTCTCTTCTGAACCTTGTAGAACGATGAGTCGGTGCGCTTGCCGTATCCGTTCTCAGATACTGTGAGTATGCGGTCTCCGTTGTCAAGTATTTCCATTCCTATGATGCTGTCGCCCTTCCTCAGGTTTATTCCCCTGACACCGGAAGCTGAACGTCCTGTCTGCCTGACATCCTTCTCATTGAACTTTATGGCATAGCCCTTCCTTGTTCCAAGGAATATATTCCTGCTTCCGTCTGTAATCTTGACGTCTATCAGCTTGTCGCCTTCCTTCAGCAGTATGGCTATGATTCCCCCGTTCCTTGGCTTGCTGTATGAAGCGAGCACGGTCTTCTTGACAGTGCCGTTCTTCGTTGAGAATATCAGATTGTGATTGTCACTGAATTCCTTTACCGGTATCATGGTGGCAACCCTCTCACCTTCATCAAATCGTATGTAGTTGACTATCGCCTTGCCCATCGAGTACCTGCTCCCTGACGGCAGCTGGTATGTCTTCAGCCAGTGAACCCTTCCCTTGTTGGTGAAGAACAGGAGCATGTCATGGCTGTGCGCTATGAACAGGTTCCTGACGAATCCGTCTTCGCTTATGCCCGTAGCGGTTATGCCGACTCCTCCCCTCTTCTGCGACCTGTACTCGTCTATGGGAACCCTTTTCATGTATCCCTTGTTCGTGAGGGTGACAACGTAATCGTCCCTCGGTATGAGGTCCTCATCGCATATGTCAGCTATCTCATCGGATATCTCTGTCTTCCTCTCATCGCCGTACTTCTCCTTTATCTCAAGTGTTTCTTCCCGGATTATGGCAAGCACCTCTGCTTCAGAGCCGAGTATCTTCTCGTAACGAATTATATCAGCCATGAGCCTGTCATATTCTTCCTTTATCCTGCTCTGCTCAAGCCCTGTAAGCGCCTGGAGTCTCATCTGAAGAATCGCATCAGCCTGCTTGTCCGTGAGCCTGAACTTCGCCATCAGCCCTTCCTTGGCTACGGAAGGGTCCTTGCTGCCCTTAATGAGAGCGACGACAGCATCTATGTTGTCCAGCGCGATTTTAAGGCCTTCAAGGATGTGAGCGCGGTCCTTTGCTTTATTGAGAAGGAATTTAGTCCTTCTGACGATTATGTCCTTCCTGTGCTTTATGAAATTGAGAAGTATGTCCCTGAGCGAGAGTATCCTGGGCCTGTTGTCAACAAGGGCCAGATTAATTATCCCGAATGATGTTTCCAGTTGCGTGTGCTGGTAAAGCTTGTTGAGTATAAGCTCTGAACTGGTTCCGCGGGTAAGCTCTATTGCGACCCTTATCCCGTCCTTGTTGGACTCATCGCGGATGTCGCGTATGCCTTCTATTCTCTTGTCCTTGACGAGATTCGCTATGTTCTCTATAAGCTTTGACTTGTTGACAATGTAGGGTATTTCCCTTATGATTATCTTGTCCTCACCCTCCATATCGACCTGCCCGCGTATCCTGATGCTTCCCCGGCCTGTCTTGTATGCCTCGTATATTCCCCCGCGTCCGCATATCATGCCGCCGGTCGGGAAGTCAGGCCCCTTGACAACCTTCACAAGGTCTTCAAGCTCTGCGTCAGGCCTGTCTATGAGAAGGATAACGGCATCTGAAATCTCACCTATGTTATGGGGAGGCATGTTGGTTGACATTCCGACTGCAATTCCGCTGCTCCCGTTTATGAGAAGGTTGGGTATCCTGTTCGGCAGCACGACCGGCTCCTCAGAGCTTCCGTCGAAGTTGGGGATGAAAGTAACAGTGTCCATGTCGATGTCCCTGAGCATCTCTTCAGCTATTCTGGATATCCTTGCCTCTGTGTATCTCATTGCAGCAGCAGGGTCGCCGTCCACGCTTCCGAAGTTGCCCTGGCCGTCAACAAGCATGTATCTCAGCGAGAACCACTGCGCCATCCTGACAAGCGTGTCATACACGGACTGGTCGCCGTGCGGATGGTACTTACCGAGCACATCACCGACTATCCTCGCGGATTTCCTGTGCTGCTTGCTGTACTGCAGGCCGAGTTCGTGCATTGAGAAGAGCACACGCCTGTGCACAGGCTTGAGTCCGTCCCTCACGTCAGGCAGGGCCCTGCCTATTATGACAGACATGGCGTAGTCTATGTAGTTTTCCTTCATCTCGTCGATGATGGGCCTCTTTATTATCCTTTCATCATTCTTTTCATCAGACGTCAAGGTTCTTCACATCCCCTGAATTCTTGATTATGAAATCCTTCCTTGGCTCAACCTCGTTGCCCATGAGTATTGAGAACACCTCGTCAGCAATCATGGCATCCTCTATTGTTATCTGCTTCAGCCTCCGGGTCGCCGGATTCAGCGTTGTCTCCCACAGTTGCTCGGGATTCATTTCTCCAAGGCCCTTGAATCTCTGGATAAGCAGACCTTTCTCTCCGCCGTTCTCCTTGACGAAACTCTCCTTCTCCTTTTCTGTGAATACATAATGCACTTTTCCCCACTGCCTTATCCTGTACAGCGGGGCGTTGGCGATGTATATCTTTCCGGCGTGTATCATCGGCTGCATGTACCTGTAGAAGAACGTCAGTATGAGCGTGATTATGTGGTTTCCGTCGACATCGCTGTCCGCGAGTATGAGCACTTTTCCGTAACGGCTCTTGGAAGGGTCGCATTCCTCGTTCATGCCTGTCCCTATGGCGGTCATCATGGCTGTTATCTCGTTGTTCTCGTATATCTTGTCTATCCTTGCTTTCTCTGTATTCAGTACCTTGCCCCTCAGGGGAAGTATTGCCTGGGTTCTCCTGTCACGTCCCTGTTTTGAACTTCCTCCAGCACTGTCGCCTTCCACAATGAATAATTCAGCCTTGTCCGGGTCCCTTACCTGGCAGTCAGCAAGTTTTCCGGGAAGAGACCCTGTGCTGAAGGCGCTCTTCCTCCTGACGAGATCCTTGGCCTTCCGTGCGGCTTCCCTTGCCTTTGCAGCCTCGAGAACCTTTGTAAGGATGATGACCCTTATCTTGGGATTTTCCTCAAGGAATGATGTGAGCCTGTCGTAAGTCACCTTGGCAGCAGTGCTCTTCATGTCAGCATTACCAAGTTTTGTCTTGGTCTGTCCCTCAAACTGGGGGTCAGTGAGCCTGACAGAAACAACAGCTGTAAGGCCTTCCCTTACGTCATCACCCTTGAGCTGGAGCGTCTCCTTCTCATCGAGATACTTGTTCAGCGCCCTTGTGAGTGCTGTCCTCCATCCCTCTTCGTGTGTTCCGCCCTCTATGGTGTTGATGCCATTGACGAAGGAGTAGACTGTCTTGAGGTATCCGTCCGTGTACTGCATCGCGACCTCAATCTCGTGAGTCTCATTCTTCTCCTGAAAATATATCGGCTCTGGATGTATCGGATTCTTGGTTTTGTTGAGTGTCTTCACATAGGATTTTATTCCTCCTTCATGAAGGAATTTGTCCTTCTTTCCGTCTCTCTCGTCAGAGAGTTCTATCTCAAGCCCTGCATTGAGGAAAGAAAGTTCTTCAAGCCTGTTTTCAAGTATTTCATAATCGAATACAAGCTCTGAAAAAATCTCCTGGTCGGGCTTGAAAGTCACGGTTGTCCCTGTGCTGCCGCTGGTGCCGCCTGTCTTCATCGGGGCTACGGCTATGCCTCTCCTGTATTCCTGGCTGTGAACCTTTCCGTTTATTCTGACCTCGACTTTCAACCATTCCGAAAGCGCGTTGGTCACGGAAACCCCCACACCGTGAAGCCCTCCTGACATCCTGTACGACTTGGAATCGAACTTCCCTCCCGCGTGCAGCATGGTAAGCACGACCTCAAGGGCCGGCTTCCTGGTTTCTGGATGTATGCCAACGGGAATCCCTCGCCCGTCGTCACTGACAGTAGCAGAATTGTCCTTGTGTATGATTACGGATATCTTTTTGCAGTGTCCTGCGAGATGCTCGTCTATGGAGTTATCTACAACCTCCTCAAGAATATGATGAAGTCCTCTTTTGCCCGTGTCGCCAATGTACATTGCAGGACGCTTCCTGACGCCTTCAAGACCTTTCAGGATCTTGATGGAGTCTGCAGTGTAGTCATTCCCCTTTGCACCGTCTACTTTCGCAGTCATGCCAATACCCTTGTCAATGCATTACAAGTTAAACAATTAACAGGTAACAAATTAACCAATAATCAATTATTGGCAAGGATATATTTAAATGATTAAAGAATGGCTGAATTTGACCAGAAATGGCACTTTTACGACCCGAAAACGAGCTCTTTGATGTCTGACAGGTCGCTGAGGCTATTGAGCTTTAATTTCGTGGCTGAGAGTGTGTAGAGCACATCACCTATGTAAAGGCTCCTCTTCACTGAGTAATCGCCGCCTGCGTAGTAGTATCCGCTCTTGAGGAATGTGTCCTCGTCTTCCACGTGGGTTATCCTTCCCTTCAGCTCGAACCCGTCCTCAAGGTTGATGCTGTAGACGTATGCGCCCTGGAAGGTGTATTCCCCGTCCATGCTGCTTGGCTGGCCGTCCTTCAGTTCCGCAAGGAGGATAGGAACAACAAGCAGTTCTCTTTCCCTGTCGAAAAGGAATGCCTTGTGGTCTGTTGCCGCTTCGCTTTCAGTTCCGCGGTCGCCTATGACTTCCTTGTACATCTCAACAGGGTTCTCAACATCGCTCACATCGAATATCGCAAGCTTGACTCCCTGTATTGCAGTATAATAGACAGCATTATCCGAGTGTATCTTGTCCGCGTCTATGCTCTCATCAACCTCTTTTCCTATGCCTATGAGGTGCGTTTCATCGTATGGGTGCAGGTAATCCGAGTATCCGGGTATCTTAAGCTTTCCGAGTATCTTCGGCGACTGTGGCACGCTCAGATCTATCACGAACAAGGGGTCGACCTGCTTGAATGTCACGAGATAGCCACGGTCTCCCATGAATCTTGCTGAATATATGCTTTCTCCGGGAGCTATGTCCTCTATCTTTCCTATTGTCTCCATTCCGTCGTCAAGAATGTAGATGTTGTTGCTTGAGGCTGATGTTCCTCCCATTGATGCGCGGCTTATTGTGGTTGCAATCCTGAAGTATCCTTTATGCTCATCCATGGAGAACTGGTTGAGTATGTGGCCGGAAACCTCGCCATCTGATTTGTAGCTTATCTCTCCGTCATCAAGTCCGAATTTGTGTATGACAGTATTCTCTGTGGCTTCCTGCGTCCCGGAACCGCTGGCTGTTCTTGCCATGGGCATTATCCATCCCCATCCGGGCCATGATGTTTCTGCTATGTAAATATTATCCTGCGAAGCATAGACATTCTGGCCTGAGCCGACAAGAACTTCCTTTGTTATTTCTGCATCATCATTCTCCATGGACATTGATATGAGCATGACGAATCTCTCTACCTCCACTTCGTTGAAGTAGCCGACATCATCGCAACCGCATGCAGGCTTGAGTTCCCCGCTGTCTGCTGTGTCCCTGACAACCGGCAGTATGTCCTCTCCGCTGCTCCCATCCACAGCCGCACTCTCAAGTATCCGGTACTGGGGGTAAGAATTCACGACGAAATAAACATCCCCGCCAATCTTTCTGGAGGTAAGGTAATTACCCTCGAAATCAGCAGACCTTATAAGCTCAGGAGACTCCCTGTCAGATATATCCCAGAGCTGGACTGTAGTGAATGACATGGTTCTCATGTAAGGGTACGGTGCTATCATCATTTCCCCAACTGCACCGTCTGATGCATCCGCTATGGCAGTTTTAACCTGAGGTTCTTCCCATTCTACCTCTTCATATGTTAAACCGAAAATCATGAGCCTGTCATTGTGTATGAAAATCTCATTAGGGTAGAAATCTCCAAGTTCTGTCTCGCTCGCTATCTCAGCGTCCTCGCCGGGATAAGCCTTCAATATGATGAGCCTGCTTCCTGTATCTTCTGACTTGGAATCATAATAGTAATAATTTCTGCTCTGCTTTATAGTATAAATATACTCGCCGTCTGTCTTCACTATGTCAGCCTCGTCAACGCCTTCGACCTGAACATTCGTCTCAGAATAATCAGCGATTCCGCTGCCTCCGGATTTCTGCGCGCCTGTATCAGCGGCCATTGCAGTCTCCATGGCATTGGGAGCAGCTAATGTCCTTGCCATTCCGTCGTACATGTAATTCTGGCTCTGCCTTGAATTCTCGAAAGCTGTGACAAGCTGGTCGCAGCTGCCGAACTTCTCTATGCTTCCGCTTGCCGGAACCACGAAAAATGCAGCCCCGAATGACCCGAGCACAGCAAGGATTAATACAAGAACTCCGAAATCCATGAAAGCTTTTCTTTCCATAATACACCTTTCTCAGGCCCCTTTTAAAGAACCCGGGTTTTGTTTCGGTTTTTTCCTAAAAGCTACCTGACAGGCGGAGGTGATGTGAACTCTATTCCGTTACCTGTTACCTGATATGCATGGGAGTCCTTGTTTATCTTGGCTGACCTGAGCTTCTCTATCCTCAGCAGGTTCTTCTGCTCGCCTGCAGCCTCAACGCTTCTGAGAAGTATGAGCCCGTCAGCAACGAATTCCGATATGCCGTCCCTTGTGAAACCCTCCTTTCCGGAGAGCATCTCTGATATGAGTATTGCTGTCAGGTTTGTATCCTTGAGCTTCTCGGCCATCTTGTGGAACGCTTCACGATTATCGCGCATCGTGTATGTTATGGAGGTTATCGAATCCACGACAAGCCTCTTGGGCTTGTAGTAGAGGCATTTGAATATCTTGGCTATGACCTCATCGAACGAAGTTGGCCACATTGAAAAAACCCTTATCAGGTTCTTCTTCTCAAGGTCAGCGAAATCCCAGCCGAACTGCCCTGCCTGCCTGAGTATGTCCTTCTTCTCCTGCTCAAAGGAAACATAGATGCCCATCTCGCCTTTCCTGGCACCTTCGTAGAGGAACTGCATCCCCATTATGGTCTTCCCTGTTCCGGGAGTCCCTGAGATTACGACCACGCTGTCCTCGGGATAGCCTCCTCCTGTGAGTGCATCAAGTCCCTTTATGCCAGTGCTGACTCTGCCGGTGACCATAATAATCTAATTGAATTAATGGTATAAATTCTTGCCTGAAATTTTAGAAAATAAAAGAAAAAGTCACTGACCTAATCAGAGACAATCCTTTCCCTTAACGAGTTTATTCTTTCCCTGAGGGCTGTCTGAAGCGTCGTCTCCTGCCTGATGAGGCTGTGGTATGCATTCGAGAGGCGTTCCCTGTATTCAAGTGTCTTCGCCTTTATCGTGTCCTTGATGCTGTTGAAGTCGCCCATAGCTTCCCGATAGTTGCCGTCCTGTATGTTATTGTCGAAATTATCCTTCTTTTCGCTGAGCCAGTTGAGCCATCTGGTCTTGAGCTCTTCGGAAAGTCCGGATTGGGATATGAACATTCTCGTTCTTTCAACCAGCCTGTCAGCATCCTTCTGCTGATTTTGGGCCTTCCTCTGGTACATGTCCCTGAGCCTGTCTTTCATCGCATCCGCTCGCATCTTTATCATCGAAAGCTCTTTTTTCATCAGCCAGACAGATGAAGATGCAGTGTCCCTTGCTGTTATGAGATCAGCATCTATGCCTGCTTCCGTGAGCCTGTCGTATATGATCATGGCGAGTTCCGGATTCCCGACTATCTTTATGCTCGTGTAGTTCATTTGTTCAATTTCTGCTATTAGGTTGTCTATCTGGTCCTCGCCTGTTATGTGCCTGGCAGAGCCGTTCGTCATGTATGGTGCTTTTATGCAGTCAGACCAGTTGCCGGTTGCAACAATAACCATATGCTTCTGCGCTCTTTGCCTCATGCGTTCCCTGACCTTCTCCCTGACCATCTCCGTGGTTTTGTTCCGGTCCGCGCCGGCTATGTGGTCTTCGATTTCTATGCCAAGCTCATCAAGCGTGCCGGTGACATCGTCTCCGACATTCCCCACGAGCACGACACTCTGTACGCTGAGATTGACAAGCGCGTCTACCACCTGTTCAGGTATCTCGTTCCTGCTTATCAGAAGTACAGGAATATCCTCCTGTATGGCAAGGTCCCTCGCCTCAGCCAGCATCTCGTAGTTTCCGGCATCTGCAAGCCCGAGCACGTCCCAGACTAGCATGGCCTTTTCTGAACTCTCCCAGAAGTACTGCGCAAGCTCGGCTGCGGTGCCGTATCTTGTCATTCCCCATATCCTCACGACATCGTAGTCCTCTGTTAGTGATGCCTCGACATCATCGCTTATGGCAGCGGGTCCTCCGATGATATAGACTGTGGCTGGCGAAAGGCTTTCTATCTCAGCAAGCACTTCACTGTCAAGCCTGTTCTGGGTGGTCACGAACACAGGAGAACCGATATGGTTTCCGACAGCACCCGCGATGATTGTATCAGGATAATGCGTCTTTGTCGTCAGTATCACTGAGTCTATCTCCTCGGCAGCTACTGTTGCAGTTGCCATAAGAAGCACAGCCAGAACAAATACAGCCAAAATTTTTGCTTCCATAATATCCTCCATAGTAAATAGATATTTATACATGGGTTATATGATATATTAATCTTGAATTGACTATACTATTGAGGTTTTTGGAAATGCCATGCGGAAAAAAGAGAAAACGCGGAAAGATTAAGGCTCACAAGCTCAAGAAGCGGCAGAAGAAGATGAGGTACAAGAAGAAGTGATCTCATGAAAAGGGTTACCGGGAAGCTGCTTGACAAGACTACTCTGGACGATAAAATCCTAAGCAAGACCAGGGCAGTCGTGGAAAAGACAACCGTAGACGACAAGCTGCTGGCTGCATCCAAGAAGTTCAGGAAAGAGGTCAGGAAGAACACGACAACAGCCGTCCTGGCTGCGTTCGCATTCATAATAGCGCTCGTGTGGAGGGATGTCATCCAGCAGGGAGTGAACAGGCTTATTGAATACATGAACCTCCAGAATGACGGGTACACGTTCACTGTGCTGAGCGCTATCGTCACGACTGTGGTATGCGTCATCGGAATAATTTACTTTTCCAGATGGGGTGAGAAGAAATGACAGCAAAGGAAGACCTGAAGCAAATAAGGATTTCAGTTGCCCTTCACGTGGCAGTCGCATTCGCCATAGGACTCATTGCGCCGTTCATAGGTTCGGGCTATTACGTGCTGGTAGCGTCTATGGCAATTGCAGTTGTTGTCGGGCATGTCACACAGATGATTGTAGGAAAGAAGGCTTTCAGCTGGTGGTTCGGCAACGGTCTCTTCATATATTTCTTCGTGATAGCAGACGTGTGGATATTCATCTCAAATTACTTCTGATTCCCGGGCCGGATTCGCCCATTTCTTTATCAGTTTCACCGGAATCTTCGCTATCCTGTAAAGCATGTCCACGTCAGGATTATCTTCCGAGGCGGCTTCGTTGTATAATACCGCAAGCCTGTTAATCCTGCGCTTTTGTGATTCTGTGAAATCCGGCTCAAAAGCTATGCCGAAGCTCTTCTGGTATTCCTCTGTTGTCTCCACGTGCTTCATTATGTAATCGAGGGCATTTTCCATGCCGTCGAAATCCCCTTCTTTCCTGCAGTCCATGTACCGGAAGAGATACATGTACTGGCCGACCCATGCATTGCCGTAGTCGTAAAGGGCCGGTACTTTCATGATCATGAGTGAATTTTGCCCGCAACTTTTATAAGGAGTGCATACACGAAGCCATGGAACTTATTAAAATCACGCTTCCGTATTAAGAGACACGTGATACTATGGCTGAGAAAAAAGCTAAGAAGGCAGAAAATAAGGATGACAGGCTCCCTGAAGTAAACATAGGACTTGTCGGCCATGTGGACCACGGAAAGACCACTCTTACGGAAGCGCTCAGCGGGAAATGGACAGACACCCATTCTGAGGAAGTGAAAAGGGGTATCACAATCAGGATAGGCTACGCTGACATATCATTCTACAAGTGCCCGAAATGCGGGAACAAGACCGAGTCATACGGCACCTCGCCGAAATGCGTGAAATGCTTTGCCGACGGGGAACTCCAGAGGACAGTGTCGCTCGTAGACGCACCAGGACACGAGACGCTCATGGCAACGGTTCTCGCAGGGGCGGCCCTTATGGACGGCGCAATACTGGTGATAGCTGCTGACGAGCCGTGCCCGCAGCCGCAGACAAGCGAGCATCTTCTGGTTCTGGACATAGCAGGGATAAAGAACATCGTTGTGGTGCAGAACAAGATAGACAGGGTCGATTCCGAGCAGGCCAAGAAGAATTACGATGAAATAAAGGAATTCCTGA
The DNA here is from genome assembly GCA_016931255.1 of Candidatus Aenigmatarchaeota archaeon. Classification (GTDB taxonomy): domain Archaea; phylum Aenigmatarchaeota; class Aenigmatarchaeia; order QMZP01; family JAFGSV01; genus JAFGFG01. The sequence goes on from JAFGFG010000007.1 coordinate 40,548, forward strand.
AGGGCTCGGTGGCGGAGAACGCGCCCATAGTCCCGGTCTCTGCCCAATACAGGGTGAACATAGACGCCCTCATAGAGAGTATTGAAAAGACCATAAAGACGCCGGAAAGGAATCGCAATGCTGAGCCTAAGATGCTTGTTGCGCGGAGCTTTGATGTCAACAAGCCCGGAACTGGCATACCGGATCTTGAGGGCGGCGTGCTCGGCGGTTCGCTCGTTCAGGGCATACTGAAAGTCGGTGACGAGATTGAAATAAGGCCCGGCCTCAGGATAAAGAATGTCGTGAAGCCTCTTAAATGCAGGATAACAGGCCTGCACAAGGCACAGAAAAAGCAGAAGGAAGTGACACCAGGCGGACTTCTTGGAGTATCGACATCACTTGACACGTCAATAGCGAAGTCGGATACCCTCTCAGGTTCTGTTGTCGGAAAGCCGGGAACCCTTCCGCCTGTCCTGGACACACTTAAGATGAATGTTCACATGCTCGACAGGGTGGTCGGGCTGAAGGACAAGGTGACTGTAGAGGTACTCAAGGAAGGCGTGGCGCTCATGCTCACAGCGGGAACGGCAAGGACCGTTGGCGTGATAAAGGAAAAGAAAGGTGCCAATGCCACAGTAAGCCTGAAGATGCCTGTATGCGCTGACAAGGGCGAGAGGGTGGCGCTCTCTAGGCAGGTAGGCGGGAGATGGCATCTCGTCGGCTGGGGCGATCTGCAGTAGGCGTCTGAACAGCGGAACTCATTCATATGGTTCTTTCGTTATGCTTTTATTTTTTCTCATTACATTAATAGAACATGCTCGAATTGATAGAGAAGGCGTTCGCACCTGAGCTGCTTCTTGTTTCCCACAAGGCGGCAAGGTACATGGACTTCGCCTGGACTGTGAAGAACATTGGAGGTGCTGTGCCGATAACAGCAATAGAGGAGCAGTTCGAAAAGCCTGACGAGATGGTCGAGTCCCTGTCAAAATCCGGTGTCCTGAGGTATGCAATGGGGGGTTTCATAAACAGGGACCAGAAGAAGCAGTCCATTTCAGTTGCTGTCAACGAGGAAATAACATCCCAGCTTCCGAAGAACTACAGGAGAAAGGATTTCGATAATGTTGTTTTCAGGAACCACGGGGAGAAGATGATACAAAGCTGCAGGTCTGACCTTACCGAGCCGCTGACAGTAATGCTCACAAGCATAATATTCTATGCCACACCGGACAAGCCGGTTTTTTCCAACACCATAGTCAGGAGGGCTGCAAAAGTGTGCATGAGGTCTCACCTGGAATGCCAGAACATACTGGACTACTACCTTAACAGGTTTCTGGGTCTGGTCACATTCGAGGCAGGCTCCCTCGTGAACCTGGCAGTACGCTCCAAACAGAGGGTCAGGCTGTACCCGAAGATATGGGAGATGTACGTAAGGCCTTATCAGGAAAAGCCTGAAGAGGAAGATGTCAGGCCGAGGATTATTCCAGAGGCTGCAAGGCCGACAATAGCACCGACAACAAAAGCCTCAGAGCAGGAAAGGAAGCTCAAGGGATACTTCCCATGGCTCAAGCTGTGACGGCGGCTAGGGGTAGCGGAATGAGACTTCCGGAAAGAAGTACCTTATTATGTTGGCGTCGAAGTGCGTGATGCAGTCCTCCACCCCGATGCACCACGCGCTGTCGCCCTCGTTATGCATTCTGGAGAAGACGTAGCCTCCCATGTCGAGGACAGTCAGCGCATAATCCAGGCTGTCTTGGCAGGTTCCCTCGATGAATACGTAGCGCGTTCCTCCGGCAGGAGTCATTAGAAAGGTTTTGGGTGTAAACATTTTAAACTAATCGGCAGCGACAGATTTCCTGATGGTTCCGAGTATCGCATCATGGAGCCTTCCCTTGCTTGCTGAAAGCTCTCTTGAATCCATGTTGTATCTCTCTCCTGAAAAATCCGTCACAACTCCGCCCGCTTCACGCACAATCAAAAGTCCTGCCGCAACATCCCATGGCTGCAGGTTATGATGAATGAATGCATCAAGCCTTCCGGCTGCGACATAAGCCAGCTCGAGTGCTGCTGCACCCATTTGTAGTCAAAGCCCCTGTCATCCATTCCTGTCTCCTCGCCCATGAAAGAGTAATCAGGAAATTCTCTTGTTAGCAGCGTCTTTATCGCAGCCTCAGATTCCCTGTCCGCAATTGTGACATCAGTCCCGTCGCTCTTCTTCTCAGCGCTGACCCTGCCGTAATGCTTCATCAGTATCTTTCCGGCTTCCAGCGCGGCTCTTTTTGCTGCGTCGAGCTCCTTGTCCACAGAAACACCAGAAATGAATTCCGGAGTACTAACCCTCCAGAAGCCAGCCCTCTTCACCGGCGTTCCATGATGCAGGGTCGTTCATGTAGTCGAATGCATTCTGTATGAACATGTAGTGGGACTGCTCCTGCTCAACGAGCCAGAGAAGGAACTTCTTCAGGTTTTCATTGCTTGTCGCATCGGCACCCTTCTGGTAATATTCGTATCCGTTCTTCTCGAACTGCATGGCCACGTCCCTTGACTTGTTGTCATCGTCGCTTGGGTCAGCCATCTTGGACATTTCAGACACGAGCTTCCCGAATATTTCCTTTGCATGCTTTACAGAGTCTTCTGATGTTATTTTCTCAACATCTATTTCCGAGAAATCCGCTGTTGCCTCAAGGAACTGCTGTATGTCAGATATATGCGTGAGCTCCTCGTTCGCAAGATGCTCGAAAACCTTCTTTGCCATCTCATTCTTCACTGTGTTGGCGTACTGGTTGTAGAGCTCCCTTCCCTTCATCTCATTCTCAAGAGCTGCCTTAAGGACAGCCACGGGGTCATTGAAATCAACGCTTCCAGAGTCAGCAAATCCCATTCCTTTCGCATCCATATCTATTCACCTCCGTCTTTAATCTTTGGTACACAGACACCATAAGTGCAGTAGTATTCTTCACTACTTTTGTAGTTTTTCTTTATTTCGGTATCCACTTCTTTCAGCGCTTCCTCGAGCTTCTTTATGTGGAGTTCCTCCTCAACGAGCATCCTGCTGAGCCTTTCAGTATTCTCATCATCGTCCGATGCTTCCGAGTCGGTTATCATCTTCTTTATGACTTCGGTCTTGTCCTTTTCCCTCTTGATTGCAGTCCTGAGGTTCATAAGCGTCTTGGTGCCTCCCATCTCGTCATTATGATTTTCCTCCTCCGCCATAATGTCCTTGAAGAGATTTGCTATCTTTCTGAAACCTTCGTTGTCAGCAGCCTTGGAAAATTCGCTGTAGCGCGCCTTCTCTTCTGTCTCCAGCGTGGCGAGGTATCTCATCCTGTCAACAGTAACAGGAGCACCCAGTCCGCTGGACGACTTCAGCATCGGGCGGTAGTCCGGAGCCTCATCCTTATTCGATTCTATTCCATCAAGGTCTATTTCCTCATACATAAGCAGCACAGTTTTATTTCACAGCATTATAAAGATAAAAACACGTTTTAAAAAGGTGTAATTATGCTTAAGCTTTACAACACGATGTCCAGAAAGAAGGAAGGATTCAGCCCATCCAAAGGAAAGGAAGCCCGGATATATTCCTGCGGCCCGACTGTTTACGACTATGCGCACATAGGCAATTTCAGGGCATACATATTCTCAGACCTCCTGAGGCGATACCTCGAATACAAAGGCATGAAGGTGAATCTCGTGATGAACCTGACTGATGTGGATGACAAGACCATAAAGCGTTCCCGCGAGAAGTGTGTCAGCCTTTCGCAGTACACAAAGGAATACAAGAAGGCATTCTTCGATGATATCAAGAAGCTGAGCATAAAGCCGGCGTCTGCATACCCGTGCGCCACTGACCACATAAAGGAGATGACTGAAATGGTGAATGCTCTCCTGAAGAAAGGGTTCGCCTACAGGAGCGACGACGGCTCCATATACTTCGACATCAGGAAGTACGAGGATTACGGCAGGCTCGCGAAGCTTGACAGGAAGGGCCTCAAGGCAGGGGCTCGCGTCAGCCAGGATGAATACGAAAAGGAGCAGGCGCATGATTTCGCTCTCTGGAAGGCATGGACAGAAGAGGACGGCGATGTCTTCTGGAAGACAGACCTTGGAAAAGGCAGGCCGGGATGGCACATCGAGTGCTCGGCGATGTCCTCGAAATACCTCGGTGAAACCTTCGACATACATACTGGCGGCGTTGACCTGATATTCCCGCATCATGAAAATGAAATCGCCCAGTACGAGGCAGCCACAGGAAAGACTTTCGCACGGTTCTGGATGCACAACGAGCACCTGCTCGTGGACAACAGGAAGATGTCGAAATCACTGGGAAACTTCTATACACTCAGGGACCTTTTCGAAAAGGGCTACAGCCCGAAAGCTGTACGCTACATACTCCTTGCGACACACTACAGGCAGAAGCTCAACTTCACGTTCAATGGGCTGGAAGCTGCCAGCAATTCAGTGAACAGGCTTCTGGATTTCATGGACATGCTTGACTCAGCTAAAGGCAGTGAGTTCGCCGGTATAAAGAAAATAGCTGACAAGGCGAGAAAGGATTTCGAAGTTGCAATGGATGATGACCTCAACATAGCGGAAGCGCTCGCCGCTGTGTTCAGTCTTGTCAGAGAAGTGAATACGCTCTCGGAAAAGGAAAGTCTTGGAAAGAAGGGTGCGGCAGAGATAAAGAAGCTGATGCTGGAATTTGACAGCGTGCTTGGTGTTCTTGGAGAAGAAAAGAAAAACATCGGAAAGGATGTCGAGAAGCTCATAGAGGAAAGGGAGAAAGCCCGTGCAGCAAAGGACTGGAATAAGGCTGACAAAATCCGTGACAATATTAATGCATTGGGAATAATTCTCGAGGACACACCCGATGGAGTGAAATGGAAGATGCGTGATTGACATGGAAATTGACAGGCATAAACTCCGGGATGAGCTCATAAGGATTTTTTCTGCATATGCAAAAGACCCTACCAATGCTGAGATGAAAAAAGCTGCGAAAAGGCTTCATCAGGAGCATGGTGACAGCCACAGGAAAGTGGACAGGAACATGTCCCTTGCACTGAGACTTCTCCCGAATATAGGCTGGGAAGTTCTGGAACCAAAACCGACAAAAGAAGACGCTACAGAACTTGTCTTTGCACTGGCCGCCAGAAAGGCTTAAATACTTTTCCTCAGCAAGCTTTTTATTATTTCCATTCAATCTAATATCAGTGATATTATGATAAAGAAATTCGGCGAAGTGACCATGATTAATCTTTCTGATTCAGACTCGAATATCTACGTGGTAGGCAACACTGTAATAGACGCCGGCACAGGGCTGAACTTTACCAGGCTGATGGGCTTCCTCAAGATTATGGGAAAGAAATTCGACGACTTCGAATGGGTCGTCAACACGCACGGCCACTTCGACCACGTGGGCGGAGACGGATACTTCTACAACGCGCAGATAGCCATACACGAGGGAGATGCCGGAATAGTAGAGAAAGGAGACCAGGAGCTCAGCTTCGCTGACTTCTTCGACGCGGACATAAAGCCGCACAAGGTCGGAAGAAAGCTGAAGGACGGTGATGAAATTTCCGGCCTGAAGGTCATTCACACGCCAGGCCACAGCCCTGGTTCAATTTGCCTGTACGATGAAAAGAACAAAGTCCTTTTTTCCGGAGACACGGTATTCGCTGAGGGACGGGGGAGGACAGACCTTCCGGGGGGCAGCGAGGAAGAGATAAAAAAATCAATAGACAAGCTGAAAGGCCTGAAGATAGAAAAGATGTTTCCCGGCCACGGGAACCCTGTCACGAGCAACGTGAAGATGGTACTGGACAAAGTAACAGAAGACTTCTATTAGACGCTAAGTGTGAAATCCGGTTCCCTGACTGCTGCATAATCAGGACTGAATCCCTGCGGATTTGTCACATAGGGCTGTCCCCTGAAACCGAGCTCTTCCCCGTTCCTTCTGTAACCAAGAGCATCAGCCTTATTATCGAAGGTCATTATCTCAGGTGTGCTCACATTCGTTACATAGAGGATATCATCGGGGTCATTGTCGCTGACAACTATGACCGAAGGCCGGTATTTTCCGGATGCGCTCTCCCTGACCTTAATGTCCTTTGCATTCGCCATCCTTCCAATGTCAATAGGCTTGTCATCACTGTAGAACATTTCCTCCATCATGTCATGTTCACTTGAGTCAAGTATGCTACTGTCACCGTAGAACTCGCTCATCGCATAGAGAGCTTTCACGTAGTCGCTCTCCCTGACGCGCATGAGCTCCTCGTAGCCGACAACATCATTCTTCCATGTCCGCATGTTCCTCAAGAGTCTGTAACCAAAATCCTGCATGCCGAAATCACTCTGGGGTGTGAGGACGACCTTGCCTCCTCCGCCGGTCATGTTGACAGCGTATGTCGGTATGCTAGATCCCTCCTGCCCCCTGAGATCTGACATTATGTACTGACCGACATTTATGGGAACTATCTTTGAGGCAAGCCCGTCAACCTTGTGGCACTGAAAAATGTAACGCGGATTTATTCCCATGTGATGCATATCCATGAACATCCGGCTCATCTTCTTGAAATCGTCATTGACACCCTTGAGAAGAACTGTCTGATTCCTTATGTCGAATCCTGCTCTCCTTATCCTGCTGACGCCTTCCTGCATCTCGAACGTGAGCTCTTCTGGTGAATTCGCATGGGTCGCGAAGTATATATTCGGCAGGTCGCTGCTTCCGCCCGTGTGCTTTGAGTACCTGCCTATCATTTCAAGCCTCTCCGGGTCGGATGCGAAAGGATTGGTGACAGGAAGTCTTGATGCTATCCTCACTGACTCAACGTGTCCTATCCCGCTGAGTGACTTCAGTATGGACTCAAGCTTCCTACCGCTTATTGCAAGGGCGTCGCCTCCTGTGATCAGGACCTCGCTTATGTTCTCATTCCTTCTTATGTACTCGACGCCCTCGTCTATACCCTTCTGTACAGCCTCATTGCCCTGATCCTTGCCTCTCTGGCAGTGTGTGCAGAACATGTGGCACTGCCCACTGGGACTGGACATGAGCGCTCCCCTGTCAACATATCTCTGATAGAATGCGCCTGCTGAACGTGAACCTTCGGACATCGGGTCCGGTGTTCCCGCCTTCATGAGATACATATCAGGCGTCGGGACAGCCTGAAGGAAAACCCCGTTTACATTGTAACCGATGCTCAGCCCGCCTTCGACACTGGTCGGGTTCCTTCCCATGAGAGAAGTGTAATAAGGTGTTATCCTCATCGGCTTTCCGCTTTTAATTGTGTTCTCTATCATGCCTATCTGGCTGTCGCTGAGATCAATGTATCCGGAAAGCTCCTGCGGGCTTGTTATGACATTGCTGCGCTGCCATCTCCAGTCCTTCCACTGCTCTTCACTGGCTCCGAATTCCTTCCACGGGTCTTCCCTTCCAAGATAGTATTCCATAGTACATCAGCAAAATAATTTCTACCTTTTCATAGATTAATTAATAAAAATATTAATTCGATAAGTAGTTTCTTTGTTAAATTATAATTATTTAAGTAATTAATACAAAATAACAAAATAATGACAAAGAAAAACCTTTCAGGAATTGAGCAGCTTGTTCTGAGCAGACTTGAGATTGACTCCCGGATGCCGTTTTCAGGTATAGGGAAAAGCATAAGGAAGAGCCAGCAGCAGGTAAGCTACACAGTTGGGTCACTTACAGACAGGGGTTTGATAAGCCGCTTCATGTCACTGATAGACTACTCCAAATTCGGGGTGCTGAACTTCCGTGTATATTTTACGGTGAATTACATCGACAAGAGTAAATTCGATGAGCTTATAGACTATCTGGTGAAAGAGCCTCACACATCGTGGGTGGTCACGTGCGGAGGCCGGTATGACCTCATATGCTCATTCTTCGCGCCGAACCCGTCGCATTTCAGCAAGACACTAAGAACGTTCATGGAGCGGTTCCCGATGCAGCTGCAAAACTACAGGGTACTGACAACAGTGGTTGTAAGGAAATTCGGAAGGAAGTACCTCCTCAAGAATCCGGGGATGCTTCAGGAGATTGTGATAGGCGGTGACAGCGAGAGGGAAGAAGTGGACAAGACTGATATACGCATACTGATGGAACTATCTGAAAATGCAAGGAAAAGCTCCGTGAGCATAGCGCAGGAGCTTTCGGTATCCACGAAGACCGTGATAGACAGGATAAAAAAGCTTTACAAAAGGGGCATAATCAAGGGAGCCCGTCCGATTGTGAACATAAGAAAGACAGGATTCTCTCCGGGCCTCCTGATGGTGAAGTACCACAACATAACATCCGATGCTGAGAAGGAATTCATAGAGTACCTAAGAAGGCATCCCAATGTGAGGGGCATAGCCAAGACACTTGGAGAATGGAACATGGAAATTTACTTAGAGGCGAAGGATGCCTTGGAGAAGAAGATGATAGAAATGGAAATAAGGCAGAGCTTCCCCTCGCTGATACAGCAGACAGAAAGCATTCCCCTGTACCAGACATACAAGAAGTGCTTCTTCCCGCGGTTTCTTGTCGACTGACCGGCTTTGCACCCAAACCCCTGACTCACCCCCTACATTAGGTGCAAGTGCGGGACTTTGGGTGCAAGATGGTTTGTAAACACCTAAACCTTTTTTTCAGTACTTCCTTTCTCCTTCTCACTCTCTTTTGGTGGATGGAGAATCAAATATTTTAGAAGCCAGTATAATACAAGCATGGTTGCGGTATAGAAAAATAACGAACCTATCAAATCCATAGCTGGGAGATATATTCTGAAAATTGTCCAGTAACCTGTCGTTACAGCTATTCCGTATGGAAGATAGATTTTCACAAGGAAATTCTTCCAAGCTTCCGTTCTCATGTCATCCTCGTTGTCGACTATTTCGTTCCATAACTCTATTACTTCGTTAAATAGCTTCTTAACGTCCTTTAGTAACTGAGAAGATTCTGATATGTCTTCGAATTCATAACTCTTTACAATCTCCTTGTGCTTTCTTCGGTACTTGTGCATCTTGGTCTTGTAAGATTTAACGGCAACCAGTGCTTTGGATAATGTTATTAGAACCTCCTCAATGTTCTCAATCTGTTCAAATATGTAATCCAACCATAACTCCATTCGAACCTCTTCAATCTTTTCTTCGGGAACCTTTTCGTTTTTGCAAGTACACATCTTGATTACTCTGTCATCCGTTTCTTTGAGGGCAGTATCAGTAGAATTATGTATGACATTCAAATCGTTCATAAGACTTGCAAGAAGTTCCTTTTTTACCATTGCCACCATTCCCTTTTCTTTCTTTTCTTCTTTTTTGGTGGAGCCATAGTAGAATCATTATTGCCTTGATTAATATTAATGTCAGTTTCTACATCGCACATTTAAGTCACCTCCCTAATCCATTATCAGAAGTATAGCTTTCGCTGTGAGAGGTTACTTCACGCCAATAGAGAGTTGTATCTTTGATTTAAATCTTTAGTCGAAGCTCGGAGAAACGCCAAGCTCGTGCATCTCGTGTATTAAGACCACTATGTTGTGTGCGATGAACTTGCAAAGAAGCTCGTTCACCTGTGCCGTCCAGTTCTTGCTTTTCAGCTTGTCCCCGAATTTCGCCTTGACCATGTTGAAGGTGCTTTCCACGTTGCTCCTGTCATGGTAATGACCCATGAACTCGTCCCTGTTGAACTGGAAAAAGTGATACATCTTCTTCCATGTGTATGACCCCCTCGAAAGTCCCGTGCTGTTGGACTTGAACGGAATGTAAGCCTCTGCTCCAATCTTCGTTGCCGTGTTGTAGTTCTCCCTGCTCGAATATCCCATGTCAGCCGTTACCTTCTCTATCGTGAAGCCGTTGTCGTGTGCCTCGGTGACAAGCGGGACGAACTGCGGGCAGTCGGCACTGTTCTCCTCTCCAATCTTCGCACCGACTATCACATTGGTCTTCGTTCCCGTCAGTATGTGAGCCTTCACCCACTTGTGCTTTCTCATGGTTCCGTATTTCTCGACTGCATACTGCCCGAACTTGCTCGTGCGGAAGCCGGAGCTGTCAGGGGCAAAGCTCGTCTCTATGCTTCTCAGGGGAAGTGCGGATATTGTCAGAAGCTTCTCCAGTATCGGCGTCATGTCCTTCCTGTTGAGCATCTTCCCCACGGCATTGAAGTGAGGAGTGTGGCTAATTTGTTCCCTCTCCTCTGCGTTCCTGTAAAGCGAGTGTGCCCTTCTCTGTGACAACTGGGAATAAACCTTCTGTATCGAGCAGAATGCAGTCTCGTTGAGGCTCAGCCGTGGGCGTCCCATGACCTGCTTCTGTTCGGGTATTATGGCGACCAATTCCTTAAGGAGTGTGTCAAAAAGGCGAACCTCCGAGGTCTGAGCCTTGTTGTATGCTTTCCAGTCCTGCGGGTATGTCATTCTTACAGCCTTCGTGACCGTCACGTTGCCCTGCTCGTCCTTGACCTCGTGGTAGAAGTATTTTACCGCCCACTGGTGCTTGCATTCAAGCCCCCTGCTCTGGCAGTCGGGGCAGTCGCATTTAGTTCCCATGCCCTCTTTATACACCAAATAAGCCCCGTTCCCGCTCTGGGAAGGGACTATCCAGCCTTTAGGCGTTTCCCTTATTCCTCCGTTCTTTGCGATTTCAAGACCCTTTAGTTGCCTCATATCCATACGCATCACCTATACCTTTAATCACTACCTATAGGTATATTGTATGCAAAGCTTTAAATACTTATCGGTATATATACTAATTATGATTAATTATGATAAGAGGTAATAGGTATGAAATTAACATGTCCACACTGCGATAAGGAGTTCGACCTCAAGCTGAAATGCAAGAGATGTGGTCATGAATGGGTACCTCGTGACGAAAGGCCCCCAAAGGTCTGCCCGAACCCTAAATGCAAGAGCCCATACTGGGACAGGCCTCGAAAAAGGCTCATTAAGAAAAAAGGTGACTGACAGTGGGAATAATTGAAACGTTACAAGTAATATTCAATGACGCTTTTGTGCGGATAATGGGTGGTATAGGTGTATTAATAGCAACTACACTGATTCAGTACAAATTCAGGCTCGTTCAGAGAGTTAAGAAACTCTGCACCTTCGCTATGAATCGTGCAGTGAAAATCGGGCTCGTGATAACAATAAAAACCGACATGAAGCCGAAAGATGTCGGAACAAAAATCGGGGACAAATGGCATTCAGAAGGCAAGCGAGTGCGGATAATAACGGATTCGAGGAGTGCCTACAATCTTGATAATGGAGATTACGTCGTTGATATTTACCAACTACCAGATAAGCAGTTGGGTGTGAAGACATCTAACATCGAAACACCAATACGGGAAGTAGATGACAAGTTTACCGAAATAATAGACCTTTTCGAGAGATTGGACGGAATCAAAATGGACAGTATTGGGCTCACTGCACTTCTACCATTCAAATTCGAGTTAGTAGAGATAAAAACGACATCGGGCATAGCTATCGAGGATTATGACATTAAGCTTAAGAATGATAAGTGGAAATCCGAGATTTACCTTAAGCTCAGAGACAAGAAGTCACCCTTAATGGTGCTACACCATCTGGAATGTTTCAATCGATAAGAGGCATGTTTAAACTAATATAGTTTTTTAAAACCTACCCATAATCTCCTATTATGGGTATATCAGTGGCGTTCTTGAAGCCAATAATTTTCGATTTGTCGAAAAAACTCGAATTGAAGGACAAGCTCATCATTTCAAGAGACAACCAAGTGACTATCCACCATTTCGGTGATACAGGGCTCCCCGTTCCGCAGACCATAATAAGTCTGAAGTCTCTTGGTGATAGATTTGAGGTTTACGATGTAACCCATTGGTCTAATACAATAGAAGAGCCAATTCGATTATGGGACAAATACACAGACGAGTACGGGAAATACCAAAAGAAGATGATTTTTGAAATAATATACGATAAGAAAACCCGCGAAGCTTACATAACGGCACCGAAAGACACGACAAATGAATTTCTACAGAGAGCCAACGCATTGAGTTATCTAAAGCTTGAACGATACCCATTCAATCTGAATATAAAAAAGGTACCCGAAATCCTAAACATATACGGGAAGTGGTGCAGGACAGACAAGGGAAATATAAGATGTGAAGCTAAGTTCGGTTTCGATGTTCATACCAACTCCACCGATGGTGAGACGACAACACTGAACATGCAAGTCAGAACGGAATCTGGTGAATGCGACATTACAATATCGAGAGAAGGTCAGATAAGCAGCCATACGAAATCGGTAACAGTAAATCATGTGATAGAATTTTATCATTTAATAAAGTTAGACCTACTATCACCGCTTTAAGTGCAGACCTCATACTTTAGGTGCAGAATCTACTTTAGGTGCAAAGCCCGACTGACCACTACCTTTATATTATAAAGGGCCAAATATAACGAAAATTATTAATAACTGTTCATAATATAAGATGTGTTGATATGTTAGCGGAAAGAACTGAGTACCTCTCATCTGGGGTCCACATAGGGATGAAGTCTTGCACGAAGTACCTGAAGCAGTTCGTGTACAAGATAAGGGATGACGGCCTTGCGGTCTTCAATCTCAGGAAGGTGGACAGCAGAATAGCCATAGCTGCCAATTTCATATCTCAGTTCGACAATGTTCTCATAGTTTCAAGAAAAGGCAATGCCGCTGACGCGATACTCAAGTTCGCGGAGATAACAGGCGCAAAGGCCATTGCAGGCCGTTTCTCACCCGGAACCCTTACCAATCCTTCCTACAGAGACTTCTTCGAGCCGGATGTTGTCATATCAATAGACCCACTCGTCGACGAGAACGCAATAAAGGAAGCCAAGAAGAAAAGGATACCGATGATTGCATTCTGCGACACATTCAACGAGGCTACGGACATAGACCTCGTGATTCCTATCAACAACAACGGGAAGAAGGCACTGGCACTTGTGCTCATGCTTCTCTCAAAGGAGATTCTTAGGAAGAGGGGCAAGCTCAAGAAGGATTCTGATTTCAAGTACACTGTGGAAGACTTCGGTGGCGAGCTGCCGCAGGAAAGACCCAGGACAGAGCCGGCTGGAAAGCCGAGGTACGATAAAGGGGAAGCGAAGGCTGTAAAGACTGAGAAGAAGGCAGAGGAAAAGCCGAAGGTTGTAAAGAAGGAAGTGAAGCCAGCGAAGAAATCCGGGGAAAAGCCGAAAGCAGTGAAGAAGACTGCCAGGAAGGCAGCTAAGAAGAGTGAATGATTATGGATACGTCATACCAGAAGAGGCTTGCGGCAAAGATTCTCAAGATCAGCCCAAGAAGGGTGAAGATGTCCCAGAACAAGGACATAGAGGAATCCCTAACGAGAAGTGACGTGAGGCATCTCATAGTTAAAGGCCTTATAACAAAGAAGCAGAAGAAGGGAACTACACGCGTAGAGGCAAGAGAGAAGCTCGTACAGAAGAAGAAGGGAAGGAGCTCAGGACGCGGAAGGGGGAAAGGAACCAAGTACTCGAAGGTCACGCAGAAGGAACTGTGGATGAAGACCGTGAGAGCCCAGAGGAAGCTGCTCAAGGAACTGAGGGACAACGGCCAGATAACCACGGAGACATACGGGCTCCTTTACAGAAGGTCAAAGGGTGGGGATTTCAGGAACAAGAATCACATGCTTTCATATCTTAAGGAAAACAGCCTGATGACAGGCACAAAGAAGGGTGGTGCGAATGCCTAGGGGAAGAAAGAAGATTGTACCTCACAGGAGAAGGAGGGAGCTCAAGACCAATTACCATTCCAGGCTCAAGCTTCTCAAGAGCGGAAAGCCCAGGCTTGTCGTAAGGAAGTCGCTGAACAAGGTCGTATGCCAGATAGTGGAATACCAGGCCGAGGGTGACAAGACTCTTTTCACTGCTGACTCAACAGAGTTGAAGAAATATGGATGGTCCGTAAACACGGGAAACATTCCCGCAGCCTATCTTACCGGACTGCTTTGCGCTGTCAAGGCGAAGAAGAAGGTCAAGGAAGCCATCCTTGATGTCGGCCTCTTCAGGTCCACCAAGGGAAATCGCCTTTACGCAGCCCTGAAGGGTGTCGTGGACGGGGGAATCAGTATAGCCCATTCAGAGGAGATACTTCCGGACGAGGACAGGATAAAGGGCCAGCACATTGCTTCGCACGCGGAGATTCTCAGGAAGGACAATGCCGAAAAATACAAGAAGATGTTCTCAGCATATGCAAAGTCCAAGGTTGCGCCGGAAGACCTTCCGAAGCACTTCGATGAAGTGAAAGCAAAGATTCTGAAAGCTTAGTTTTTTAATCTTCTTCCAACAATTACTTAATCAATGAAGACTCTGGCGTTTTCCATATTCGTTCTCGGGGCAGTGCTCTTAGTCTCTGCTGTG
>JAFGFG010000008.1 GCA_016931255.1 Candidatus Aenigmatarchaeota archaeon
AATTTCAGCTCTGAAAAAATTCTCAGCTCTGTTTCACGAGGAGAATTTTTTCGAGGAAATTGAACTTCCCTTAAGCCCGATGTTATACGCAAGTTTCGGGGGCTCGCCAACGGAAAGAACATTTTATAAAGAATTTACATGAGCTTTTATTATGACTGCTCATCAGCACAAAAGAAAATCAAATAGAGGTGTTTGCCATTATCATTTATGCAGAAAAAGAACAGAAATCCATAAATGCAAATATTGTGGTGAATCTTTCTGCAAAGAACATCTGAAAGCAAAACCGCCGGGTTTGCCTCGTTTTGAAGGGACAAGTCATCAAGGCCGCCTTTTTATGGAAGAATGGCAAAATCCGGGCGGTCATCCATGTATGCCTTTTCTAAGCCATTGGGAAGCAGAGAATGAAAGGAAGGAAAAAGAATATAGCCAAGCTTTGGACAGACTAATCAAATCTAAACCAATTCAATTTGAGAAAGAAGAGAAGCTATACGAACCTGAATATGAACAACCCATAAGTGAAAAGAGGCCAAGATATCATCCTCAATATTTTTTTGAGAGTGATAACTTTTCAACAAAGTTCATAAAAAGAGTTTCAAATAGAATACCAAGTTTGAGCAAGTGTATGGAATATTTAGTTATTTTAGTGTTCGTGTTAGGTTTCATTTTACCAATATTTCTTTTTTTCATTCATTTAGATATGCAATATGTCATAGGAAATCCAAAGCCATTATATCTTTATGATATTGGTTCATCATGTTCTAATGAAACTAATATAATTTCTTCCTTAAATCACCTCTCTGAAGAAACAGGAGTCAAATTTGTTCGTTTACAAAGTCCTCTGGCTCTCTTGTCTGGAGGTATAAGTTATAGTTGTGCTAGTGTAATATCTGATTCTGGTGCAGTAGGAGAAGCAGAATCTGGATTTATAGGTGTTTCATGGTTCATCATAGCATGGAATCACATAAGATTATCCTCCGTTAGTCAAGAAGTTATTTTACATGAAACCCTTCACGTAATGGGATTTGGTCATAGCGAAAACCCAACAAGTATCATGTATCCTTACGTCAATCAACAAGGGTTAGAGAATGAATTAAAAGATTTTATAAGAAACTGGTATGCCCGCAACCCTGTAGCATATTTCAATATAGTTCCACTAAATCTTTTATGGATGCTATTTTTTATAGCAATAATATTTCTTTATAAAAAATAACTATCTAATTGTCATTTCTTGTAATTCCTTTGTCTTCTTTCCAATAATCTCAACCATCTTTTCATCCAACTCATTCAAAACAAGCTTTATCTTACTTACAAACTCTCTCGCGTTTCTCATCACAACGTCAGTTTCCTTGTAGTTTATGGAAATTCCATACTGGACGGTTTCTCTCGCCCTTTTGATTTTCCAGAGGTAATCAATGTATTTTTCGCCTATTGTTATAGCTTCAATCTTGTCTTTCCTTTCTTTCAACTCGTTGAATTTTCCTATCAAATCCCTGCTTATCTGCTCACCGAAAAAATATTCCAGAACCGCCGCGGTTGTGGCATGGTCTTTGCTTTCCAGACCTATTTTTGTGAGCAACGACATGGCAGATTGATACATCGCGTAATAAGCGGAAATAACAACCCAATCCTCGTGCCCGAGTTTGCTCAAATCAGTCATAACTATCAGATTGTGGTCTGCTTTCCTGACATGACCCTCGCTCAGATAATTATTTGGTTTGGATACTCTGAGGCCTCTCTCTTCTTTGGCCCTTTTCATCGACTTTACAATCATGTCTTTTGCCTTCATTTGAACACCAAATTCACGAATCTTTCCGCACCATATAAAATATAGTGGTCTTTTATAACTTCTTTGATGAGGGCTTTGTCTTTTTGTTTTTTGAAATCGCCTGATGCCATCAATACAACGTTAACCTCTTTGCCATATTTTGCATACACCTCTTTTGTTATTTTGTCTACACCAGCTTTTGTTTCGCTTATCAGCAGAATATCAATGTCGCTTTCTTTTGTCGCTGTGCCTTTGGCATGCGAGCCAAATAAAACAACTGAAACCGGATTGACTGATTCAGTCATTTTAACAAAATCGTCTAATATTATTTTTAGTTCCTTGTTTGAATTGTACAAATCATTTTTCTTTTCAATTTCACTTAGATTTACCAATGCGATTGTTTTTTCGGTTTCTAAATTTAGAGAACAAAGATAGGATTTGCCTGCTTTTTCTTTTGTGATTACATTATCTTTGATTAGCTTATTAACAGTTCTGTGGACGAATGAATAATATTCTTCTAGGGACTTGGCTATTTCATTTATAGTGAACTTTCGTTCCACATTTCTTGCCAATAAATCAACGATTTTCAATTCAAGTTTCATATTATCACTATTTATGATAATATTATCACTATAAGTGATATATAAACCTTTCGCCGGCTCGCCCCCGAAACCTTTTCGCCCGTCAGCCTTCGGCTGAACGTTGCACTCGGGTTCGTTCCTGAAGGAAGCGTATAACAGCGATTAAGCGGTTCACTTCGTTGCACTCGTTCACCCGTATTTTCTCGCTCTGCTCGAAAACATCGCTTAATCGCGATGTTATGCTCAATTGCGAGTCCGCCTCTGACGAGATTGCCGCCGTCATACCTGCAGTTGACCCCCAGAAGGCATGCGCTGCAAAGTCTCATGACTATGCTTTGGCGTGACATTTATTAAAAATGGAGCATTAGTGTAAGTATGAAAGTGGCGATGTACTACAGCAACAGCGACGTCCGCCTTGAGGAAATGAAAAAGCCCAAGGCAGGCAAAGGCGAGATACTGCTGAAGGTCATGGCCAGCGGCATATGCGGCTCTGACATAATGGAATGGTACAGGATAAAGAAGGCACCGCTTGTTCTAGGCCATGAGGTTGCAGGAGACATAGCTGAAGTTGGCGAAGGAGTGACAGGCTTCCGTGTCGGAGACCGCGTAACTGTCACGCATCATGTTCCGTGCGGCGACTGTAACTACTGCAGGGATGACAACTCAACAATGTGCGAGACTCTGAGAACCACGAAATTCTACCCCGGCGGCTTTTCCGAGTACCTCCGCGTTCCGGGAATAAACGTGAAGAAAGGCACATTAATTCTTCCAAAGAGCGTATCTTATAATGAAGGCACGTTCGTGGAACCGCTCGGCTGTGTAATACGCGGCCAGAGGAAGGCTCAGGTGAAAAAGAATCATAATGTGCTTGTCCTTGGTTCGGGCCTTTCCGGACTTCTGCATATAAAACTAGCAAAGGCAATAGGCTGCCGGAATGTGATAGCAACAGATGTAAGCGCTGACAGAAGAAAAGCCGCGCTGAAATCGGGTGCTGACAGCGTTATAGACGCAAATGAGAATGTTCCTGAGAAACTCATGGAGCTGAACAATGGCCGTCTGGCTGACCGTGTCATTGTCTGCACCGGAGCTGCACAGGCATTCGGGCAGGCGCTTGAGTCAGTGGACCGGGGAGGAACCGTCCTTTTCTTCGCATCAATGAAACCGGATGAGAGACTGCCTGTGCCTGTTGAGCACCTCTGGAAGAACGGAATAAGCATAGTGACTACATACGCCGCTGACATGAAAGACCTTCAGGATGCGCTGAGGCTCATTGAAGAGAAGACCGTGACTGTCGGTGACATGGTCACGCACGAGCTTCCATTGGAAAAGATAGGGGAAGGATTCAGACTGTTCGCCTCCGGTAAATCGATAAAGGTAATAATAAAGCCTTACCAATAATCTAATGTGGTAATATGGGAGACGAGTATGTGGGACGAAAATTCAGAACTGAATTCAAGAGCAATGATATTCCCCAGGACACGAGGATATACGAGATAATAAGACTCGGCGAGAAGTTCAAGAAAATGGGACTTCTTCCTGACGAGGACGGAGGGCATGCAGGCAATTTCAGTTTCCGTAACTCAAAGGGATTTGTCATAACATCCGGCGGAAGAGACAAGGGAAATCTCAGCCAGAAGAATTTCGTGCAGGTTCTCAATGTCAACGTGGATTCCGGAAGGGTTATTGTCAAAGGCGAGGAGCAGCCGTCCTCAGAGACATTAACTCATCATCTTCTCTATTCAGGAAGGAAATCAGTCAATGCTGTCATACATGTTCACGATGATATCGTGCTTAAGAACGCGCACAAGCTGAACATAAAGTCCACTGAAAGGAAACATCCATACGGAACAGCGGAACTGGCCAAAGACATATACAAAAGCATTGGCAGGGAAAATTTCCTGGCAGTACGCGGTCACGGAGTCATTGCCACGGGAAAGAGCCTCTGGGAAGCGGGAAAGATTATAGAAACCATGCACCACGCAGCTGAGAATATATAACTACTTAACGTCAATGTCAACATTGACTTTGACATCAACCTTCGTTCTCTTGAAGACATTGTAAATTATCACTCCTGCGAATATCAGCAGCGTCTCGAATATCAGTATGTTTACATCCACGAAGAAAAGCATGAGAAGGCTTACAATGAGACCGAGCATTGCTGTCAGAGGCACCTTCCCGATGCTGAGAGGTATCCTGAACGGGCGCTTCTCGTGCGGTTCCCTGTACCTGAGCACTATGACTGAAAGGTTTACGAAGACGAATGCCACGAAAATGCTTGTTGTTGTCACGTTGGCTATGAATGCGAGGTCTCCTGCGAAGAGGAATGCCATGGATGCGAACATGGTCGCCAGTATCGCTACGTAAGGAGTTCTTGTTCTCTTGTGCACCTTTGAAAGGAACTCCGGCATGCTGCCGTCGCGTGATATTCCATACATCATCCTTGAGGACACTATCAGGCATATGAGTATGGTGTTGCCCGTTGAGAACAGCGCGACTATGCTCATCCAGAAAGCAGCTCCCGGTCCAAGTGCATGATCCACTATGAGCGACAGTGGGGCATTGGACTGCGAAAGGGCCTCCCAGCCGACGATGCCTATCGCAGCCACTGCGACAAGTATGTAGAGGATGGTCGATATGCCGAGGGACAGGAGCATGGCCTTGGGAACAACGTTCCTCGGATCCTTCGTCTCTTCGGACATGTTGGCTATATCCTGGAATCCTATGAAAGCAAAGAACATCAGCGCCGCTCCGCTCATTATCCCTGTTAAGCCTGCGGGGGAGAATGCGAAGTCCACTGTAGCGTCAAAGAACATGAAGCCCAGCGCTATTATGAATATCAGACCGCCAGCCTCAATGAGCGTTGCGACTACATTGAAGTTGCTGGATTCCTCTATTCCCCAGAAATTCAGTATGGAGAATATTGCTATTATTCCAACAGCGACAGGAATTACGGGAGCTGCCGTGATTATCTTCTGGAAGTAGCCGGCGAATCCGAGCGAGACCGCTGAGGCAGATACCACAAGCGCCAGCACAAGGACCCATCCTACGACGAACGCCACCTTCCTGTTGAACGCCCTCTTGGTGTAGGTGTATTCTGCCGCGTCCTTGGGCATCATAGAGTTCAGTTCGCAGTAGCTCAGTCCTGTGAATGCTGAGACAATTGCTGCTATCACGAAAGACAGCCACACTGCATTGCCCGCTATTCCAGCGCCTTCGCCAAGAAGCGCGTATATACCCGCGCCGAGGATTATGCCTACGCCGTACATCGTCATCTCGAAAAGCCCGAGGCTCTTCTCAAGCGTGGGCTCCTGCTTTGCCATAAGAATAATTTGTCGGAGGCTGTTAAAATTAATTCTCTAACCAATGACCTGTATCACGACTTCCCTGTTCCTCGGCCTCGTGTCGAAGTCCAGTACTGCAATCTGCTGCCATGTGCCGAGAAGGAGATTTCCGTCTTTGAACGGGACTGTTATTCCCGGTCCCGTCAATGTTGCCCTCACATGGGAGGCGCCGTTGTCGTCGCCCCATGTCTTGTGGTGCTCGTAATCCTGTCCGTACGGCGCAATCTTCTCGAACACCTTCCTGACATCCCTGACAAGATTGGGCTCATACTCTATGGTTGAGACGGAAGCTGTCGAGCCGTTGATGAAGATGACAGCAGAGCCTTCCTTCTTTCCTGAATCGCTGACCGTCTTCTGCACCTTGGCAGTAATGTCTATTATGTCGCCGTTTCCTTCGCTTTTCACGAAAATTGTCTCTGTTTTCACCATGAGTAATATTTTAAATCCTGAAATAAATTCTTCATATTGGTTTACATGGAAGCAAAAGCAAAGATTGCGATTATAGGCGGTACAGGTCTTGCTGACTCCAACTTATTCAAATTCATTGAACATATTGAGGTGAAGACGCCTTTCGGCAAGCCTTCAGGAAAGATAACTATAACGGATTTCAACGGGACCATGGTCGCATTCCTTCCCAGGCACGGCGCAGGCCATGTCATACCTCCTCATAAGGTCAACTACAGGGCGAACATACACGCGCTGAAAGAGCTGGGTGTTGAGCACATACTTGCATTTACTGCAGTCGGTTCCCTCAGGGATGATATGAAACCCGGTGACATTGTCATACCTGACCAGTTCATAGACATGACCAAAAGAAGGGAGCTCACATTCTACGACGGCCCGAAGGTTGTCCATATATCTGCTGCTGACCCCTTCTGCGCAAACCTCCGTAAGCTGGCGGCCGATGTTGTCAAAAAGCTGGGCATACGCCATCACGGAAATGGCACTTACATATGCGTCGATGGACCGAGATTCTCCACGCGTGCCGAATCAAAGCTCTGGAAAATAATGAAGGCTGATGTTGTCGGCATGACTCTCGTTCCGGAAGCCCAGCTTGCAAGGGAAGCTGAGATATGTTATCTTTCGGTTTCCAGTGTCACTGACTATGATGTCTGGGCGGACAAACCGGTGAATGCTTCTGATATCATAGAGACCATGAAGAAGAATTCAGAGAATGTCGTATACATTGTCAGGGAGATTATTCCCCTGATAAAAGGCAAGCGGGTCTGCGAATGCGCCACTGCGCTGAAGAATGCGGAGCTTTGATTATGACCGATTCGCTGAAGAAGAAGATACGTACTGTCCCCGACTGGCCCAAAAAGGGCATCCAGTTCAGGGACATCACCACCCTGATAAAGGACCCGAAGGGCTTTCAGGAGACGTGCGACCTTCTCTATGATGCTTACAAAGGCAAGGACATAGATGTCATAGCAGGCATAGAGTCAAGGGGATTCATATTCGGTTCTGTTCTCGCCTACAAGATGGGCAAAGGTCTTGTTCTGATAAGGAAGCCCGGAAAGCTTCCTGCCGAGACAGTAAGCCAGGAATATGAGCTCGAATATGGAACAGATAAGATAGAGATGCATCTGGATGCAATAAAGCGTGGTGACCGCGTGCTTCTGGTTGACGACCTTCTTGCAACAGGAGGCACCATGGAAGCTGCAGCCAAATTAATACAGAAGCAGGGCGGGAAGGTGGTCGGCTGCGCATTCGTCATAGAGCTTCCGGAACTGAACGGACGCAGAAAGCTGGGAAAGTTCGAGCTGTTCAGGCTTGTGGACTTTGAAGGCGAGTGATTTCTTCCTTAAGCTCATTCATTTCAAAAAGCTCTGCAGCGTACATTCCTATCTTCATCTCAGTGGACTCGTCAAGCTCACCGTTGAGCTTGCCCAGCCTGTGGCCGATATAGTCCCTGATTACAGGCGCGAAATCATCTGTGCCTATGTATTCCATGACAATTTCCGTTACGAGCGTCCTGTAATCGCTCTGGTTTATGTCCCACTGGTCGTATCCGAATTTCTCAGCCAGCTGGTATATCCTGAAGAAGTTTTGCATGTGGTCATCCTTTGCCAGAAAATTTGCCACGTTTTTTGGTGTCACTGAAAATATTTTTCTGAGAGAGAGGACATCAATACTGTTGATTCCGTCAGTGTATGAAGGGCCAGGCGTCCCGTTCTTGTATTCAGGGAATGCTGTGTAGAAGGCGGCATCTATTATATGACTGGTTGCAGGACTCTTTTCATTCAGGTGCATTACATATTATAAATTCGGGAAAATAAAAAACTTTCCTTTTCAGTCGTCTATTTTCACGATTTTTCGCTTGCTTGTCAGGCCGGAGACGAAGCGTACATCCCTGTTGAAATGCTTCTTCAGAAGCTTCAGCACAGCTATATTGGCTTTGTTGTCCTTTGCGGGAGCTTTCACCTTCACAGTGAGAATACCGTCCTTTTCGGACACCTCTTCTGTTCCCGCATTCGCTGTTACCCTGATTTCCCTTTTCATTCATGCACCTACTTCAGCACCTTCCCTGTTTCCATGTACCAGAGGTAGAGGTCAAGCTCGGCCATATTCATTCCTGCGGATTTTCCCAGATTCCTGAGGATATTCTCTATTTCGATATATTTCTTTGGCGTTATTGTCTTTGGTCTTTCAATGAGACTATTTCTGACGAGTATGTCGACTATGTGGAAGTCCACTATGGCAAGTTCATTGAACCCAATATTCCTAAGGAAGTGGCTCGCTTCCTTGTATCCGAGGCCTTTGACATTTTTCACGAGCCAGTTTCTGGCATCATTTCCCGACTTACTCAATACTTCATCGAAAGAGTCCATGTGCTTTCTTGCGCTGACTATGTATCCTGCACGGGCTTCAGGGAACCTGTGTCCAAGCTTCCTGAGCATTGAGGCAAGCTCTTCCCTCGGAAGTTTCAGGAAGCCATCCCCGATAGACTTCTGTATACGTATCCCGCCCTCGGCGCTGTAATTCGCAGTGAGCAGGCAGAAGCAAAGCTCTTTGAACAGCTTCTCAGCCTTCCCTTTTCCAAGCTCCCTGAATTCCCCAAGCCGCTTGTCGACTGTCGCTTTCAGGACACCTTTCCTGATTTCCTTTATTTCAGCTGCGAGACTCTCCATTAAACCACCTGTAAATAGAGGTTAACTTATTCTTAATATTTTAAACCTGTTCTTTTAATCCAATAAACCATTTCACTGTTCAGGCTTTTTGCTGATATTCTTTAGCTTATTTTTAAGCTCAATCATCTTCAGTTCCCTGCCTATGGCAAGCTTGTTGATTTTTTCAAGTTCGCTGTTTGCATCTTCAACAGCTTTTTTTGCATTACTTGCGATTACATTCGCATCCTCAAGCTCAGTAATTTTCGTCTCGATTTTTTTTATCATTACGTTAAGCGACCTTGAAAGGCTTCCTATCTCGTCTTTCCTATTCAGTAGATTATTATCGATACCTCTTTTCATTCTTCCTTCTGCAACATCATTCGCAATCTTGGAAAGCCTTATAATCGGCACTGTCATTTTCTCGGAGAATAAGATTGCAAAAATAATGCATGATAATATGACAACAAGCGTCAGTACCGATATCATTATGATTATAATGTTGTATGTATTGTCTACATTTTTCTGAATTATTTCTACGTATTTTAGTTCTTTTACCATAAGGCTCGCTGTATTTTCAATGACGAAGAATTTTTTGAGAAGCATATCGTTGTAGTATGATGCTGCTGCCGTTAAGTTGCCTTTTCTGATTTCTTCAATGCCTGAATCGCATTTTCCGATTATATCTATAATTGTGTTTTTCAGTCCAGTGTAGCTTATTTTGCTCTGGTCATAGACGATTGTTTTATCGAGCCTTGATATGGTGTCCAGTATCGAGTCGCGCTGCTCTTTGTATAGCGCATACCTTTCTGTACTTCCCGGTGCAAATACAACTCTGTAGTAATTCTCTATTAATTCAGGGACAGTTTCCGTGAATGTGTTTTCGAGTATCAGGTTGTCTGAGAGATTTTTGTATTCCGTAATGGTGTAGAAAAATAGAAGTACGAAACTTGTGATTACTGCCGTGAGAAGCGATATTATTAAAAGAAATGCCAGTATTAGCCTCAGCCAAATTTTCATTTAACAACCTCTGATGAATATAAGGAATTTGCTCTATAAAAAGCGTCATACTGCTGGCGGTCTTTGATCCTCTGGTATGTTCTGGTATACATTTTCGTAATTCTGGAAACCATCTTCTATGACAGTGTCAATGATGTTGTCCTTTGTCACTGCCACGACATCAAGCAGGTAAGACGGTACGTCTTCTTGTCCGTTGTTCACAACATTATTTGTGTTTATTATTTCCCCATTTGCCGCCGCAACTGCCATTTCTGCTGCCTTGTATGCGATGTCTTTTATGGGCTTGTATACTGTTACAGTCTGCGTTCCTTCCACAATGCTCTGGCATGCGGCAAGTGATGCGTCCTGACCGGAAACAGGAACAGTTCCTGCAAGCCCGAACTCGTTCAGTGCCAGTATAATGCCTGATGCCGTGCCGTCGTTCGCTGCAATAACGGCATCAATCCTGCCGCCATTTTCATTAAGGTAATTTTTCATGGTTTCATAAGCCAGTTCTGGCAACCATCCCTTTGTAAAGTTATCGAGAACAATGTTTATGTCACCGCTGTCTATCAAAGGCTGGAGTACATTGAATGAGCCTTCCTTCAGAAGAAATGCGTTGTTGTCCGTCGGCGACCCGCCTATGTATGCGAAGTTGCCTTTGCTCACAACATTCACTACTTCCTGCGCCTGCTGTTCTCCAACTTTAACATTGTCGAATGATATGTAATAATCAAGATTGCAATCCTTTATCAGCCTGTCGTACGCTATCACCTTTATGCCTGCCTCGTGTGCTTTGTCTATAATGTAGGATGCCTTCTCACCGTCATGTGCCACAACTACAAGGACATCGACTCCCTGAAGTATCATGTTTTCTGCCTGCCTGTTCTGAAGGTCCGCATCGTCGTCTGCTGACATTATGTTGACTTCTGCGCCAAGTTCGTTTGCCCTTTCTATGAACAGGTCGCGATCGCTTGTCCATCTCTCTACCCTGAATGACGCCATAGATAATCCTATCACTATTCTGTCATCATCTGATATTTTTTCTGTTACATCTGTCTCCTGAATGCATCCTGAGGCCAGGACAAGAACGAATATCCCCATAATCAGCGGGAATTTCACCAGCATTTTCATGCAAGATTCCATAATATATATTCTATTGGTATGCTTAAAAAGAATATATGAATGCATATTGTCGGCGTTTCATTTATTGATTCACTGCATTTCCCGATGATATCGTCAGATGTTATACTTTCCACAGACCATGCAGGTTGCAGAACTCCCTCGCCTGAACGGCTTCAGCTTCTATATCAAATTCTGCTATCGGTTTTTCACCCGGACCCAGGAACTTCCTGCATGAGAGTCCGTCAGCGAAGACTTCTATCCATTCGATGTAGTGTTCCTTTTCCATCGGATGCTCCACAGAGCCGACCTTCACAATAATGCCGTTTTCCGTCTTCTCTATGACCGGTACATGTTTTTCTCTCACAGCATCAACTGTGTTCTCCTTCATGAGCTGCATAGGCTGGCCGCAGCATACGAGTTCACCCGGACCTGCATGAACCACTTCCGTGATGTTTCCGCATACATTGCATTTGTAAACCTCTCTTAATTGCGTCATTTTATTACCTCCAAAATCAATCCTTTTCAGCCAGGTACTTGGCGACTTTGAGAAGCGCCATCGTTCCCTGGCCTGCTGATATAACATACTGGTATTCGCTTCCGGACACGCAGTCACCTGCTGCGAATATGCCAGGAGTCGTGGTCCTTCCGTGGCAGTCTATTTTTATGTGACCTGTCTGGTCCATTTCAACAACGTTCCTGAACAGCTCCGTGTTCGGCACACGTCCTATCTCTATTATCACCCCGCGGACTTTCAGCTCGACTTCCTTTCCGTCTTTCTCGTATTTCAGGGAACTGACCATTGCGTCTCCTTTTATCTCCTTCGTGTCCGCGTTGAATATGATTTCCACCTTGGGGTTTTTCTTTACCCTCTCTATGAGGTATTCATGCCCGCGGAACTCGCCTCCGCGGACAATCAGGTAAATTTTACTGGCTATGTCCTTCATGAAGTCTGCCGCTTCAAGCGCTGAGTTGCCTCCGCCGACTATTGCCACGTCCATTCCGCTGAAGACCGGGCCATCGCATACCGAGCAGTAGGCGACGCCCTTGTTCGCGAATTTCTCTTCCCCCGGAACTCCGAGCTTCCGTGCCTTTGAGCCGACTGCTACTATCACGGTTTTCGTATCATAGCTGCTTTTGTCGGTGATGACAGTAAAAGTGTCCCCTTTCTTCCTGACATCTCTGACAGTCTCATTTTTGACTTTGACTTTGTTGTATTCGAGCTGCTCAAGCATGGTCTTCCTGAAGTCGAATCCCGTGGTCCTGACGATTCCGGGGTAGTTCAGCACTTCCCCGCTCACTAGAAACTGGCCGCCTGTGTCAGTTGACAGTATCTCGAATTTCATTACTTTCCTTGCAGCGTATATTGCCGCAGTCATCCCGGCTATGCCGGCCCCGATTATAATTGTATCGTACATAATCATTTGGCGTTCCTTATCCTTTCGACTGCTATCTTCGTGGCGCATTCCCTCGGCGTGCTGCATTTGCTTTTGCTGAACCTCTCAAGGACGTATTTCGTGTTCTCACGGATTTTCTTTTCAACCATCTCGAACATCTCTTTCTCAGTCCCGCCTGTGTGCTCCACGTATGACGATATCACGCCTCCTGCATTGGCAACGAAGTCCGGCACCACGAGTATTCCCTTTTCCTGTGCAAGCTTCTCGGTCTCATGCGTCATTGGTATGTTGCTTCCCTGGACTATCAGCCTGAATTTCAGCTTCGGTACGTCCGACGCACTTATCAGGTCAGGAACTGCGGCTGTTATGAGGACATCAGCCTTCACCTCAAGTATGTCCTCGCAGCATGTTCCTTGTCCTGGTATATAATTTACCACAGATCCGGTCTTCTTCTTGACATCCGCCAGCTTTTTGAAGTCTATTCCGTCTGCATTGTATATGACACCCCTGCTGTCTGATACAGCAACGAGCCTGCATCCGCATCTCTCTGAAAGGAACTTGGCAACGAACCACCCCACGTTTCCGAAACCTTCTATTGCGACAGTGGATTTGCTCAGGTCTATTCCCGCGTGCTCTGCTGCCACAACTGTTGCATGATAGACACCGAACCCTGTTGAGCCGAGCTCATGCGGAAGCCCGCCCATCTTCTTGGGCTTGCCAGTCGCAGACCTCCTGTAGCCATTGGCTTCCACGAACCATTCTATTTCCTTCTCGGCCATGTTCATATCGGGTGCAGCTATGTACTTCTTCGGGCTGACGATACTTATAGCCCTGGAAAATGCCTTCACTAATTCTTCTTTCTTCTTCGGCGTCATCTTCCTGTCATCAGCCACTATTCCGGACTTCGCGCCTCCGAATGGAAGACCGGCGAGTGCGTTCTTCAGCGTCATCGCGCGAGCAAGCCTTGCCACCTCTTCAACTGTGACAGTGGGTGTCATCCGTATACCGCCCTTGCCCGGGCCAAGTGTTGTGTTGTCTATCACTGTAAAGCCTTTCATTCCGGTCTTGGGGTCGTACACTGTGAGAACCGTCTCAGGTCCGAACTCGTCATTGGCTATCATAAGTTCCACTTCATTACTTTATCTTCTCTATTTCTCTTTCTATCGCATGCCTGTCAAACCCTATGATTGTCTTTCCGTTTATCTCCATCTGGGGAACTCCCATCTGGCCGGATTTTTCGACCATTTCCCTTGCTGCCTCAACATCCTGTGCGACATTTATGTCCCTGAACTCAACACCTTTCTCGGTGAGGAATTCCTTGAGCATGTGGCAGTACGGGCATGTTGGCGTACTGTAAACCTTAACTTCTGACATATCAACCCCTCCTTTAAATGAATTAAATCATGATAGGGGAGCAGGCGGACCTACTCTCTCTTTCCAAGTGCCTGGTCTAACATCATCAGGCCATTAACGGATTTTCCTACCATCTTGAGTTTGTCAACAATCTCTTTGGCGGATGCTTCCTCTTCAACCTGCTCGTCGATGAACCATTTGAGCATGGACATCGTTGCCTTGTCGCCTGCTTTCATTGCAGTGTCGTGAAGCTTGTTTATGCAGCCTGTTATGTACTTCTCGTGCTTGTAAGCTGCTTCAAAGGCTGCAAGCGGTGAAGACCACTTTACAGCTGGCTTCTTCATTGCATCGAAGATTGCAGCTCCGCTACGGTCGAACAGATAGCTGTAGAACCTCATTGCGTGGGCCCTTTCCTCGTTGGCCTGCTTCTTCATCCAGTTGGCGAACCCCTTGAGATTCTCACCTTCGAAATAAGCGGACATCGCGAGATAAAGGTATTCCGATGCGAGCTCCTCATTCATATGCACGTTGACAGCGTTTTCCATATTCTTTGTTATTTCCATAATAATTCCTCCTTTTCGAAATATAATAAAATTCTCTATTTAGTTTATCTGTCTTAGCAACTGCAGCAACAACAGCATAATTCCTTCTTCTTTTCTGGCATTCAATTACCTCCTATATTTTTCCTACAAGGTCAATACCAGGCTTCAGTGTATCCTTTCCCGGTGTC
Source organism: Candidatus Aenigmatarchaeota archaeon (assembly GCA_016931255.1). Taxonomy (GTDB): domain Archaea; phylum Aenigmatarchaeota; class Aenigmatarchaeia; order QMZP01; family JAFGSV01; genus JAFGFG01. The sequence goes on from JAFGFG010000008.1 coordinate 14,396, forward strand.
CAGCTTGCCGGACACACAAGACCTTTGTGCTCATTCACGAATTTCGCAGCCTGGAACTTCCTTAATGTTTCTTTGATATTTCTACCTATATCATTATCGTGCATTTCCACGGATTTTACAATACCTTCGGGGTTTATTATGAATGTTCCCCTCAGTGACATTCCCTCGTTTTCTATGTAAGTGCCGAATTTTCTGGACATCTTTCCTGTCGGGTCTGCCAGCATGGGGTATTTTATCTTCTTTATCGCATGGGAATTGTCGTGCCATGCCTTGTGCGAGAACGCGGTGTCTGTGCTCACGCTCAGTATCTCCGCTCCATTCTTCGTAAACTCTTCGTGATGCTCGGCTGCCTCTTCCAGTTCAGTAGGGCAGACGAACGTGAAGTCCGCAGGATAGAATAAAATGACAGTCCACCTTCCCTTGTAGTCGTAAAGGCTGACTTTTCTGATTTCACCTTCATGGTATGCATCCAGCTGCATTTCCGGTATCTTATCACCAACGCTTAACATTTAATCACCTCAATTTTCATATGAATTTTATTTCAGATAAGTATATAAAGAAGTTCGAATATATAAATATTATGGTTCGAATATCAAACTTAATGATTATAGAAGCTCTCAAGAAGAATGCCAGGATATCCTATGTGGAGCTCGCCAGAAGGTTCGGTGTCACGGAGACAGCTGTGAGGAAGCGTATACGCAAACTGGAGGAAGAGGGCGTGATACGCGGATATACGATTGACATCGACCCAAGGAAGCTGGGCATGGAGGTCACTGCCACCATAGGGATTGACACCACTCCGGAGCGCTACATACATGTCATAGATGAGCTCAGGAAAATGGAAGATGTCCGTGCCATAAGAAGGTCCACGGGAGACCATATGATAATGATAGACGTCTGGTTCACGAGCTCCGGCGAGCTGACGGAATTCGTAAAAATGATAGAAAAACTGCCCGGTGTCACGAAGACATGCCCTGCAATAATAACGGACTGCATAAAGTAGCTATTACCACCAACATACTGACAGAATTCTGTACAATTCACTGAATTTTTACATGCTTTCCGGCGTCATAACTATACCTCTGGATACTATTTAATTAATTAATAAAAGAGCCTGCAGACAATAGATGTTATGGTCAGGATAGAGAAAATCTCCATGGAAGGATTCAAGTCCTTCAAGCGGAAAGTTTCTATTCCCTTCCCACAGGGATTCTCTGTCGTGACCGGGCCGAACGGTTCCGGGAAGACCAATATCGCAGATGCCATATATTTCGTTCTGGGCTCTGGAGGCTCAAGATTCCTCAGGGCTAAAAAAGCACACGAACTGATATTCCAGGGCAACGCCAAGAAGAAGGCTTCGGACTACGCAAAGGTCACTATGCATCTCGACAACAGGGACAGGGTTCTCCCGCTTGATGACGACAGTGTCAGCGTCTCAAGAAGGGTAAACAAGGCCGGTGTGAGCACATACAGGCTTTCCGGAAGGATAGCGACCAAGCAGGAAGTCATAGATACGCTTGTTCAGGCCAGCATAAGCCTTGACGGGCACAACATGATACAGCAGGGCGATGTCACCAGGATAGTTGAAATGGGCCCGGTTGACAGGAGGAAGGTTCTTGACGAAATCGCGGGCATATCTGATTATGATGAAAAGAAGGAAAAGGCGCTGAAGGAGCTGGAGAAGGTCGCTGACAAGGTCAGGGAAGCCGAAATCGTCATGGAGCAGAAGGACGAGTTGATGCAGAAGATAAAATCAGAAAGGGACGCCGCGCTCGAGTACAGGAAACTCCAGAACACGCTTAAGCTCGTTGTCGGGGCTTCGATACTGAAGAATCTCAGGACACTCGAGAAGAAGCTTGACAAGACAGAGGACGGTGCGGACAATAAGGAAGAGGAAATAGGCAAGGTCTCCGCTGAGATAAGGGACGTTGACAAATCCATAACTGAAAAGGAGGCTGAGATGGACTCCATCTCGGAGAAGGTTATAAAGGCTTCATCCCTTCTTGAAGAGGCCGGGCGCATAAGCGAGCTCAGGTCGAGGATAGAGATGAAGCATGAAAGAATAAAGATGAATGATTCTGAGATACAGAGGATATCCGATATGATAGAAAAGGTGTCTTCCATCATCAGAAGGGAGAGCCCTGCGGTCAATGCCGTACAGGAGATGAAGGGTGTAGAGGGGACATTTGCTGACCTCGTGATGGTGCCGCCGAACTACAAGGTGGCGGTTGAAGTGGCAGCGGGTGGCCACCTGTCTGATGTTGTTGTTGACACAGCTACCAATGCAGCGTCCTGCATAAACTTCCTCAAGTCAGGAAAGATAGGAAGGGCAAGATTCCTTCCGATAGACAAGATTGCTTCAAGTGCAAAGGCAGACCTGCCTAAAGGCGCGATAGGATGGCTGTCAGACCTTGTGCATCATGATCCTAAATTCACGACCATAGTGAATTTCGTTCTCGGTTCAACTGTATGCGCCCGGGACATAGAAACAGCAAGGGAGATAGTGGAGAGGTCCGGAAGGTACAGGATAGTCACGCTCGACGGTGACATAATAGAAAAGAGCGGAGCAATGACAGGAGGCTTCTACAAGAAGGGCGGAGGTTCGCCTGTTAACATAAGCAATTTTATTGAGAGCAGGAAGGAACTCGAGCGTGAGAATGATACGCTGAGGATTGAATTAAGAGAACTGAAGAAGGAGCTTGAATCGGTAAGAGGAAAGGACGAAAACATTGAAAGCGTCTCCAGGCTCGAGGAAAGAAGGCTTTCACTGTCAAGAGATATCGAGAGGTTGAGAGACAAAAAGGACAACCTTTTCGAGAAGCGCTCATCAATCCAGCAGGAGGCCGGGAAGGCAGGCATACGCCAGGCGAGGTACGAGGCAGGCATTGAAACCGCAAGGCTTGACTGGGAACGTTACAAGAACATGGAGAAAGACATAGAGGAGAGCGGGCTGATGGCAAACAGCGTATCGGAACTTGATGATAAAAAATACAGTATTAACAGGAAGCTTGATGAGATGGGTCCTGTAAACATGAAGTCCATAGAGGAGTTCGAGACATTCAGGGAGGATTTCGAGGAGTTCAGGGACAAGGTCATGAAGGTAATGGAGGAAAAGAAATCCATAGAGAAGACAATAGAAGACATAGAAACCAAGAAACTCACTGTTTTCACTGTCACCATGAACAACATATCAGTGCACTTCCGCGAGGCTTACAGCGAGCTGACAGGAGGCGAGGCCGACTTGAGGCTTGCCGCTGACGGTGACATGGATTCGGGTCTCATGATTTATGCAAGCCCGCCGGGTAAGAGACTTCTCAACATAGACGCCATGTCAGCAGGCGAGAAGACACTGACAGCTTTTGCGTTCCTCTTCGCCATACAGAACCACAAGCCGGCGCCGTTCTATGTGTTTGACGAATCTGATTCCTCACTTGACAAGTCCAACACCAAGCGGGTTGTCGAGCTGATAAAAAGGCACAGCAAGCTTGCCCAGTTCATACTGATATCGCACAACGACCAGCTCATAAAGGAGGCCGATCAGGTATACGGTGTCAGCATGGAGCACGGGGAGTCGAAGATAATAGGCATCCAGTTGCCGAACAATTAAATATGGAGATGCAATTATTATTATGGCTGTCAATGAAACGCTCATCGCAGAGTCGATTACACGAGGCATAACCGAAGGCCTTTCCGGAGGCGTTCCGGAAGCAGCGTTCTTCTTCATGTTACCGCTCATAATGATAACCCTGCTTCTCAGCATTCTCGTTTTCGTGGCTTGGCTCTGGATGATAATAGACTGCGCCAAGAGGAACAGGTTCAGGTCAGGCGACAGGGTCGTGTGGATACTGCTACTGGTGCTTGTCGGACCCATAGGAATGCTGCTGTATTATTTCATGGTGATGAGGAAATAACAATTTAAAATTCACATCCAAAAAAAATGATTTCATGTCAAACAATTTCGACTACAAAAGGGGACAAAACATAACACCGGAAATTCTCAGGAGTTATGGCTTCCTTCCTGATGGCAGCTGGCCTCTCTGGGACAATTATCTTTCTCAGGATATTCAGGTGCTTCTCGGGAAAGACATCAATGAAAATGGGGAAAGAAAAATACTCGACATACAGCCAAGGCCAGTAGACCGCTGAATAATTTTCCTGATTTCAGGGCTATCCCGGTTCTTTGTTTTTCAGATGAGCCGATTATCTGGATTCGTATGTCAGAATAAATTGCAATAAATATGTCATTGTATTGGATGGTTTCTTTTATCATTAAAATTAAACTCGATTTTGGTGCAGTTATACTGAACCTTTTTAAAGTTACGACTCTATATAATCTAGATGTCTGAAAATTTCAGAAAAATGGGAATGGCAATAAATACTGGGGATGAAGTGAATCTGGCTGAATTGCACAGTCGCGGATATGTGCTGTCAGAAGGTTCGGCAAATCCTCTCGGTGATGTATACGCGAATCCTGAGACAAGACACGCTCTTGTTCTCGGAGAAAGTAATGCGAATGGCAATTACAGGGTAGCATTCTCTTTCCCTTCGAGTGAACCGGTATAGGCTAATATTATAATCAGCCTGATTTGCAGGACTGGATGATGTCTGTTTTAGATCGGTCTTGCCTTCATGATTCTCTGTAGTGCAGACAGATTCGTCAGCACAGCCAGAAGGGCAATTGTATATACAAGATATAACGGCTCTACTGAGGCAAGAACAAGTCCTATGAAAAGTATGCCGAGCCTTTCCGCTCTCTCAATTATTCCACCATTGATTTCTCCAAGACCCTTCTCTTTTGCTGCAGCCTTGGCATAAGTGGTCATTATCGAGCCGAAATAGAACAGGAATATCCAGTTCTCGGCAGCCATAAGAAAATGCGGAAGCCCCTGATACATTGCAGCGAAGAATATTCCGAACACGACGATAAACTCCACATACCTGTCCACTATTGTATCGAGATAAGCGCCTTTCTTAGACACTTTTCCAGTCTCTCTGGCCACAGCGCCGTCCACCATGTCCAGGAAGCCGGACACTATGAACATCCCTGCGGCGTATATGTATTCGCCCTGCACCAGAAACCAGAAGGCGCCAAGCGCAGGAAGAATGCTTAGCAGAGTCCACTGATTCGGACTTAAGCCAAGCTTCGAGAATGCTTTTCCTATACCGGATGAAAGTCCGCTGAACTTCTTCCTGCTGGCGTAGAATGTCATAATATCTATTGTTTAGCGTCTAAATATATAATGAAAGAGTGCCCCCGCCGGGATTCGAACCCGGGTCCCCGGCTCGAGAAGCCAGTATCCTTGACCGGGCTAGACTACAGGGGCTTACTTATCTGAGTTAACATGCATCATTTATAAAATTATTTCTGAGTGGGCCCGCTGAGATTTGAACTCAGGACCTCCCGATTATCAGTCGGGCGCTCTAACCAGACTAAGCCACGGGCCCTTTTGTGCAATAAATATAATATACATCTTTTTAATATTAGGCTATCCAGAATAGTTATTGCGCCTCAGTAGCTCAGTGGTACCCCCACCGCGTAAGCGGGGAAAGCCCAACTTGTGTTGGGGGCATTAAAGAGCGCGGCGTTGGTAATAAGCCTTTTACGGGAGTTTATGCTTCCACAAAAGCCTTACGGTAAAATGTGAATGGCTTACCAGACACGCCGAGGTCACGAGTTCAAATCTCGTCTGAGGCTTAACGGTCTCTTTCGATCAATTCTCTGAGTATATCGTTGTATTCATTCATTTTCTCTTCTCTGAATGCGGAATCCACAAACAGCCTGATTCTCGAGAAATTATGCTTCAGGTCGACCATTTTCCTGTCGTGTATATGGTCGTGAATAGACACCAGAACATCATCCACCATTTTTTCTTTGTAATCCTGAGGTTCACTGTTCAGCAGCATAGCTGCATTGTATAATGTGTCATCTTTCTCCAGACCTATCTCACTGAGAAGGCTGTCGAATTCACCATGGTCATTGCCTATGAAGTAACCCAGTCCATTGGGAAAGTATCTTCCGTGTATGTAGTTGAAAAGTAATATGTCAGATGAACCTATGCCTTTCTCGCTGCATACATCCCCTATTGCGAGCGCGTCTTCCATGTAATCATTGAAAACCATCAACAGATTTGACAGAAAAAAATATAAACTGCTGAGGAGGTGAAAAATAAGAAAGTGTTGCCTTCAAGCTATCTCGAAGACAACGTTAACTGATGCTGTTACACTCACTTCTCCTGGGGTTACGTCTGTTGACGGGCTGACTCCCGCTCCCTCAGCCATTGCATAATCCATTGTCCTGTATTCATTCACGCTTGGTGAGTACGAATATCCTTCAGTTGCGCTCATAACCCTTGACACTGTGACTCCAAGGCCTTTTGCCATTGCATCTGCCTTTTCCAGCGATGTCTTTGCCGCAGTCTCGAGAGCCATAAGCCTGAGCTCCTCCATCTTTTCATCGGAAAGGCCGAAAGAAACGCTGTTAACGCTGTTAACACCTGCTGATACAGCCGCGTCTATGACCTCTCCCGCCCTGCTGGTATCCGAGAGCTCGACCTTCATGGAGTGGATGGTCATGAAACCATCATTCGTGTATTTCCTGGTCTCGTAGTCGTATTCCCTTACCTGGCTGAGTGTGTACCCTGTTGTCTCTATTGAATCAGCTTCAAGCCCCATGCCTGTCAGTGCAGACCTCACTGCTGTTGTTATGCCTGCATTTTCCTGCTGCGACCTGAGTGCGCTGTCATCCTGCGTTTCAACAGAGAAGTAAATGGTTACCTTATCCGGATTGGCACTGGCACTCGCGGTTGCGCTCACAAACATCGTATTGTCTGTGACATCCTCAGCTGCCCACGCACCCGGCATGAATGACTCACCGAATAGCGCATTAAGCTTTGTTTCCTGAGACGGGTTGGCGTAAAGCTCCTGCCTCTGGTCGTTGACTGCTGTCAACAGTGCAAGCGTTACGACCACGAAAACCGCTGCGAATCCAAATAATGTTTTTGTCTGGTTCATATGCATGACTTGTTCGGTCTGCTTAAAAAGGAGAGCTTTTTTGTGAGGAATACGCCTTAGAATCTTTTTTAATATACATATAGGCTATTATAGTTTGAGGGTCCATGGTGTAGCTTGGCCTAGCATCGGAGCTTTGGGAGCTTCAGACCTGAGTTCGAATCTCAGTGGACCCATTCAGGAGGTAATGATATATGAATGAAGACAATGGCTGTCTTTTCTGCAAGATAGCCTCTGGTGAGATACCATCGAAGAAAGTCTATGAGGATGAGAAGGTTTTCGCATTCCTGGACATCAACCCGAGGAATCCGGGGCATACGCTTGTCATACCAAAGAAGCATTTCACAACAATAAGCGACATGAGCGAAGAGGAATACGGGGAACTGTTCTCGCGTGCTAAGTACGTTGCGAACGGCGTCCAGAAGGGCACGAAGTCTGACGGCCTTTCCGTTGTCCAGTCGAACGGCAAAGCCGCCGGTCAGGTCGTGACCCATGTGCATGTTCACCTCATACCGAGATACATGTCTGAAGGGCCGGTTAGCCTTGAGGGAGTGCTCTCGGTGAAGAAGTTTCCGGACGAGACTCTCGACAGCGTTGCCAGTTCAATAAAGGGAAGCATAGGCAAGTCATCCGAGAAGAAAGAAGAGTATGACTTTTAAAGGAATTACATATAATATTCCTTACAAGCGTCGGTAGTCTAGTCTGGCTAGGACCCAAACAATCTCAATGATGTCTTGGAATACATGACAGCAAATGATTGGGATAAGCCTTCCAAGCTTGTGACCCGGGTTCAAATCCCGGCCGACGCACCTTTCCTTTTCACTTTTCATATATGTCTAAAAAATACTGCCAGATGTATGAAACAATCCGGTGAAACAATCCCTGAACTGTTTCATGACACATTTTTAAAGACAAATTGAAGTATAATTCATATGAGAAGTATTATCATATTTTCGGCTTTCATAGTTTCGGTTATGTGGCTGTCAGGAACAGTCTCTGCTGCCACACTCGGCCACTATGGCATAGATATACAGGTGGAACGAAACCTGCATGCACGGACAGTACTGTCCCTTGAGCCGAACAGCCCAATAAGCCACCTTGAATACAACCTCGGCTTCACCATCTACAACCTGACATCTGAATCAGAGAGCGGGACAGTTAACTGCGATTATGAAAATGATGTGCGAAGCAGTATAATCTCATGCGACTTCTTTGGAATGGCTGCAAACAAAACCAACATAAAGCTGGGATTCACCACAAAGGACGCAGTCAAGCCGCAGGACGACAAATATGTTTTCAGGGAAACATTCCCCATGATAATGGATACTGAAGAATTGTTCGTGCTTCTCAAGCTTCCGGAAAAGTCCGCGTTCTCCGAGGAAGTCATAAATCAATCCTTCTCACCTCCTGACGGAAGGATATTCACAGACGGAAGGCATATGTTCATAGTTTGGGAGAGGACAGGTCTCGAATCCGGTGACAGCATAAGCTTCTCCGTATCATTTGAATCCGTAAGCCAGGGAGGTATGTTATGGAGCTTTACCGTGATAGCCATAACAGCTGTGGTGGTCGGTATCATGGTTGCAATAGGGCTTTACATGAGCAGGGGCTCAAGGAAGAGGCTGCCTGCCGAGGTCAAGGTGCTTCCGCTGCTCAACAATGAGGAAAAGAAGGTCGTTGACATACTTGTGAAGCACGAAGGCACTGCAAGGCAGAGGGAGATTGTGAGGGAGTCTGACTTCAGCAAGGCCAAGGTTTCGAGGCTGATAAAGAACCTCAAGGAACGCGGCGTGATAGACACCGAAGCAATCTCCGGACGCGAGAACAAGGTCATACTCAAGATAAAGGGCATTGGGTGAAACTTTTAAATTCGGCCATTCTAACTGGTTTTATGAAGAAATTTCTTATAACAACAGCCATAGACTATCCGAGCGGGAAGCCGCATATGGGGCACGCATACGAGAAGATATGCACTGATGTCATAGCGCGATACAAACGGCTTTCAGGATTCGACGTTCATTTCTCCACAGGAACGGACGAGCACGGCATGAAGATACAGCGCTGTGCCGAAAGGGAGAAGAAGACACCTAAAGAGTACGTGGACGGAATGGTTGAATACTTCAAGGCGCTCTGCGATGCGCTTAACATATCGCAGGACGACTTCATCAGGACAACTGACGACAAGCACAGGAAGACTGCTCAGGGCATTTTCAAAGGCATCTTCGACAAAGGCGAAATATACAAGGGAAGCTATGAGGGGCTGTACTGCGTTGACTGCGAGACCTACTACACGGAGAAGGATCTCAGGGACGGCAAATGCCCTGTCCACGGAACTGCGCCTGACAATGTCAGCGAGGAGAGCTACTTCTTCCAGATGGGCAAGTACAGGGAAAAGTTGCTTGAGCACATAAGGAAACATCCCGATTTCATACAGCCCGATTCCAAGAGGAACGAGATAGTCAACCGTCTCATGAACCCCCTTAAAGACCTTTCTGTCTCCAGAACGAGCTTCAGCTGGGGCGTGCCGGTTCCCATAGACGAGAATCATGTACAGTACGTCTGGATGGATGCGCTCATCAATTATCTTTCAACAGTCGGGTGGCCTTCCCCGAAAGCGAAGGAGTTCTGGCCGACAGCTGTGCATATCATAGGAAAGGACATCGTCTGGCATCACACAGTCATATGGGGAAGCATACTCATGGCAGCCGGCATACCCCTTCCGAAGACTGTATATGTCCATGGTTTTGTGAACATAAAGGGCGCGAAGATGTCCAAGTCATCCGGAACTGTTGTCGACCCTGTAGGGCTGGCTGAAAAATACGGCGCAGACCCGCTCAGATACTTCCTTGTCAGCGAGATACCATTCGGCGATGACGGGGATTTCTCCGTGGAATCTCTTGTCACGAGGAACAACGACGAACTGCTGAACAACCTCGGCAACCTTGTCAACCGCGTGCTTACCTTCATATACAACAAGAATGGCGGCAATGTAACGGAGCATAAGGATTTTGACAGCGCTGACAAGGCTCTCATAAAGTCCATGGAAAGCTATCCAAAGAAAGTGGCGAAATACATAGACGACTTCAATCTTCAGGCAGCGCTCGATGGGATAATGAAGCTGTCCAAGGAAGGCAATGAATACTTCCAGCAGAAGGAGCCGTGGAAAAATGACTATTCGAACTGCCTTTACATAGGCGCGAACCTCCTAAGGAGCCTTGCGATAATGCTCTCGCCGTTCATACCGGAGAGCGCGGAGAAGATATGGAAGTATCTGAACCTTCCCGGTTCAGTGCACAAGCAGAAGTGGGAAAGCGCAGCAAAGCTTGATGTGAAAGGCAAACACAAGATAAACAAGCCCGAACCCCTTTTCACGAGGCTTTAGCAGGATGGGGTTCCGCATCCAATCTGAATGTCTTTTGAATCTATTCTGGAAGTTCCGAATATCTTCACTTTCAAGAAGTTCAGGTTTTCTGACCTGTAAGGGTCGTTCTTAACACTTTCCGGAACCATATGGGTCTCTTCGAGCGGTGCGCCTTCCACATATCCCTGTGCAAGATGGTATGCCTCTCCGTTCCCATTCCCGAAATTAGTCGGCTGGTCGCTGATGACGATGGTGTAATTCCTGCTGCAGACGCCCATAGGACATTTCTCAACAGCACGTATGACCTCGTTGCCTGTGAACATTTTATCAGTTGATAATTTGCAGTAAAATTTATAAGGTCTTCAGTATGCCTGCTCATTGACCTTCTGCTGTTCTTTCTGCACGACTTCCTTCTGTGGCGGGCGCTTGTCAGGATTTGAGTCCAGATTGGCCTTTACCTCCGCCAGGTCTATCTCAACCTCTTTCATCAGCCTTGCTCTTTCACCGTGATGAAGGCGACGCTCCTCAAGAATCCGGAGGTTCTGCTCTATCTGGTCCTCTTTCGGAAGGAGAGTTGTTCTCATTTCCGGGCTCTTCTTCAGCGTCTTCTCGCGTATCCTGTCCCATTTCTTCCTGAGGCTGCGTATCTTCCTCGATGAACTGAACATGAAACCTAACGGATTAAACATTTAAGCCCCTATATAGATTATTGTTTTGCCTGTTTAAGTTTTCTATGGTGTGTTATTATGGTGTTTGAGTTGTTTTCAGAGGAACTAGGGAAGCTCGTGAAGAAGCGCTTCAGTGAGCCTACTGAAGTCCAGGAGAAGGGGATACCTCCCATACACAGGGGGGAGAATACGCTTGTCATCGCATCCACTGGTACAGGGAAGACCGAAAGCGTCCTGCTGCCGGTATTCGACCAGTGGCTGAGGAAGAAACCAAAAAAAGTTTCCATACTTTACATAACCCCACTGAAGAGCCTCAACAGGGACCTTGAGAAAAGGATAAGATGGTGGGCTAATCACCTCGAAATGGACGTTTCTGTAAGGCACGGGGACACGAGCACGTATGAAAGGAGCATGCAGGCATCCAACCCCCCGGATATGCTGATATCGACACCTGAGACGCTTCAGGCCATGCTTACAGGAAAGGTCATGCGAAAGCATCTCTCGAACATAAGGTACGTCGTTGTCGACGAGATACACGAGCTTGTGGGCAGCAAGAGGGGAATCCAGCTTTCCGTCGGTCTGGAGAGGCTGAAGTATCTTGTCAGCTCTGCCGGGAATGAAGACCCACAGTTCATAGGACTTTCAGCAACAGTCGGAAGCCCCGGAGATGTTGCCAGATTCCTCGCAGGTGAAAAATGCAGGATAATCAATACAATTGATGTCAAGGGCATCGAGCTGCTGGTAGAATATCCGCTTTCTGGCAGCAAGGATAAGGCACTCGGAGCAGACATGTTCGTCACGCCAGAGGTCTCAGGAAGGCTTAGAAGGATAACAGAGCTTCTGGGAGAATCGCAAACCTCCATCATATTCACGAACACAAGGCAGTTCGCTGAGGTGCTTTCGTCAAGGCTGAAATCAATCAGGAGCGTCTCCGTTGAAACCCATCATTCATCGCTTTCAAAGCAGGTAAGGATAGATGCTGAGAGAAGGCTCAAGGACGGCGAACTGAAGGCACTTGTCGCAACGAGCTCCCTTGAGCTTGGAATAGACATAGGCGAGATAGACCTTACCATACAGTATATGTCGCCGAGGCATGTTTCGAAGCTCCTCCAGAGAATAGGGCGTGCAGGGCACTCTGTGGGAAGAACCTCAAGAGGCGTCATAATATCAACAGATTCTGACGACATCTTCGAGTCAGCAGTGATAGCAAGGCTTGCTCTGAATGGTGAAATAGAGAAATCGGATATATATGGAATGGCGTTGGATGTTCTCGGTCATCAGATAGTTGGTCTCACAATAGATGAATACAGGATACCTGCGAAAAAAGCGTTCTCAATCATCAGAAAGGCAGTTCCGTACGAGAAACTTACATATGAAAAATTCATGGAAGTGTGCCTGCTGCTGCAGCGATTAAGGCTCATATGGGTTGATGAAAAGTTCTCCGATGAAACAATACTGAAGCGCAGAATCGATGCCTTCCAATACTATTATTCCAACCTTTCCACGATTCCGGACACAAGGAGCTACAGGATTATAGACATCGCATCCAACAGTCCCGTAGGCACACTGGACTCCGAATTCATAGCGCTTCATGGCTCTCCAGGCACGTCGTTCATAGTCAAGGGCCAGGCCTGGAAGATAATAGATGTCCAGAGGAACAGCATACTTGTCGAGTCCCAGAAAGGCATAGAGGCCGCAATACCGGCATGGGAGGGGGAGCTCATGCCTGTTCCCTTCGCAGTTGCGCAGGGAGTCGGAAAGCTCAGGCGTGAAATAGCGGAGAATCTTTCAGGCGGAAAAACACGTGCAGTGAAATTCATTATGAATAATTATCCTGTTGACAGGGAGGCCGCAGGAAAAATAGTTGATACAATCATAGGGCAGAAGAAGCACGGCTTCGTCCCCGACGACAGGAGCATCCTGATAGAGTACATGCGCTCTGAAGAGGGATACCATGTTGTCATAAATACGTGCTTCGGGTCGCTTGTCAATGAGACCATCGGACGTGTCCTTTCGATACTGCTGACCAACAGGATGGGCTCAGTAGGACTCCAGACAGACCCTTACAGGATAATGGTGAAACTACAGTATCCGAGGTGGGACGATGCTATCAACACCTTCAGGTACATGGAGCCGGATTCTGTCGAGAGCATAATTGACCTGTCGCTTCCGCGCTCGGAGCTGTTCCACTGGAGGTTCCTTCACGTGGCCAACCGGCTAGGCATAATAGACAGGGGCGCGGATTTCGGGAAGGGCTATCTTGCGAAGGTGGCTGACGCATACATGGGAACACCAGCCTTTGAGGAAGCGCTCAGCGAGATAAAGAGGGAGAAGCTGGATATCGTAAAGTCAGTGGAAATGCTGCGCGACATCCATTCCGGAAAGATACATTTAGAGGTGAAGAACGGAATGTCTCCAATAGGGAGGATGGGGCTTGAGAGGAAGTACGAGATAGTCGCTCCCGAAAGGCCTGAAAGCGAGATTCTCGATGCTGTGAGAAAGAGGATAATGGAAAGCAAGCTGAAGCTTATCTGCTCCAGTTGCGGTGACTGGGAGCTTATGGTGAGGGTCAGGGAGGATCCCAACCTGCAGTGCCCTAAATGCGGGGCGAGGATGATAGGTGTCACACCTTTCTGGGAGAGGCACGCCGCAAAGATTGTTAAGAAAGACAAAATGGGGGAGAAACTCACTGCCGAGGAAAAGAGATGGCTTCAGTATCTAAACAACACAGGAACGCTTGTCATGAACTACGGATATCCTGCGCTCAAGGCACTTGCAGGAAGGGGCGTGGGATGGACAACAGCCAAGAGAATACTTTCGGAATTCACTGACGATGAAGACCTTTTCAGGCGCATACTCGATGCTGAAAGGAAATACGCCAAGACAAAGAGGTTCTGGAAGGATTAATTGCATTTCCATTCTTTCTGATGATACTAATTAGTGCTGGACGCACATAGACTTAAAAAATTTAGCAACCTTTAATTATTCTTATGTATAAGCAGATGGCTTTCGCATTCATTGCATTTTCCCTTCTTGCGTCAGCTGTCGCATCCGCTGAGACACTGGTCGATGTGAATGTCATTTCAGATTCAGTATGCCCGTGCTCGACAATGACACTCAACGATTTCGAGATAACGGTTGAGAACACAGGGGATGCCGAAGAGACATACGCTCTTGAGCTTCTCCTTCCAGATGACGACTGGTCAGGATTCATAGTGCCTGAGGTCACAGTTCCCGCCGGAGGAGAAAAACCAGCCAGTGCTTTCATAACACCTTCATGCTCAGTTGTCCCCGGAACCTATGTGATTGGGGTGTCGGCTGTTGAGAAGTCAACAGGAACCGAAACAATCGAGAACTTTAATATTGAGATAGGAAAATGCAGGTGGGTTGAGATAACAGCCGGAGAGTATGAGGCATGCCAGGAAAAGGCAACAGCATTCGAGCTCAGGTTCTTCAACGCAGGCGAGAACGACGAGAAGATCAGCATAGCATCTGATACGGAGTGGATAACATTCTCTGAGACCACGTTCGATATAAGTGCAGGCGAGACCGAGGCTGTTGATGTCCTTGCCACACCTCCTTCTGATATCGAGGGCACAGTAGATATAGAAGTAAGCCTTGAGTCAGAGATATCATATGCAAAGAACAAGGCTGTTTTCACAGTCGATGTGAGGAAATGTTATGGAACCGAATTCACAGTTGACCCCCTGAGGGCAGACCTCTGTCCGTGCGAGACAGCAAAATTCACGCTTAACATAAGGAATTCCGGACTTATGGAAGACCAGTACACAGTCAGGTATGGTGACCAGGAGGATAGAATAATACTCGAGTCCCATGCCGAAGGAATTGTAACGCTTTTAATAGACGTTCCGTGCGACAAGGAAGCGGGTGATTACCATGTCCCCATAGAGATAGACTCCAATGACCCACTGGTATCCAGCCTGACAGTCGGCGTTTACGATTCAGGATACTGCTATGCAACAACATTTGACAGCGAAGAGACAGAGATTTCGCTTGATGTCGGGCAGTCGTATACATTCGCGGTTTCACTAGCCAACAAAGGCAGATTCAACCAGTTG
Organism: Candidatus Aenigmatarchaeota archaeon; assembly: GCA_016931255.1. Taxonomy (GTDB): domain Archaea; phylum Aenigmatarchaeota; class Aenigmatarchaeia; order QMZP01; family JAFGSV01; genus JAFGFG01. The sequence goes on from JAFGFG010000008.1 coordinate 29,512, forward strand.
CTTGAGCTCTCACTGGAAGGTCCTGAATGGGCGCATCTGTCAGATTCAGCTGTTCCAATCAAATCCGGAGACACTGAAACGCTTTATCTCTATGTGGCGCCTGAATATGAGACAGCAGCAGGCGAATATCCTGTCACCCTGAGCACATCCGCAGGTACTGTCGAAAGCAGCATTGAGTTCCTTATAACAGTCAACACGGATTTCGTCACAGGAGAGGGCATTAACGCATCCGGAGAGCCTGAGATGGAAGCGGACATAGGCATACCGACAGGCGAGGTCACAGGCATGGATGTTGCAGCGGACAAGCCGTGGTCCCAGATAATGATGATTTCCGTACTGGCCATAGGCGTTGTCTTCATTCTCATCCTCAGGTTCGTAGTCATGATGAAGTGAACTCAGAATTTTCTTGAAGCATTCACAAATGCGCTGTAGACAACTGAAGTGCCTATGGAGAAATAGCCTAGAGCATCCCATGCGAATGAATCGGAATTGACGAACTTCCTGAGCATGAATTTTGCAAACTTTGCCTTTGCCGGCGAATATGTCCTGTCAACATACTTCACTATGTCTTCGTAAGAGAGCCTCATCCTTTCCCTTGCCCAGTCAACCACAACAGGTATGGGAGTGTAGCTGCCATCAATCCTCACTCTATTTTTCATTATCTCACTGAATACACCGTCCATTGTCTCAGCATTTATGTGGTTCACCGTTCTTCCGAGCATAAGGGGGAAATGCGCGTCTGAGCCCCCGACAGCAGGGATTCCGGCCTTTTCTACATGCCTCCTGCTTATCATGTTCTCGAACCTTGAAAGGTTAAGAGAATTGAACACTTCACCGGCATCGCACTTTCTGAATTCCTCGCCGATGCCTTCGCTCCTCAGGTCGAATGGATGTGGAGCTACAACGATTCCTCCCTGACTGTGGACAGCGTCGACAGTCTCATCTACGGACATGCCGCTTTTCACATGCTCGTTTATCCCGAGCGCAAGCATGTGGCCTGAACTGCTCGTCACCTCGACACCGGGTATGAAAAGCATGCCATGCTTCCTGGCGGCCTTCCTCGCCTCGGGCCAGCATTTTATTGTGTCGTGGTCCGTGAGCGCAACACCTGAGAAGCCCTTCTTCTTCAGTATGCTGAAAATCTCCTCAGGCTTCATGGGAGCTTCCCATGTTATCTTCTGCCCGCGCGAGTGATACGTATGGCAGTGGAGTTCGTATTTCATGGTTATAATTGTGCAAAATGTTTTTATAATGTACTCAGATGCAAGTGCAATAATCACTGAAATAAAATAATTTCCATAATTTTTGCCTTTTCGTTCGCTTCAACTCATGATTTATTTAAAAAACAATTTAATAAACCTAAATTAATTTTAAAATAATTAAAATTGTTTTGGAACAATTATGAGCATTTTAAATACTTATTTTTCATTTTAAAGGCTTTCTTCATGAGTCACATATCGCCTGTGAAACAGTTTCAGTTAACCTTTATATAGGTAGCGACGCTTACTACTATACATTCGCTCAATACCACACTATGCGGTTTTGGGTGATATTAAATAGGAGGAAATTATATGGAAATCAAAAGAGTAATTGCAGGTGGTTTGGCAACCGTGGCTGCAGGAGCAACTCTTGCTCTTGGCGCAGGTGCCGTAACCCTTGGTGATTTCGTAACAGTCAGCGGTAACACAATGACTTCACCATATATAGTAATAGGAGGAAACGCAGCAGCAGAAGACACATTAGCAGCAGCAGACATCGGCGTTGCACTTGGAGGACAGGCTACTCAGACAGTGTCCGTCTCAGGTTCAATGGCAGAGATGTCAGTCAGCAATGGTGCCCTTGTAAAGACTAAGTCAAATTATCTTTACTTTGGTGATGCACTTTCATCTATAAAATCAAAATTCACATACGACGACCTTCCGGTACTCCTTGCTTCAGGCACACTCAAGCAGGATGACGGAAACTCAGTAGACTACACACAGAGGCTATATCCGGGTGCACAAACTGTCGCCTTCAGCGTAAACAACAACGCTGTAGACGACTGGGCAGTCCCGAAGCTTCACGTGCAGCTTACAGACGGAGCAAACCTTTACACATATGAAGTTAGGTTCAGCCCGGCTTTAGACACAGCAGAGCTTGGAGACGTAGAGATAACACTTCTTGGAACAGACTACGTGTTCTCAGATGTGGCATCAGCAAACACAGGCGAAAAGCTTACCCTTTATGCATCAAGCCAGACAGAGACACTTATCCCTGGTGACGTTGTAACAGTCACAACAGGCGGTTTAGACTACACAGTCGAACTTGTCGCAGTTGACGCAGACAACGACGAGGCTGTCATAAAGATAAATGGCGCCGCAGACACATACACAGAAGGAGAGGACATCGAGGAAGGCGACTTTGAAGCATACGTCAAGACTATCTTTGGAAGCACATCGTATTCGTACGTGTCGCTTTTCATAGGCTCCCAGAGCATGGTGCTTGCAGACCCAGCGGGCGCGGGCACAACTGAGGTCGAGATAGGCGGTACCGGAGTAGACGGCTCAACAGTAGCTATCACAAACACAACAACCACGATAAGCAAGTTAGAGGTTGCATATGCCATGGACGACGATGTCGTGCTTGAGGCAGGAGACAGCTTCACGGACCCGGTTTTCGGAACATTCAAGTTAGCTTTCGGCGGACTTTACCCGGGACTTGAAGACGCATCAAAGGACTTGATAAGCTTCGTGCCGTCATCAGACGAGCTTGAAATATCATTCGCCAACCTCGACGGAATCGAGTACGAGGAAGTGCTTACCGTCTACGACAGCGGATTCGAGCTTACTGCAGACGGAACAGACAAAATCAACTTCATAAACAATGCAACAATCGGCGAGGACGAATATGTTGTTGTAACAGACAACGACGAGTATTCGTACATCCTTAAGTCAAACGGAAAGAACACAGATGATGAGATAATCCTTGAGGACGTCTCAACAGGCAACCAGTACACAGTAACAGCATCTGACATAGGATACGACCTAGCAATCGGTTCGCTCGACGTTGAAGTGACATACTTCAACCTTGCCACCGAGTCTGTCGCACTCAACAACACAGGCGCTGCAATCAACACACTTGCTTGGATTGTCACCAAGAACGGTGCGGCATTCGCTCCATACATAAACACATCAACACCAACAGCAGGCGGAGAAGCATCACAGGCATTCCTTGCGGCCGCATTCAATGTCACGGAGGACATAAGCGCCGCATTCGACGAAACAGCTGTAGCAGTGTCAACATTCACAGTGACACTTGGTGGAACAACAGACATCACGACTGACACATCATACAGCGAAATAGCAGCCGACTCAGACCTGAACGAGAAGATGTGGGTAACAGCAGCAGGAACATACATAGACATCAAAAACACGGACGACCAGGACACAACATACCTGTACATACCTGACGAACCAACTCCGGCATACGTCGCATTCGGTTCTAACCCAGCATTCGCAGCAGGCGAGGGCGCAGCAGCAGGAACAGTCGAGCAGGCAGTTCAGATACAGAACAGCATCTCCAAGATGGAATCAGAGGTCAACACAGCAACACTCGCAAAAGACCTTCTGCTTCTTGGCGGACCTTGCGCAAACGGACTTGTCGCAGAGCTCCTTGAGATGTCAGCAACAAACCCAGCATGTGCAACAGAATTCACAGCTGAGTACCCAACCGAGGGTGTCATCACAGTAGTTGAAGACGCATTCGGATCAGGCCAGAAGGCTCTGATAGTGGCTGGTGTCGACAGGGCACAGACAAGAAACCTTGCAGTCAAGGTAATGCAGGGAACTCTGGACTACAGCGCTTAAGCGTTGCCAATAGAAAACCACAAATTTACAAATTAGAGGGGGCTTACCCCTCTAACCTTTTCTTTTTATTTCAGAACAAGACATGAGTATAGACATCATCTTTTCATTATAATATTTACGGCCCTGTTTACGGCCTTGTACGGGTTGTCGAGCCTCTCAACGAGCTTTCCGTTTTCCTTATGCTTTTCCGAATCAAGTATGGCTCTCGACAGTGCCAGTGCCTTCTTTTCGTCCCTGGCGTGTTTCATTATCCCTTCCTTCACAAGGAACCTGTCGACACCCGGAAGATTGTCAGGGCACAGCGATATGGTCGGGCAGCCGCCCACGCACGCCTCCCTGTTCATGCACGAGCCCGCGCCCAGCATAAGGTCTGCGTGGCTGTACAGGCTAAGCGTGTCTATTGAATGCTTCGGGATTATAACGTCAAGCCTGCTGAACTGTTCAGCATCAGCATTTCCCCTCGGCAGGAATACTATATTGGATTCGGGATATTCATTTTTCAGTGATTTGAGTGTTGCATACAGCACTGAGCAGTGGAAGTTGTGGGATGCCAGAAGGGGCTCTGTTCTCGCGATTATGATTTTTCCGGACTCAATCCCAAGTTCTTTTATTACATCATCAGAAGGCCTGAAATCGAAGAAATGGGCTGTCTCGCAGACCCCGTAGAATTCCATTATGTCACGGGCGCCGTATTTCTTCATCTTCCTCATGTCAGTGGCCTTCGGCGAGACTATCACGTCTGTTATGGGTGCTGTGAGCCTGCTCTGCTTCGATGCTGTCTCGTGGTCTATAACCATCACTGACGGGATTCCGAGTCCAAAAGACACCCGTGCGCATTCCACAGAGTGCTTGGAGAGCGCTATGTCAGGCTTCTCCCCTGAAACAATCTTCACCAGTTCAATTATACGCTCCGAACTGTGCACAAGCTTGCTCTCCAGGTCCTTTCCTCCGTGCGAACCCACGTTGGTGTATTGTATTCCGTTCCTTTCGAGAATCTCGTTCATGACGCCGAAGCTGCGCGATGTCACGAAAACCTCATTGCCGGACTTCTCAATCATTTTGATGAATGACCTGAAGAAATGGACATGGGGGAGGCTGGTGACATCTATCCAGTATTTCACAGCATAACACCTGTGGCAATCACAGTGAATATTCCAACCATCAATGAGAGTGACCAGAAGAACCTGACAAGCTGCTTCTCGTTCATGGGCTTCTTTCTCAGTACAATCCTTGAAAGGGAGAGATAGTCGCTTCTCGGGACGAGTATGTCGTTCTTTCCCACCCTTGTCCTGACCTTTTCGCTTGAGCTGAAGTATCCTGCTGATATTCCCTTGATGAATATGTCAGCCATGTGAAGCACCAGAAGCGGCAGCAGCAAATGTATCAGGCCGAAGTAGAGTGTCACGCCGACAAAGAATCCGCCTACGGTGAATGTCCCTATGTTTCCCGGGAATATCTTGGCCGGGTACTTGTTGTGGAGGAGGAACGAGAAAAGTATGAGGAACATGCCGAATGACATGTAGAATGGAATTATGTTTCCTGTCATGAGGCAGAGCACTGAGAAGAAGAACGCTGTGGATGTGCTCGTTCCCATCTCAAGCCCGTTGAAGCCCGCGAATAGGTTGAATGTGTTTCCTATTCCCATCACAATGACAAGAAGCGGTATGAACAGCAGGAACGGCGTGTTCGCGAGTCCGAGGAGAAGTGCCCCTATGCCTGCGGAAATCGCCATTTTCGGGTATTTCTGGAGCTTCAGCATGTCGTCAGCTATTCCGTATGCAGCGAAGAGTGCTGTCGAAAGCGTGACAAGGAGTATGACAGGAGAAAGCGTCACTGCGTATGCGAACATGAAAAGCGCTATCGCAGGAGGAAGTATTGCCACTCCTCCCATCTCTGCCACTTTCGGCTTGTTTCTCTTGTGGACATCGATTCCGAATATGTTCATTGCCTTGAGCTTTTTGGCTATGTTCGGGGTCGCAAGATATGTCGCCAGTGACAGCACAGCTGAAACCGATACTATGGGAACCATCTGATTGAATATCATAATTAATAATGGTACACATACCCAATATAAATATTACTAGTGAAACGGTGCGTCGCATTTTTTTAAAATCATTAAAAGATGCTTATATCATTCCTTGGATAATTAAAATACTTATTATCATTCCTTGGATAATTAAAATACGTTATATTCTAATTAATCATATTTTAGACTTTAATTTTATCCTGAACGTCTTTTTGAACTTCTCTCTTTCTATTACACCCCTCTCTTCAAGGCTTCTCAGCATTCGGGATATCCTCGGCTTGGAGAAATCCGTGAGATTTGCGAGCTTGTTCTGCTCAGTCTTTCCGTGAATCTTTATTATTTCGATTATCTTTTCCTCATCCTCGGTCATTACTACTATTCCACCTTTTTCATTTCGTGAACGGTGCACTATGATTGCTGCCATAACCACTATCACGCCGAGAGAGAAAACAAGATAGAAATCCAGAAGCGTAACCGGACTTTTTGCAGACTCCTTAAGTGAAAGCATTTCGATGTTTTCTACTGTCATGCCGCTTGATTTCAGCACCTCTTCCGCGCTTTCCGATGAGCTTATCAGTGTCACAGACTTTGCACCTATCTTCCTGAGTGCGTTTCTTGTCTGTTCCGTTATAGTGGAATTTTTCAGGAAAAGTATCGGAACTCTTTTTTCCAGTGCTATTCTCTGGGCTATGAGGAATCCTGAATAGTCCTCGCCTTCTGTTATGACGACTTCCGGGGATTCTCCCCACAGTTCAATGGCAACCCGTGCGGCGGTTCCGTACCTGTCCCAGTCCCATAGCCTGTTGACTATGAAGCCCATCTCCTTCAGGTCGTCCTCGACTGATGTCGATATTGCGCTCTCGCCGCCTATTATAAGCATCACTTGGTATCCTATGTTCCTGAATCCCATGAGCTCGCTGCGTATCTGCGGCTCTATGCTGTCAGGGCTGACGAAGACAAGCGGTATATCCTCTGCACCCGCATATGCAGAAGCTATGGTGTAGTCTGTCGGAAGGTCTCCCCTTACAACTATCACATCATAATCGACGATGGCCTGAACTGAGGGCAGAATCGCCGTGAGAGCCAGTATAGTGATTATCAGAATCTTTCGGATTTCCATATCAGTCCACCCATAAACACAAGCGTCACGAATGATGATATCCCAAGCGCGTAAGCTGCTCCCATGTATATCATTCCAGGCACTAAGTAAACATTCAGCGCGAGGCTTAAAAATGCGAACAGAGCAGCTGAGTAAACTGCGTATTTCTGCAGTCCGACTGAATTCGCGAAGAAGAACAGCACAGTCAGGAATCCCATCATTATGTACGCGGCTGAGAGAGGCATAAGGAATTGTGTCACCCCGAGATATGCAGGGTTTATGGCATTTATCACAATCTGCCCTGCTGCCATGAGGACAATCGTGTAAACAGCGAAGAATCCCGCGCTCGCCTTGAGCGCATGGAACATCTCGCTTTTCCTTTTTGCGCGGTTTTTCTGGTTCTCGGAAGCCTTCGGAAGGAGCGCATTCGAATATGAATTGGCTATTATCAGGTATCCTATGCACAGGGCTACTGCGACATCATAGAACCCCGCTTCAGCAGTGGAATAGAATCCTGATATCACAATCCTGTCAAGGTTCATTGCGAACTGCCTGAGGAATTCGCTCAGGAATATGGGAAATGAGTATATGAGGATAGTCCTGAATGCATGTACGGTTTCCTCTCCGTACTGCATGGAATTCCTGTTCCTGGCAAGCAGAAAAATGTCTATGAGCACGAAGCTTGCCACGAATGCCATGAAAGGCGCGAAAACATAACCTGCGTAGAGCAGGCCTATCAGGACTGCTATCCTCATCATCATCATGACCGCGTCAGTGAGAGTGCTGGCTTTCATCCTGTAGAGACCGCGGAAGTAGAATATGCCGATGTTATAGACTGCAGCAAAAGGAACTGCCAGTATGGCCCAGTAAATAACCGAGACACTCACGTTGACAGCACCCGCTATGAGGGGAGCTGCAATGAAAAGAATGCCTGATACTACGGAAGCGATAATTATCGAGCCGAGAAGTGATGCAGTGAAAAATATCTTCTTTTTGCTGCTGTCGCTTGAGACAAACTTCGCCAGACCTATTGTGATATTGAGCGTTGCGAACAGCACGAACCAGTTGAAGAGTATGAGAAATATGGCCACCTCTCCGTAAGCTTCCATGGAGAGCGTGTTCATGCATATTATCCTGAACAGCACGCCTCCAACCTTGAGGAACATGAACCCCAGAAGGAGTATCAGCCCCCCCTTATACAGTTCGCCTGTCTGCATCCTTTATCACCCTGAGCCATCCCATGTATGTAAATCCTATTATAATGAATACATTAATGCCTACGTCAAGCGTTCCGAGAAGCACTGCCATGAGGACAGCATAAAGTGGATAGTCTTTTCTCCTGAGGTTTCCGAGGACGACTCCTGACCACCACCCGACGATGAATACCGCAGGGAGCCCGAAGTTCATCATAGCCTCGCCGAATGCTGTTGACGTTATCCTGCAGTCATAGCCATAGAAAACCTCGCATGTGTATTCAGTTGATTCCATTGTTATGGAGCCGCCGTATGTGTATCCCCACGGGAACGACAGGTTGACTATGTTATCGAAGACGCTCATGGTGAATGCGAGCCGGTGCTCTAATGTCCTTACGGGACCAAGGTTCCATTCATTGTTGTCAGACATCACCGAGTACCCTACGGAAATGAACAGCACGAAGAGCGCCGCAGCAACAGCCGCCAGCACAGCCGCCCTGCCGATGCCTTTTTTTTTCAGCATCCCCGCATTCAGTTCAAGAAGCACCCATGCTATGAATGATATGCATGCGTAGAGCCTGAATGTTGAGAGTGCGAGTGAAAAGATGAGGAACGGCCACAGGTATCTCTTTGCGGGAAACAGCCTCGCCAGAGAGTATGTCATGAGGAAGAAACCCGTTATGAACATGGGGTTGACATGCGTCAGAAGGTCGTTGTGAAGCGAGATGTCTATCAGTGGAAGTCCGTTGACAGCATAGCTCACCCAGAGCGCAAAAGCGCCTGTCGCGAACATGTACTCCCACCTGAATCTGGAGAGTGTCACTATCGCGCATACCATGAGCACGAAAGCTGACATTAATATACTCAGAAGAACCGGAAGGCCTATTATGTAATATGCTGTGGCAACGCCTATGATGAATGCCGGTATGAAAGGTATGAATGAGAGTTTTCTCGCCTGATTTGATGTTCTCAGCCCTATATAGAATGCAAGCAGTCCAAACAGGAATACACATACAGTTAGCGGAGTCGTGGATATCTTTGCGCTGGCTGCCTGTATTACAGGATCCATTGTTGCAAGGGATGTTATTATCAGATAAGCTATCCCTGCTACTATGAAAAGCTCCGGCTGTGTTGCCAGCTTATGAGCGCCTCTTAGCACTTCTGTAAATATTTTCCGTTTCATTGACCATCCTTCTGAGTGTAAACTTCTCGGCTTTTTTCCTGTTGCCTTTTACAATGACTTCCATGAACTTCCTGTCATTCAGCGCCTTCATGACATCGTGGGGCATGTTCCCTGATATGGACTCAGCGCAAAGGACTTCCGGAAGCGCTCCGTTGCCCGATGCTATTACAGGCACATCCATCAGCGCGGCCTCCAGTGCGGTGAGGCCGAAACCCTCTATCCTTGAAGGAATGACAACTACATCAGATGCCTTCATGTATTCGAGAGTTTCCCCATGTTCCTTGGGGCCGACGAATTCCACAATACCGGACAGTCCCTTTTTTTTCGTGTCTTCTTTCAGCTTAACAGCAAGGGGACCGTCGCCTATCATCAGGAACTTCATGCCAGCATTCCTTCCGGACAGGTGCTCTGCGAGAAGAAGGAATATGTCCGCGCCCTTGGCTTCCGACAATTTTCCGGCGAATGTGACTATCTTTTCGCTGCCGAGCCCCAGCACCTTTCTTGCTTTCTCCCTGGAGCTTTGCGGAAGCTCCTTTTCATCCAGCCCGTTGTGGACAACACTTATTTTCTTTCTGTTTATGCCTGCCTTAAGTGCTTCTCCTGCCAGATGATCTGAGACGCATATGAGTGTGTCTGAAAGGTTTCCTGTCTTCTTCACCATCCACCTGCCGAAACGTCCTTTGGCGAGCGAAAGCAGGTCAGACCCATGGGCTGTCACTATTATCTTTTCATTCTTTCCGAAGAGCGCCCTGAATTTCACTGCAACGGTCCCAGGCGGGTGCATGTACTGCGCATGTATCACATCGAACTTCATTTCCCTGCACAGCGACCTCAGCTTGAAGAGCGTGCCCAGAAAGAATGAAGCTCCTCTCAGGAACTTCATATTTGCCACGGGTATCTCATGGATTGTTATCCGGTCGTCTTCCCGTCCCATTTTTCCATATGTTATTAGATGCACTTCATGTTTCCCGGAAAGCGTATCAATGAGGCTCTCCGTATGAACAGGCACGCCTCCTGTCTGCGGAGCATATGGTGAGATTATGCATATCCTCATAGGCTTCAGCTCATCAGTTTAACAATTGTCTCAAGGTCATCCCTGGCAGGGTCATAATGTGATGCGAAGTAGCTCTTTGTCAGCTTGTACTGCTGGTCGAGACCGGAGAAACTGTAAGCGCTGATTGCCAGAGGGTATGAGACCTGTTCTGTCCTTATCACCCTTCCGGTTGTCGGAACCACGAAGTTCCAGAACATGCCTTCAGAGTTCTGCTGCCTGGAAAGCCACACCGCGCCCTTCTCTATCGCAGCCTTCACCGCTGTGTCGCCTGTCAGTTCGTAGTAGTCAGTGAGCGATGAAAGTATGGCTGACTGCGAGTTCACTGTGCTCCTGTCGCTGAATTCTCCGTACGGCCAAGAACCGTCATCATTCTGCGCGGACACGATTCTTTCTGCAAGTGACTGTGCGATGTCGCTTCTCCCCATCATGTTCATCGCCGGAAGGCACGCTGCCTCGTTCCTGTAATCCTCGGAATCAGAGCTTTCGAGCGTTCTGAGCCACTCTCCATTATACAGCGATGTTATGAATGTCTTTGCATTTTCCACGGACGGCCCCCCGATATCCGGATAATCTTCGTATATGCTGATGACATCCTCAGCCACAAGGCACGTTGCAGATGTGCTCTTCTTCGGGTATTCATACTTCTGGTCGAAGTATGCGCCGTCAGGAAGCTGCTCGAATGCGAGCCACTCCATCAGCCATTCAGCCCTGTCGTAGAATTTATCATTGCCTGTCTTTTCGTATATGTCAATGTGAATCTTTACAATCTCCGATATGTCAGGGTAATGGGCCCTGAAATCCCTGTGGTCCAGGTATGCTATTCCGTTCCAGTATTCCTCAAGATAGGGAAGGAGCTCAAGTGAGTTGTTCGTTCCGAAAGGCTCTGCGTACTCCTTGACATCTATGTAACTGTCCAGAACTTGGCTGTCTTCCGGAAGAACCGGGACAGGCTCATACTTGTAGACCTCTGCCTCGTCATTGGCGTATACCGGCCTGAAATACGTGCTGTGGCTCAGGTGCTCGACAAGCCCGTATTTAAGCGCATCCAGCTGTGACCTCATCCTTGCATCTATGTATATGTAATCAACAGAATACCCGTCCATGAGCTTCAGCATCCAGTCCATATTCGCAGAACGGAACATCACGAACATGTCGGTGTAAGCAGCCTGTGCGTCAGCCACAGAAGGAGGCTCCTCGAAGAATCCCTGATATATCTTCTTCCACGTCAGGATGTCTTTGCGTTCGGTCACGCCCATTATGTAGTATCCTTCCTCTTTCCATGTCAGTATTGTACTGTTCTGAGGTGTGTTCTCCTTTATCCATGACAGTGCTGACATTTCCCCAGGACCTGGATGCTCCACGAAATAAACAGCTGTCACTATCGCCTGCGCTACTGTCGCGAGTATAACCAGCGCCACAGCCTCCTTTAGGAGCTTCTTCTTCTTGGCTTTCGGTATGACATAGCTGACCATTGCGTAACCTGCGAGAACAGACAGCGGTATCGCAGCATAAGGGTCGCGGAATCTGAAAGAAACAGAGCCAACTGTCAGCAGCATCACAGTCCATACAAGGATGAACATCTGGAACATGTCCTTTGTCTTGTGGAGCTTTATCATTCCTATGACAGCGAATGCCAGCTGGACACCTCCCATCCATTTCAGGTATCCTATGGCTGTCACTGCCTCGACATTTATCCTTGACACAAGGTCGGACATGTAAGAGTTGACTGCGTAGTAGACTGCTGCTATGAATATGCCAACAGCAGCAAGATGCCTCTTCTTCCTGAATATGTGAGCATGGTACACAAGCAGCAGCAGGAATGCTGAAAGTATGAACAGCGACCATCCCCTGTGCGAGAATATGTACACAGTGAATGTGATTCCCATGAAGGCCAGCTGCCTGATATCCTTTGTCTTCAGGTATCTGACAAGGAACAGCAGCGCTGTCACGAACAGCATAACGCCAAAGCCCTCGGGTATGGCCATGGCTGTTCTGAATATGTGTATTGGTGACGCTGCGAAGAAGAATGCCGAGAAGAGCGCTATCTTATCATCCGGGAAGATTTCCCTTGAAAGGAAGAATATAGCAATTGTTGTCAGCGCACCGATAAGTGCTCCAACAAGATGCGAGCCGAATACAGGCGGCAGGAAAAGGAGGAAGAATGCAAGAAGCGCATGGAAGCCCGGCGGATAGCTGTATGCCTTCAGACCTATGAGGGAAATGGGGTCAAATGAGAGCAGGGTTCCGTTCTCGACTATCCTCAAAGCTATGTCAATGTGCAGGTATGAATCAAGTCCCGCAGGCACCTGAAAGATGACAACAGGCATTAACCTCACTAACAGGGCGAACAGGAATATCACAGCCAGAGTCTTCAGCGTGGGGCTTAGCTTTCCGGGGTTCATAGTATCAACTGTTTGAAATTGATATTCCTGCTTAAAATAAAAAACCAGGAAAGGAGAAGAACAATAATTACTTCTTTATTTCCTCGTCAAATGTTTCTATCTGCTGCCTGAGCTTTACGAGCATGTCATTTGTCTTCTCAAAGGAAACTGCCATAAGCTCTTTCTCGTTCTCAAGATTCTTGACCTGTTCCTGAAGAGTGACCCTTTCCGATGCGAGATGCGCCTTGTCTTCCTTCAGGCTTGATATCTTGGTCTGGAGAATGCTTATCTCTTCGCCCCTCTTCTGAAGCTCTCCATGAAGCTTGTCCCTTGTTGTCTTAAGGTCTCCTACAACTTCCTTGAGCTGCATTTCTTCCTGCTTGAGCTTTCTTATCTTGTCTACGAGCTGTTTCCTCTGCGCTTTTATGTCGAGCGCCTTAACTACATCCTCTGTCAGGGTATCCACTACATCCTCAAGGCCTTTTATATGTTCAAGTCTGACCTTTTTATGATATTCAGGAGAACCCTGTACCGGCATATCCTGTTTTTGAACTTCTTCAGCCATAAATTACACCAATAATTATTATTCGCTTAGCTCGTATTTAAATTATTTCTTGTAATGCTTTAGCAGCCTCGTGATTTCGGTTAGCTGCTTGTTTATCTCATTAATGGAAATGCGCTTCTTTTCCGCGAGCTTTATCTTTGTTGTCCTTGAGGAACCGGTTTCTCCCCAGCCGCCTTCATCGTAGCTGTAAACGAACTTGCGTCCGGCTTCCATCCTGAGCTTTTCGAGCTCCTTTTCCATTTCCTCCACAAGTTCTGTAAACTTGCGGTTGTTCTCAAGAAGCGCCTCCCTCTCCAGTTTCAGGTCCCGTATCTCCGCTTTCGCTGCCTTGAACGTGTGGCTTGCCTTGCTAAGCGTCTGGACAGGATCACCCGACTGAATACTGTAGTCAGCCCCGAGCTCCTCGACAGCCCATCCGCATTTCTCGCATACGAGCTTTCCGTTCGGAGCGCCGCAGATAGGGCATGCATTGTCCCTGTCGTAGACCCTTTTCCTCGGGGTCTCCTCGACTATCTCTATGCCCGTGCTCTTTTTTGCCATATTTAGTTTTGCATTTTTCCTTTATTTAAGCTTCAGAAAGCTGGCGGATGACCTCAGTTGCATAGCTTCCTTTCGGAAGGAAGAAGCTGAGTTTCATGATTTTCCTTCCCTTGTGTTTCCTGTCAGCGCTGAAACTGTATGTGAAATCCTTCGGGAAGACCAAGTACTCCCTCTCTGTTCCTCGTGATGACAGCTCCCTCAGTACAGTGTTTCCGAATTCCTCTGTGTAGATGTCCTCTTCAACAAGTATGCTGTTTAAAATTTCATTCACCTTGGGATAATTCTTGAGGACGGTCTTATGACCAACTATGGGTATCGCTGTGTTATCGCCATCGTAACGCACAGCGCACTTGTTCCATATATTAGACTGGTAGGCATGAACGAACATCTTGACCATCCTGAGTGGCAGCTGCTTTATAGCGCCGGTATAGTCTCCCGGGAACTTTTTCAGATAAGCGGACATCTTTCTCTCGTAGCTGCCGTCGGTTTCTGTCATTATCTCTGCAGCGTTCTTGAAATCACCTTTTACCAGAAGCTTTCCTATTATGTGGTTAGCTCCTGAAACAGAGCCGAACCTCTGCTCGCCGAAATAATTTATCATTCCGTCTTTTTTCATCCTTTCAATCTTTTCTGCGAGGGCATCCTTCTCATCGCTGACATTCCTTATGACTATCTCGAATGCATTTCCCTTGTGCTCGCCGAGCTTTATCGGCCGGTTCCTAGACCGGAAGTCGCTTATCACAACACCCTTAATTTTCAGCGACCGAACTTCCTTCTCTTTCTCAATGGGCACTGATATGGTCTGATAAGTGACAGCCTTCCTGTCCTTTGTCCCCGAATAACCGATGTCCTTCGTGCTTATCCTGAGAGCACTTCCGAGCTCTCCGATGACCGTGAAGAAGTCCCTGTTCTTCTTCATGAGGGTGAACCACAGGTAGCGTTCCTTCTTCTCAGGGATGTTGCCCCGGATGCGCTGCATTTTCTCTTTCCACGACTCCTCGGTCCTGTCGAATATGACTTCCTTCACCACGAAGTCCTCCGGATTCTCCTTGATTTTCCAGTCCATGTGAAAACATTCAGCGCAGTATTAAAATTAGAACTGCCCGCAGTGACCGGCATCACGGAAGGATTAATGACACCGGTCCCTTTTTTAATCTTACCGGGCAAATGTCATTGTATCATGAAGAAGACATACGAGATAGTCATAAAGGGACACTGCTACAACGGAAGCAACAGCGGCGCTGTGATTGTTCATCCACTGAAAATAGAATACGATGAAGAGATAACGCTTGATAATGTCTTTGATGCCATCAAGGAGTATCACGAAGCGGCTGAGAAACAAGGCGTCAGGCCGCTGTCAAAAGAAATAATCATAGAATTCAGAAGCAATAACGTTTCAGAATGATTCACTTCTTCTCTTCGCCAGAAGGAGCTTCGTCTTTCTTATCTTCAGGAACAGGCTGCTCATCATTGACTTCAGCCTCCGGCTCTTCCTTTACTGCCTCATCAGGCTTCTCTTCTGCCTTTTCGTCCTTCTTGTCAAGGAACTTCTTCTTCTCTTCAGCGAGTGTTATCTCGTCAGGGAGTCTCACGCTTGCTGTGCCTTCAGAAATCGTGACTTTCACCGTGATTTTGTGAAGCGGCTTCTTGGCGCCGCCTGACCAGAGCGTTGTGTTTAGTTTCTCGGAAATCCTGACTTCAGGAGTGTGGGTGTGCTTTGTAACGTATTCCTTGACAGCCTTTACGGACTTCTTTGTCCTTTCTATCCTCGTGCCGCTTTTGTATGAACTTCTGAGCGGTATGTTGTAAATTTTCTCATCAGTTGACATTTTTGCTTTCTTCTCAGCCATAGAAACACCTACACCTTAAGCTTATCCCTTCTCCATTTCTTGGTGCTGACCCTTATTCTCCTGCTTCTGGCCCTCTTGAGCCCGAACTTCTTTATGTCAGCCCATCTCGGTGAAGCCCTTATTTTCGCTAATGATGCGAGCTTAAGCTTCTTCCTGATTGACTTATTGCTTGTCATTTCATGCCCTCTTTATTTTGGTTTCCCTTTTCTGTGATATCATCTGCAGCAGGCCTTTGAGCTTTTCGTCGCTTATCTTTCCCTTTATCTGCCCTGCCTGGTACACCTGCACCAGATACAGCTCGATTTGTCCCGCGAGCTGAGGATTTACAATCCTCACCCGGGCGAGCCTCTCGAAAGCATCCCTTTCGAGCACGCTGGAGAGCACCTGCTTCTTCAGTTCCTCTATCTGCTTCATCTGCTGGAACTTTTCAGGGTCTATTGACTCTCCGTTCATTTTTCCCGTGCCGCCTTTCCGGCGTCAGTTATGAATGAACTACCTTTCTTGGTGAGCTCCCTGCCCTTTCCCTTCTTGGTAGCCACGAATCCTGCAGCCTCAAGCTGCTGAAGTATCTTCCTGATTATGGAACCGGATGCCTTCTTCTTGTGTTCAGGCTTGTGTCCGAGGTTCTTCCTCCCGCCATAAGCCTTCCTGAGCCTCTGGGTTCCAACCACACCTTCAATTCCGACCTTCCTTAGAACAGCAGCTGCCCTGATGTACCACCAGTCTTCCTGCTGCGGCACCCTCTCCTTGTGGACTCCTGTCTTCACGAACTGCGCCCATTCAGGAGGCTTGAACTCTTCCATTGTTTTCATTTTCTCTTTCAGATCCCCGATGAGCTTGTCTGCCGGATATTCATTAAGGTTCATTGTTTCACCTTTTTCAATATATAAGAACAGTTAGTATATAAAAAAGTTTAAAAGCTTTCATGATTTCCAGGATGTCACCATGAGATAAACAGCCCCAACATCGGCTATTATGAAAGAAAGAACCATGAAGAAACTCATTATCATTTCAAGGTTGTATGTCTCGATGCTGCAGTCAACATTCTCCGTTCCCAGATTCTCGCATGTGATGCTCTTCTTGAGAAGGGTGCTTCCTATGAAGAGAATGAAGAAAGTCGTAAGGAACACTATGAAAAGGCCGACTGTAAGCACAACTCTCATAATTATTATTCACCTGCATCTGTTTTATTCTTTTTCTCCTTTGAGTATGGCATTCTTGTTGTTTCTCCGCAGATGTGACACTTCACTTCCATCGAGAGCGACCTGCTGTTCGACCTGACTGTTGAATTCACTCCCGGCACCAGGAATCCCCTGCATGAGCCGCAGAACCGGACCTTGAGCTCTTTTGGAATCCTCACATTGTAGCGCATGCCTATCTTCCGCGCGAGTTCCACATAGCTGTCAGATCTCTCCGGATGCCTGCTGAACTCCTCCTCAGCCTGCCTGAATAACAGCTTTATCCTCTCACCTGCAATCTCCTGCTGCCAGCCGGGACGGGAGGAGCGACCTCTCTTATCGCTCATTCCAGCCTCAGATGTTTCCTCGCAAGCTCAATGTCTTTCCTGACAACCGTCTTCCTTTCCGCATGCTCCGCGAATATCGCAGCGCTTTTCGCTATCTGAGACGCTATATCTCCTGTTATCTCCGAAAGAGCCTCTGCTGCTGAGAATGAGACCCTCTTGCCTCCATTATCCTTTATTATCTTCTCAAACGGCGCTACCGGCAGTTTAGCCATGAAATCAACTCCTAAAGCCTTAAAACTGGTTTATACTTCATTTTAGAAAATAAAAAGATTGCAATTCAGTATGCGCGCGCGAAAAAGACCTTTTTGGAAGCTTTCTTTCCGCATGCAATGCATTTGCCTTTCTCTTTCTGCTCAAACGGTATGACCCTTGTGGTCGCTGCTGTGTCGCTCTTCACCTTATCCTCGCAACCGGTATCCTCGCACCAGAATGCGTGCACCATCTTCTTCTCAGCTATGGCCATCTTGAGGTCATTATATGTCATGGCCTCTACTGTATTGTCTTTCAGAGACTTCTTTGCGTTCTCAAACATCCTTTTCTGCATTGCTGCCAGTTCTGTTTTTACAGATTTCTCAATGTCCGTCATCTTCACAGGCTTCTTCTCGCCGGTGTCCCTGAGAACCATCATAACCTGCTTGTTCGCAATGTCCTTGGGGCCTATCTCAATCCTTATGGGAACGCCCTTCATTTCCCACTCGTTGAACTTCCAGCCTGCGCTGTATGTTTCCCTGTCATCGAAGTGAACACTGTAGCTCTTGGAGAGTTTCTTCCGGACCTTTTTGCATTCCTCGAAAGTCTTCTTCTTGTCCTTGTCGAATATTATCGGGACAATCGCCACGTGTATCGGGGCTATCTTCGGCGGAAGTACCAGTCCCTTGTCATCGCCGTGAACCATTATCATGGCTCCGATGAGCCTTGTGCTCACGCCCCATGATGTCTGCCAGACCCTTTTCTCCTTGCCGTCCTTGTCCAGATACTTTATGTCAAAAACCTTGGAGAAGTGCTGCCCTAGGTTATGCGATGTTCCCATCTGGAGAGCCTTCCCGTCAGGCATAAGCCCCTCTATTCCTGTTGTGTAGTATGCGCCCGCGAATTTCTCTGCCTCGCTTTTCTTTCCTGTGACCACGGGTATCGCGAGGTAGTCCTCCGAGAGCTTCCTGTAGAATTCGAGAATCTTCATCACTTCTGCGTCTGCCTCTTTTTCTGTTGCGTGGACAGTGTGCCCTTCCTGCCAGAGGAATTCCCTTGTCCTGAGGAACAGCTTTGTCACCTTGGTTTCCCACCTGACGATGTTGCACCACTGGTTGATAAGGATGGGGAGGTCCCTCCAGCTTCTCAGCCATTTCGAATAAGCGTCATAGATTATGGTCTCGCTTGTGGGTCTTATTGCATATCTTTCATGCTCGTCCTCGACCCATGCGACTTCAGGAGTGAATCCCTCGAAATGGTCAGCCTCCTTCTTCAGGAACCTTTCCGGTATGAACATCGGAAAATAAGCATTCCTGTGGCCGGAGTCCGCGAGCATCTTGTCAAGGATTTCCTGTATCCTCTCCCACACAGCATAGCCATGCGGCTTGATTATCATGCACCCGCCTATGGGAGCGAAGTCAGCCATCCCTCCCTTCAGAACCACCTCATTGTACCATTCGGACATGTCATCATTCTTACGGATGGTTATGCCCTGGGTTTCCTTCTTTTCGGGCTTATTGTCTGCCATAAGAAAACAGTTGTGCTTATGCTATTTATTTGTGCTACCGGTCAACGTTTTTTAATCCTCAGGCTGAAAAATAACCTATGAGCGAGCTAAGGCACTATATGCTGAGACAGCAGCTTCAGGCAGAGCTCGAACTTGCGCACAAAGCAGAAGCCGCAGGAAAGGACAAGGAATCAGGCGAGCATTATGTCAAGGCAGGTGCGCTTGCAAGGAAAATAGCATACAGCGCACCAAGGGAGCATTCCGAAGAATTCTTCCATTCAGCCGGCCAGTACGAAAGCAAAGGCAATGTGATAAAGACAACCGAGGGAAAAGACCGCGCTGAGTCGGATGAGATGATAGACAAGCTGGTTGTAACGCAGAAGCCTGCGACAAAGTGGGAAGACATCGGCGGTCTGGACGATGCCAAGCATGCGCTCAGGGAAGCCATAATCATGCCTTTCGTCGGCGGAAAGCCGGACTTTGTCAGGACAACCAAATCCATACTTCTTTACGGACCTCCGGGAACAGGAAAGACACTTCTGGCAAAGGCTTCGAGCAATACGCTGAGCGCCACATTCTTCGAGGCCAAGGCATCAGGCTTGCTGTCCAAATACTTCGGCGAATCCTCGAAAATCATTTCATCGCTCTTTCAGAAAGCAGCAGAGAAGCAGCCGAGCCTCATATTCCTTGATGAGATAGACTCTCTCGCACCGAGCAGGAGCGGCGACATCAATGAGTCCAGCAGGCGGGTGCTCGGCGAGATACTGGAGGGAATGGACGGTTTCAGCGCCAGCAAGGAAGACAAGGTCATATTCATAGGCGCAACCAACAAGCCGTGGGACCTTGACGATGCGCTCCTTTCACGATTCCAGAGAAAGGTGTATGTCCCCCTCCCTGATGAGGAATCAAGAAAGAGCATATTCACCATACATCTCAAGGGCGCCCAGCTGAGGCTCAACATTAATGACCTCGTGAAGCGCAGCGTGGGTTATTCCGGAAGAGATATAGCAGCCCTCTGCCAGCATGCAATCAGCTCAATGGTCAAGGAGCAGAACCCGGAGCTTGAGGACCTCACATCAAAGCAGCTTGAAACATACATGCTGAAGACAAGGGAGCTTCTGCCTTCGGATTTCGATGGCGCCTTCGAAAAGATAAAGCCGGCGAGTGATGCCAAATCGCTGGAAAAGTATTCCGACTGGGCGGATGAATTCGGATAGTGATTATGGCTGCGCCGCGTTTTCAGAAAAGAAAAATAAAAGAGAAAAAAGTAAATCTCTTTTTGATTTATCCGCTTAATTCCTTAAGCAGCTGGCTTGGAAGCCAGGTTATAGATGGCCTTAAGAGCTACTACCAATGCTGCAGGTGCCACGAAAGCTCCTACATTGAGAACCATCAATGCTAGATAGGTTCCGACCACTGGGATTGCAGTAAGGTTTGCTGTTCCGATTATTCCTATTGCGATTGCCGCAAGCAGGAAGTCGTTGATTTCCTTGTCGCCGATGTTAAGGAATCCCACTATCAGACCAAGGACTACAAGAGCAAGTGTTACGTAACCTGCTAATGCTGCGTCCAAAGCACCTGATGCAAGACCTGCGACGACTGCAATCAGTACGCCCAGAATAAAGGCCCATCCTCCGATTTTTTCATAGGGCATTATATCACCACTTAATAATTGGTTCGAGGTTGCCTATATATATTTTTTTAAGGAGTGTCGTCTTTTGACGTCGGTTATCGCTGCTTCCTCAGTGGCGTAAGCGCTACAGTTATCATATATATGAAAATGGAGTAGAACACGAAAATTGCAACAAGCCTTGTGAGGAAGTCCATTGTCTCTATCAGCGCGCCGAGGAATATGAAAAGCAAAGCTATGGCCATGAGCTTTCCTGCGTCCTTTGAGACGCCGGTGAGTATCTTCCTGTTGTGACCCCTGATGACTGCAGCTGAGATTATACCTCCTGCGAGGCCTGCCACGAGATACCCTCCTATCTCAGGAATGCCATGAGGAAGGAACGGTATGCTCTGCACCGGTATGTGGATGATGGTCTCGGACAGCCTTCCTATGAACACGCCGAGGATGCTCGCGTTCCAGACAATTATGAATATTGCGCCTGCGCCGAAGAGTATTGAAAATACAAAAGAAAAGGCGGTCACCTGGAGGTTGTTCCAGAACACCCGCTCGAAACTGGCAAAATAATCACCTGAAAGCGCTTCGCCTGTCATCATATTCCCCTCAGCCATATCCATGAAGCCACCTGATGTGGAGCGTATATCCTGCACCTTCATGGTCTGTACCTGAAAGGTGTCTGCAGGAAGCATGAATCCCCAGAACGCGAAAGACACTGTAAGTCCTGTAAAGTAGAATCCGAATACAAGGATGTCCATGTAATGCCTCTGCAATATGCCCTTTTCGTAGTGCGCCTCGACATCCTTCTCATCCTGAAGCTCCTCCCTTTTGATGTAGTTAGTGAGGAAGTAGACTGACGGTATTATCGTGAACATGACTGCAAAGACTCCTGCAAGGTTGACAGTCGAGCCTGACAGGCTTATCGTATATGCGAGCTGGATGCTGAACAGCACGCCTACGCTTGAAATAAGAATCGCCCAGAACATCATAAGCCATGGATTCTTTTTTATCTCATTGTACTTTATCAGCGATTCAAGCATGAATATTATTGTTTTGTCTCCCTTTAAAATGTTCGATAAAAATGCCTTTTTAAAACCTCATTCTCTATTAATTGTTGACAGGGGATAGACCGGGCTGCTGGGCGTAGCTTGTAACTGCAAACCGTCTTCATGGCAGGGTCGAAGCCTGAGCGAGGTTCAGTCATTTGGCTACGGCCCTCGCATCCGACTGCGAAGCTCTGCCCTGCAGGATCGCTTTCATGGTGAACCTGGTCAGACCTTGACGGGAGCAGCCATAAGTCATGCTTTCGATGCTTGCAGGATCCAAGAGTGGAGAAGGATGCGCGGATAAACCGTTCCGGGTGTCTGTCCCGAACGATGGTGTTCTCCTGTCATTTTCATGATAAGGTATTGTATGTACGATTACTGGCACCTGAAACACAAGAAGAGCAACTGGAAGGCAACTGCCGCTGTCGTGTTTGTCGTTGTGATAGTCTTCTTCTCCGGAATCATCATAGGCAACAGCTACAGCAGGACAGTTGTCATTGAAAAGACATCTCCTGCGAAAGGCACAGCTGTTCTGGCAGCGCCCCCGCTCTATGATGAGATGCCGAGTGAAGGAACATTCGCCACGATTGTCATTCCTGCCATAGACGAGGACGAGAATGGCATAACCACCAGCATGACAGTTCAGGCGTTTCCCGGAACCGGTCGCATACTGACGAACATAGACAAGCTGCTCTTCTGGGTGGACACCCAGAATTCCATAAGACGGGCCACTCAGGTGGCTGAGAACATGACAGGCCTGAACCTGTCAGAATACGACATCATATACACCATACAGGCAAACGCATCGGTAATAGGCGGACCTTCTGCAGGAGCTGCGATAACAGCAGCGACCATAGCCGCCCTTGAGAACCGCATGATAAACACCACAGTCATGGTCACAGGCTCTGTCAATCACGACGGGACCATAGGGCCTGTCGGCGGTGTCCTTCAGAAGGCTGGCATAGCAAAGGATTCTGGTGCTGAACTTCTTCTCGTGCCTCTCACGCAGTCCAGCGAGGTTGCCTATAAGTCAAGGGAATACTGCGAGAAAATAGGATGGGTTGATTTCTGCACAACCGAGACATACCCTGTGAAAGTGAACATCGAGGAAGAGACAGGGATAAAGGTTCACGAAGTCATGGACATATCAGATGTCATAGAATACATGCTTGTATGATTTCTCAGGCTCTGCGATTTATCCTGAAATTCACCGGCATGCGCAGTTCGTCGCTTACCATGTCAGTGAATTCAAGCACAGCAGAAGCGTCAGGAAAATTGTAGACTGATATCCTTGTTTTCCATGTGCTGTCGCTGTTGAGCTCCGGCTCGTTTTCATATACAAGGCCGGGTATGCCTGAAACTGCAATCGCGGCCTTGATTCCATTCATTATGTAGCCCATCGATTCCTTGGTTTCCTTCGGCAGGTCGATGTATGCGCCAATCATCAAGATATTTGACGCAAAGATTTTTAACCCCTGCGCATAAACCCAAGTTTATGATAGACATACATGCGCATCTCTGCTTCCCGGGGCTGCTTGAGGACAAGGAACGCATAGTCAGGGAATGCGAAAAAGAGATGACAGTTGTCATAGTTACATCAGCCAGACTTGAGGAAGGCATTTGCGCTCTTGATATTTGCTCGAAACATGATAAGCTGTTTCCCACCATAGGCTTCCATCCTGTTGAGGGAGGGACCGAGGTCAGGCGCATAATGGAGCTAATCCGGGAAAGGAAGGACGACATAGTAGGAGTAGGAGAAGTGGGGCTTGATTATCACTGGGTCAAAGATGATAAAAAACGCGAGCAGCAGAAGAAAGTATTTTCGGACTTCATAAAGCTTGCCGAAGAACTGAAGAAACCGCTTGTCATACACAGCTGGGATGCGGAAGAGGACTGCTTTGGGATGCTTAAGGACGTCACTGTGCCGGTGATAATGCACTGCTACTCCGGCCCGAAGGAACTGGCTGAACGCATACTTGAAAAGGAGAACTTCTACATATCCATCTCAACCCATGTGCTTCTCTCGAAGCAGCTGAGGAAGATAGCGAAGATTGTTCCCCTGGAGAGGATGACAATAGAGACGGATGCACCTTTTCTTTCACCATACAAATACATGCAAGCCAAGGGAACCGAAGGCCGGCTGAAGCCCGGATTCGACCCTGAGAAGAACTATCCGTGGAATGTGCGCTTCGCTGCTGAGAAAATTGCGGAGCTGAAAGGCGTGGATGTGAAAGAAGTCATCACTAAGACGACAGATACTGCAAAGAAAATATTCGGGCTGATGCTCTAAAGGAGCACCACGCCCTGCTTTTCAAAAATCTTTTCAACATCTTCCGGCCAGACGCTTGACTGGACTTCCCCTATGTGAGCTTTCTGAAGAAGGAACATGCATATCCTCGACTGCCCTATACCCCCACCTATGCTGAGAGGTATGGACCCATCTATCACACCTTTATGAAAATCCAGCGATTCCCTTTCGGAAAGTCCGAGCATTTCAAGCTGTCTTTTCATTGATACCGGATCCACCCGTATTCCCATTGAGGAAAGCTCCAGAGCCTTACTGCGTATGTCATCCCAGACTATTATGTCGCCGTTTAGCCCCTGAAATCCCGGAGATGTGCTAGTCGACCAGTCGTCGTAGTCAGCTGCCCTCAGGTCGTGCGGCTTACCTGACCTGAGCCTGCCACCGATGCCTATTATGAATACTGCGCCGTATTTCTTCGTAACCATATCTTCTCTTTCAGAAGGTGATAAATCCGGATACATCTTCTCAAGCTCTTCGGTGTGAATGAAAGTTATCTTTTCCGGCAGCCTTGTCCTCAGCACCGGAAATTTCATGTGCACGAACTCTTCTGTGTCTCTGAGAGCCTCGTGTATTTTCCTGACTTCCGACTTCAGGAAGTCCAGAGACCTCTCTTCTTCACGTATCACTTTCTCCCAGTCCCACTGGTCAACGTAGACGCTGTGTATGGGACTCACTATCTCGTCCTTCCTTATGGCGTCCATGTCAGTATAAAGCCCTGTTCCCGGACTGAATCCATACCTGGCCAGCGCGAACCTCTTCCATTTTGCAAGGCTGTGGACTATCTCAACTTTCCTGTCGGAGAATACAGTGCTGAAACTGACAGGAACCTGCGTGCCTGCGAGGTCATCCTGCAGCCCTGTTCCTGTAAAAAGGAACCTTGGCGCAGATACCCGCCTGAGGGAGAGCCTTCCTGCAAGTGCCTTCTGGAAATGCTTCTTGACATCATGTATACATTCTTCCGTCTCGAAGAAGTCCAGCTTGCTCTTGTAGCCTTCCGGAAATTGTCCATCTTTCATATAATCACCTTTTGATATCATGGAGGAGCGGATATAAACTTAGTTCTTAAAATCATGAAAAATATACAAAATATACCAAATTTTATAAACATAATGGAACATATGTTCTATATGGATAAGAAAGATGAAAAAATACTTGAGACACTGAAGGCTGACAGTTCCCTCACCACAAGGCAGATATCCAGGAAAACTCTCATGCCGGTCACAACGGTTCACAACAGGATAAGGAAACTGAGGGAAGAAGGCGTGATAAAGCAGTACACAGTGAAGGTCGACTACCGGAAGCTCGGAAAGACTTTCACAGCCATACTTCTAGTTTCCTGTGATTACAAAGTGCTGAGGGAGACAGGAAGGAATCAGCATGACCTCGTAAAAGAGATGATGAAGCTTGCAGAGGTCGAGTCCGCGGACATAGTAACGGGAGCCACGGATATAGTGCTCCGTGTAAGGACAAAGGACGTTGAGGCTTTCGATGAGTTCCTGTTCAGGAAGCTCCAGACGATTTCAGGCGTGGAAAAAACGCAGTCGCTCGTTGTCATAAACGAGCGCTGATCGCCTCTGATATATAAGTAGGAAAGAAGAAACAATAAACGTGGTCAGATGACGAATATAAAAATACTTGAGAAGCCAAAACTGAAGAATCCACTACTCCTTGTAGGCCTTCCGGGTGTCGGCAACATAGGAAGGGTGGCTGTCGGGTACCTCATCAGCGAGCTCAAATCAAAGAAGTTCGCGTCGCTCTACTCTGAATGGTTCTTTCCGTTCGTGATGCTTCATGACAAGAGCACCATAAAACTCCTCAAGAATGATTTCCATTACTACAAAGCCAGAAAGGCCGGAGAGCGAGACATCATATTCCTTACAGGCGACTGCCAGTCCCTTTCCCCGAACGGGCATTACGAGGTAATCGAGCAGATACTCGACTTCGTAGAAAAGTTCGGCGTAAAGGACATCATAACTGTCGGCGGGCTTGCAACAGGCGAGCTGGAATCCAATGAGAAGGTTCTTGGTTGCGTTACTGATGACAGCGTCATGAAGGCATACGCCAAGCACGGCATAGAGTTCACCGCTGGCGAGAAGGTCGGCTATATAGTCGGAGCCGCAGGACTCATGCTTGGAATAGGTTACGAAAGGGGTATGAAAGGCCTATGCATGCTTGGCCAGACAAGCGGCTTCCCGATAGTCACAGACCCCAAGGCAGCTGAGCGCATCCTTGACACGCTTGTGAAAATAATCAAGCTCAAGGTGGACAAGAGCAAGCTGGAGAAGAAGGTCGATGAGATGGAGGAGTTCATCAAGAAGGTCGAGGGGCTTCAGATGAAGGCTGTTTCCGAACTTGCGAAGAGTGCAAAGTCACAGGCATCCGGCGAAGAGCTCCGTTACATCGGATAAACATTTATAAATAGTCCTCTTAGTATATACATTCATCAAAAATTCTGGTGCTTACATGAGAGGAAAGGAAAATTACTCGCATTTTGAAAAAGTCAGGGTACTTTCAGCAAGGGCTCTGCAGATTTCACAGGGTGCCCCAATCCTTGTCAGCATACCGAAGGGAATGATAACTCCCGTGGACATAGCAAAGCTTGAGTGGGAGAAGGAAGTCATACCCATAGAGAGCAGAAGAAGGGTCTAATAGTTCGATTTCATATTGTCTATAGATCTTCTTACACCCTCATCCTCGACGTACAGCTCATCAAGAAGGTCGGTGAACTTCCTGGTTGTCTTCGATATGGCCATTTCCGCCTCGCCTTCTATGCTTTTTCCGTATTTTCTCAAAGCTTTCACTTTTTTCCTGTCAAGCATCTTGTCTATCCTCGTGTTCCTCAAGGTCTTGTATACGTTTCCCAGACCGAGTACTGTTCCCGCTGTTCCTATTGCCGCGAGCGTGGTCAGCTCCCCTATCGTGGTCTCGTCAGCTATTCCAAGCTTGCTTGCCACATACGGTGCTATGATGTATCCTGCTAATGCGCCGCCTGTCACTTCCAGCACATTGGATAGCTTCGTGATAATGCCGTTGTTCAGACGCTCATGCCTTCTTCCTGAATCGTTCTCATATCTCCTCACATCGCTCCTGTATTCCCCTTTCCTGTTCTCCTTTCCTGTTGCGTATGTCACGGCGTATGTTCTGAAAGCTTCCAGATAGCATCGTTCGCTGCTTCCCTCTTCGAAAAGTTCTATTCTCTTCTCGAAATCCCGGAGTGCTTTTGCGGACTGATCCCTCAGAGACTTGTATCTCTCCTCTTCCCTGAAAAGAGTCTCATACTTTTCATCACCTTTGAGCAATTCGATTTTATTGCCGTTCTCCTTGAGATAGTCATCGAAAGACATGCCGAGATTGTATATACAATTCCCTACATCTATAACCTCATCAGGCTTGTACACCCTCGGATCGTAGCCCATTTCATCACCCCTGCTTGATAGTTAACAAAAAGTTTTAAAAATGCATTGCAGCATATCGATTTTGAACAGAAAAAAATAATATATTAATAATATATACCAATGTGTTTTTTAGATGTGTTAACCAAATCATTATCATGATACAAAACCTGAAGCTCCATGTGGTACTGAACGGGTCCGGATCGCATGCATTCAGGGCCAAGCTATGGACGCATTCAGGGAAGGTTTTTCAGGCAACCGTTCCCGTGGACGGCGTCAGCACAGTGAAGATAAACCGGATGAAAAGAATATTCTCTTCCATACGCTCGAACTTCTCCGGGCTCAATGAAGAGGACTGGATTTCATTCGATGCTCTTCTGGAGCAGCTTCTTTCTGATGAGAGTGATGTGGACCCGGCAATGACCCTTGCTCTCTCCCTTGCATCCGCAAGGGCTGCGACTAATGACGAGCTCTGGAAGCTGCGCGGTCCCGCAGGCAGGTTCCCGTACATACTCGGCATAGTCGCCGAGGGGAATGTCTGGCCCGAATTTATGCTCATACCGCACAGGGAGAGAACCATAGAGGATGCATTCAAAAGCCTGAACGAGGCATGGAAAGTCGCCGGAGAGGAGCTCCGCGATAAGGGGCTTCTGAGGGGCCGGGGGCCAACAGGAGGATGGCTCGCTGATGCCGGAGATACAGAGCTTCTTCATCTGGTAAGCCAGATTGCGGGTGACTGGGGCATGGGAATCGGCCTCAGGGTGGACGGAAGCAGGCTGTGGAACGGAACGCATTATGATTACAGGAAGAATGCCGGAAGCATCATAAAGAGGAAGATTTCTCCTGATGAGCAGATGTCACTGGTGTCAGCCCTGATGGAGCACTATAAGATTGACTACATAGAGGACCCTTTCAGGTCTTCTGATTTCATGGAGCATGCGAAGCTCACGCACAGGTTCGACAACTCGATTGTATCGGGCGCATCGCTTTACGGTGCTGACATCGGGAGGATAAAGCGCGCATACAAGTTCAGGCCCACGAACTGCATAGCAACAAATTCAAGGGAAATCTTCACAGTCAGCAGGCTTTCGGACATTTACGATTATTCAAGGAACAGGAGCATAAAGCTCGCGCTTTCCCGGGGAAGGAGCGAGACAGGCGACAGCTGGATTTCAGACCTTTCCGTTGCATTCTCAGCTGACATACTGAAGCTCGGAGTCACCGGAGCCGCCAACACGGAGAAGTACAGCAGGCTCATCGAGATATGGGAAGAAGCGCAGTCTCCGAGAATGAGCAGGACAATCCATCACTGAGTCTAAGGTTTCAGGCTAGGACATGCATTCAAGCACTGCCTGCACCTTGGTTGCATCCTCTACTATGAAGTCTGGCTGCATCTCTGTAGCCTCCTCCCTTGAGAGTGCGCCTGAAAGCACAGCTATTGAGTACATCTTTGCTTTCTTGGCTGCCTGTATGTCTGAGACAGCGTCGCCGACATAGACACATTCGTGCGGCTCCAGGCCGAAATGCTCAAGCGCCTTGTTCAGCATGTCAGGATGCGGTTTCCCGTTCTCAACCTCATCAGCTGAGACCACGAAATCGAAATATCCATTCAGTCCGAACTTCTCTATGAATCTGTGCAGTACCTTCTTGTTGTTCCCTGATGCCACTGCCAGCTTGAACTTCTTCTTGAGCCTGATGAGTGAATCCTCTATGCCCGCTATCGTGCTGAATGAATCCAGAAAATCATCACTCGAAGCTATCTCCATCATGTTGTTGTACATTGTCGTGAGGACATCGCTGTCCTGACGCGCTTCAGGATGAAGTCCCCTGAGAACATCCATGTAGGGCTTTCCGTACATGGGCTTAAGTGAATCGTATGATATCTTCCTCTCAACACCTATGTCCTTCGCAAGCCGGTTCTGTACATCCACCCATGCTTCGTTGGAATTTACCAGAACACCGTCGAAGTCAAATAATACGAGTTTTATCATTGTGAATCACTTGAGCAATACCTCTCCTTGTGTTTAAACCTTTAAAAACATTCTACTGAATTACGGTCCCCTTGAAATCCCTGCTCTCGACTGCATTCTCAAGGTTCTCCATATCCCTTATGTCAAGCACTATGCATTTCAGCCCTGTTTTTTCTATCACACCGACAGCAACAGGGTCTATTATGGTCTTTGTCCCGGGAGACACAGACTCGGTCTCGGTCATGTCTTTAAGCTCTGATACGGATATGAGCGAGATGAAAGCTGCATTGCTGTATTTTTTAGGGTCCCTGTCGTAGACACCCTTCACGTCGGTTCCTATTATGACGAGCTCTGCGCCAACAGCCTCTGCTGACTGCAGTGTTACCGCATCAGTCGTCTGGCCCGGCCTGAAACCACCGAGAACAATGATTTTACCGCTTTTGAATGATTCCCTTACTCCACCCTCGTCCCTCGGTATTCCGCTGAATGCGGCGTCACCAAGGGCTTCTATCAGCACTCCGGCGTTCTTCCTTGAAGCCTCTATGCCGAGATTGTGCAGGACATCATTCGAGTCCTCCCCCTGCTTCCTTGCATCCGCTATCATCTTCCTTGCGAGCCTCCCGCCTCCGACAACAGCAATCATCCTGTGCTCGCTGGAGAGCCCTTTCAGCGTCTTTGCCAGCTTCATTACGAAATCCATATCCGGACTTTCCGTCGGGCAGAGAACCGAACCGCCGACTTTGAGCGCGATTATCATGGTAATATAATGTCATAGGAAAGATAAAAAGCGCCGAGGAAGTGCTATAGAACTGAGTTGTAATGCCCAACTGACATTACCCTTTCTTTCTTAAGAGTTTTTCCAATGTCTTTATGCATTCCAGAAAATCGAGCTTATCGTTTGTAAGAGGATCAATATCGTCTTTCCATTTGCTGTGGATTTTTTGTGCATTTCTAAAAACTCTTTCCACGTCGAACAATTCTTCGGCTTCCCCTGTTTTAATCTCAACCAAATTCATGTCTATATCCCATTTCTTTGATATGTAATAGACATCGAAATAGTCCCTTGGCTGATTTCTTGTTATAAGTGCCCTTACCTTTTCTGCAATCAGTTCTTTCAGATTGAGCGTATTCACACTGAATGACACCCCATAGAAGTTTGGGACTTCATGGACTTCCGGTTTCAGGTGGATTGAAGCTTTCTTGTTGATGTCAAGTATTATGAATGATTCCTTCTGGAAATAACTTTTGTAGTACACCTTGTATCTCACGAACTCCGCGGTAGTTTTATCAGTTTCAATCCTTGTGAAAAAGCCGACTTTCTTTACGAGACTTTCTATCTCGTCCCTTATATCATTTACGGACCTGTCTGTCGCAAAGTCGAGGTCTTCAGAGAGTCTTTTGTGATTGAGGAATATCTTGTTCAGTGCTGTCCCACCCTTGAAATAAATACCTTCCACTTCACGTATGAGATAGAGAAGATGTGTGAGGAAATAATCCTTTTCGATGTATATCAGGTTAAGGTTCATCTCTCCGGCGATGTATCTCAGCTTGTCTTCGGAAATCATTTCCATTTAATACTCTCCTCCTTTGTTAGTATCGTAAAGTCGTGTCCCATGACAGTCTTTTTTACGCAGCGGGGCATCTTTCTTACTCTTCGGAACCTTATCTCCGTTCCGAGGACCTCCTTCTTTCCCTGTCTGCTTCTGCTGAAAACCTCGATTTCTACTGGTATATGGTCAGATTGACCGTTGTAGTTTGCAGCACTCTTGCCGCCTATGCAGTATCCTTTTGCGTTGCACATCTCATCTATTATTATGTACGGGTGCTCGGACCATTTGCCATTCCTTGCCTGTACCGGGAGGATGTAATATTTATTTGCGTTTATCTTTACTATCCTTCCCTTCTTCTTCATTCTGTGTATATAGACGTTCATTTCGTTCTCACTTGAGAAGAACTGCATGATGTCGTCTCTATTGAAGAACCTTTTTCCTTCAAGTTCCAGAAAAGAGAATACTTCCATCTCCTTTCCTGAAACCCCCATATTCCTTCCTTTATCTTTCATTCTCATATGTTACACCAATATTAACAATATGTTAATTATAGTGTAACGTATTTAAATATGTTATTTTCTTACCGGAACTGAAAAAGAGAAAGCGCCGAGGATGGGATTTGAACCCATAAGCCCAGAGGGCACCAGATATCTGGGATTTGCGGACTTTTCGATGTTTAGTTTTTCCGCAAGCGCTTTTTTCCTGTCTTGGAAGGAAAAGGGCTTCCAGTCTGGCGCGTTAACCAGATTCTGCCACCTCGGCATTGTGAAATATACTTGCATAATTGTTTTATATAATTAGCATTTCATGGTCTCTGATGGTTTCCCGTTGCCAAGAACCTTATCGAGCGAGCCTGACACTTCCCTGTACCACTTCTCCATGTCCTCGGAGAATTCCTCGAACGCGTTCGCTAAATCTTCCATAAGCATCAGAATTAGAAGGAAAATTTAAAAGCCCTTTCTGGCCTGGCCCGCGCATCTGTAACAAAGACCAAGTTCATTATCAAAGCATTTCGAACAGACAATGGCTCCGCACGAAGAACAAGTGTAAGCGGGTTTCGCAAGCCCTCCGCACTGCGAGCAGATGCCGGAGACTTCCATTATGACCCCTCGTTCTCGTCGTACTCCAGCATCAGGGAGACATCCTCGTCCTGCCTGACGCCGACACTGGGTATGTTGGCATCTTCCTTCTTCTTTTCCTTGCCCTTCTTGGGCTCGCCCTGGAACCTCTTCATGCTTGCGACAGCACCGACTATCGTGCTGAACAGCACTGAAAGGAGTATTACCATGAACACTATGTTTATCATCTTCTCAGCCAGCACCGGCTGTCCGGCAGCTATTATGGCCGCAGCCACTATCGGTATCATCGCGGCAGCTGAAAGCCCCCTAGGTGCTATGAATCCCAGAAGCACTAGGTCCTTCTTCGTGAACTTTGTCCTGAGGTCACCCATGAGCGACAGCATCATCACAGGCCTGACGAGTACCACCATGAGGAAGAAGAACAGTATGTAGGCGAGCTCTTCCATTCCCATGAGAAGTGTTACCTGTGCGCCGAGCAGCGTGAAGACAGATATCCTGAGCATCTCAGAGAACTGGTCCTGGAAGTGTATGATGTCATCCTTGTCACCCCTTCCGTGGAGAGTGAAGTTGCCTGCAACAAGGCCGCATATGGCCACTGCAAGCATGCCTGAGCCACCGACACCGGTTGCAAGTGCGTATGTTATGAGAGCGACTGCGAACAGCAGAAGCGGCGTGTACTCCTTCATTATGCCCTTAAGAAGATGGGAAACCGCCAGTCCAACTATGAGTCCTGTGCCGACGCCAACGCTTATCATGAGCCAGAACTGCGACAGGTACTTCAGCGGTTCCAGCAGGGCACCGGGAGTGACACCTACGAGGTCGAGGAATATGAGAGGCACAAGCACAGACACAGGCGAGTTGAATATTGACTCAACCTTGAGAATTGTCAGTGCTGTTTTTGATTTGGCGAGAGCCTTCTCGAACGCGAACACAACTCCGCTGCCTGTCCCGCTTATCACAGCCCCGAGCAGCAGCGCGAACACGATGTCCATGCCGAACATGAGGTGAGCCACCAGACCAAGGACTACTGTGTTGAATATCACCCCTATGAATGCGAGCTTGAGCGATATGTTGGAATATCGCTTGAATACTGAGAAGTTCAGGTTGAACGTTCCTATGAATATGACGAGTATAAGGGCGAGCGTACGGAAGAAATCCGGTATTATGCCCATCGCAACCACATCGACGAGTTCTATGGAGATGTACTGTGTTATCATCGGGTTCGTGGTTATTGTCGGGCTGAAGAGCAGTCCCAGCAGGAGAAGGAAGAAAGTATCCGGTATGCTCCTTTTCCTGAGCAGGTTCGCTACAAGGACGCCGAAACCCAGCAGTATGGCGAAATACATCACTGACAATGTAACAGCATCCAGAGCCATGAATATTTCTGTGTTTCTTTAATATATTAATTTTTATGGAAGCCTGATGCCAGAAAGGAGGTTTATGTACTTCTCAAGGCGCCTGACTTCACTCTCGAGGGTTGAGAGGAGTTCTGCTGACCTTCTTCCGTTCTCGTCGTTGAGCGAGACGGCTTTCTTCTTCTTTTCAGCTATGTCCTCAAGCGAATTGACTATGCCTTTCTTGACCTTTACTATCACGGCTTTCTTCAGTATTTCCAGCAGGTCTCCCTCAAGGCTGACGTAGAGCTTCCTGTCGCCGGTCTTCTTTATCTTCTTTATCACACCCAGCACCTCAAGAAGGTCGAGGCTCAGCGATATCATGCCTGTCGAGTAGCGGGTTCTCTTTGCAATCTCCTGAAGAGGGAGCGGATGGTCTTCGACTATGAGAGCGGCTATTATCTTTCCGTGTATCGGCGAGTATCCTATTGTCTCCGCCAGCTCTGAGAATACTGTGAAAACCTCCTTCTCCATGTTCTTCCCGTCGGCCATGAAATCACCAATATTTATATACTACTTGTGAGAATTAGATTATATAATTTAAAACTTTTAAAAATCATTAAAAGTTGATAATATGACAGTAAAGAAAACTCCGAAAAAAGCCGCAAGGAGGGTCACCAAAAGAGGTGTCATCAACGCTAAAAAGGCTGTCACTAAAACCGGTTCTATTTGTCCTGAGTGCTTTGAGATAATCGATGCGAATATATTCGAAAGGGACGGAAAGATATGGATTGAGAAGACATGCAGTAAGCACGGCAGTTTTGAAGAGCTTTACTGGGGAGATGCCAAGCTCTACAGGAAGGCAAAGAGATTCGCTGCTGACGGAAAAGGCATAGAAAATCCCAATGTTGATAAGAAAGACCCTGTCTGCCCGAGAGACTGCGGCCTTTGCAGCATACATAAATCGCATACAGCTCTTGCAAATCTTGTTGTTACGAATAGATGCGACCTTTCATGCTGGTACTGCTTCTTCTATGCAAAAAGAATGGGTTATGTTTACGAACCTACCCTGAATGATATTGACAAAGCAGTTGAAACTCTTGTAAATGAAAAGCCTGTCAGATGCAATGCTGTGCAGCTTACAGGTGGCGAACCGACACTTAGGGAAGACCTTGTCGAGATGGTAAAAATATGCAAGAAGCACGGAATAGACCATGTTCAGCTCAACACCAACGGGATACGCATTTCAAAGGACCTCGAGCTTCTCAAAAAGCTCAGGGAGGAAGGCGTCAACACGCTTTACCTGAGCTTCGACGGTGTTACTGCAAAATCCAATCCAAAGAACCACTACGAGATACCCGGCATCCTGGACAACTGCAGGAAAGCCGGCAACATGGGGTCAGTGCTCGTGCCCACTGTCATAAAGGGTGTCAACGACCACGAAATCGGGGACATACTCAGGTTCGGCTTCAGGAACAATGATGTTGTCAGGGGCGTAAACTTCCAGCCGGTTTCACTGGTAGGAAAGATTACAAAGGCGGACAGGAAGAAAATGAGAATAACCATACCTGATGTCATACAGAGGCTCGAGGAGCAGACAGACGGCCAGATAGGAAAAGAGGACTTCTATCCGGTGCCGACTCCCAAGGCTTTCACGAAGTTCATTGAAGCGCTCACCGGCGAGGCCAAGTACGAGCTGTCCAGCCACTTCGCATGCGGAATGGCCACATACATCTTCAATGACAACAACAGGATGCTTCCGATAACCAGATTCGTGGATGTCGAAGGGCTGCTGGAATACCTGAGCCACAAGGCGGACGACCTCAACGAAGGAAGCAACAAATACGTCACAGGAGCAAAGCTGCTGTTCAAACTGGGCTCATTCATAGAAAAGAAGAAAGCTCCGAAGGGATTTTCCCTTCCGAAGATACTATTCAACGCTCTCATGAAGCACGATTACAAGGCGCTTGGCGAGTTCCACCACAGGTCATTGTTCGTTGGCATGATGCATTTCATGGACGGATACAACTACGACATCGAGCGTGTCAAAAGATGCACGATACATTACGTGATGTCAGACAACAGGATAGTGCCGTTCTGCGCTTTCAACGTCATACCTCAGTGGTACAGGGACAAGGACATGGAATCTCAGGGCATATCATTCGAGAAGTATGAGAAAATCTCCGGAACAAAGCTTAAGGACGAGCTCTACAAGAGGGATGTTGAAAGCCTCAGAAACACGCTACTATACAAGAAGACCTACGGAATCTAAGAAGCTGAAACTTACTTTACCCAGAGCGCGTACTTGCCTTTCTTTGTTATCTCAAGGTTCTGAGCTATCTCCGATGTGGCAGGATCCTTTATCAGAACCACACCCTTGTAAGAATGCGTGAAGCTTGTGGAACCGCAGCCCGGACATTCATCGCCTTCAACGAAAAGCCTGCACTCCCTGCAGACCTTTAACCTTTTGTTTTCCTTCATTCAGAACACCTATTCCTTTGGAGCAGATTTCTTCTTCTGCTTTGACTTGAATTCCTCGAGCCATTCAACAGAGCCGAGATTTGGCTGCCTTGCTGTGAGCCCTATCTTGTAGTCGCCTCCTGCAACAGAGACTGAAATTATTCTGGCTTTGATTACGTCCCCTTCCTTCATCCTCTGCTTCGTTTCCTTTCCTGTGAAGGTGTTGTTTTTCCTGTCAAAGCTGACGAAATCATCCATAAGCTGGCTGACGTGTATCATGCCGTCAACCGGTCCGAGCCTCATGAACACGCCGAATTCAGTGACATCTATTATCTCACCCTCGACTATCTCATGCTGGTTCGGTTTGTATACAAGAACCTCGAATTCCACAGGATACTGTATTGCTCCGTCTCCTGGATATATTTTCCCTTCGCCTGTGTTTGTAACCTTAGTCACCACAAGAACCACGCCGAGCCTCTTGTCTATGACTCCATCCCATCTGGCCATGAGGCTTTCCTTGACTGCCTCTTCAAGACCCAGCTCGAATTTCGACGGCGGAACCTTGATTTCATCCTCAATCTGAAGTATCTTGTACATGATATATCACTCTATAATTACACGATGCGATATAAGTAATTATCACTATTCTATGTAAGCAAGCAAATAAAAATGTATCTATCTTCAGAACTCGACGCCGTGCTTCCTTGCAAGGGCAAGATACCTTCTCTGGCGTATTGTTATGACAGGTATGCCCTTCCTTATGAGGTATTCCTTTAGCTTCTTGTCCATGGTGCAGACGGCCATCCCATGCTTGCGGGCAATCCTTTCCAGCTGCTTGTCGGTGTGCTCGGTCTTCGTGCGGTATATCCTCGCGTTCCCCTGCTTCATGAACTCGAGCGCAAGGCGCGCATGCATGCCGTCCTTTCCGCGGCCTTCGGCAAGGCGTTCAGTCTCCTTTATTACAAGGTCCAGCACCACCATTTTCACATTCCCGAACTTCGTGAACTCGTGCTTTATGTCCACGTTGTTGGCGAAAACGGTCACGATGAAGCTTGTGTCTATGAGCACTTCCATACTGTCTTATTCCCGCTCGTGATTAAAATAAGGAGGAATTCATCTTCAGGCCTTTCTTATCTTCCCGCCAGGCTTCGCTTCCCTGAATATCTCCGACCTGAAGCTGTGAATTCTTACTCCGTGCTCTTTCCACGACTCCGGCGGCATCCCCGCTTTCATCGACAGGTTGTCAAGGAATTCCCTTGCATCCCATTTCAGCTCAACAGGAACCTGAGGCAGGAGGAGACCCCTGAAAGGGCCTTTCTCTATCATGAGCCCATCCCTTCCGATTCTCACTTTCTTCAGGTAATCCTCAGATTTCCGGACATCTATTATTTTCGGCGGCGTAAGGACGGAGACCTCCACTGTCACCTTTTCCAGTTCGCCCTCCGCCAGCGGCGGAAACCTGGGGTCCTCTGTGACAGCCTTGGCGGATTCCAGCAGCGCTTCTATCAGCGGCATGACGGGTTCGGGATACCCTATGCATCCCCTGAGGCCATTTCCGGGATATGTATGGAGTGTGGTGAACACGCCGCCGTCATCCGCGAACATGGAAGGATAATCCTCCGGATAGTAACCCATGCCCTTTACATGATGCTCTATTGCAGTCCGTGCAATCTTCACGAGAATCTTCCCGTATTTGAGTTCCATAAGAATTATATTGCCCTTGGAATTAAGAAATATATTTGTTGCATAGGTGCATGAACTTGTCCATGGAGCCTTTCGGTATCCTTGCTCCGGCTGCGCCGGGATGCCCCCCGCCCGAGCCGCCGACAGCATCTGCACATTCTTCCATCATGATGTTCAGCTCTGTTGAGGAATTCCTCTTCCTCGCGGTGACATCCGTGTGGTCACCCCTCTCGATGAACATCATGCCGATGTCTGTGTTATTGACAGTGGCTGCGAAAAGCGCCGCAGGTCCCCTGAATCCGAAGTTTGGAAGGTTCCTTATGACCGCTATCTTACCTGTTTTCTCAGCGTGCTGCTTTACGTAATCATACAGCTTGAATTCCCTTGTGACAGCTTCCTTTGCCGACCTCACAAGCCCCGGAACATCCGACGGGTTCTTTCCGAGCGACAGTGTCTCCACTATGTCCCTCTTGGCATCGTATGTTGCGAACTGCTTGTTCTTTATGCCAAGTATGAGGGTCGACACCTCGAAGTAGAGCGCCCTCCTGTCCCAGTTGATTATCCTTTCATGCACAAACGGCGTGTCATCTTCGTAGTCGCCTATGGCGCCGTAGAGGGCTATCCAGACCCTCTCCCTTGGTATTTCGTTCTGGTAGTGGCGGTAGACGAGCTCCGATGCGCTCACATTGAGCTGATGGATGTATTCAGCTGAAGACGATATGTCTGCCTCTGAGATGACGTCAGGCACCTTGTGGTGGTCGAAGTATGAGATTTTCGATGTCCTTGACTTTATCTTCAGCAGCTCGGCTATTTTCTTCGCGTCTTTCCTGGTTATGGCTATGTCAGCTATTATTATAATGTCAGCGTTCGTATCCTGAAGATCCCTGAGGAATGACACAGGCTTCGTGAAGAACACGTCCGCGTCCGGGAATTTTGCCTTCGCTATCGCGGCAGAGCATATGCCATCGCAGTCGGCGTGGCTGAGAATAACTGTTTTCATAATATGCATTGTGTATGCTGGTTTTTATATTGATTATTAGAGCTTTCTCCAATATTGATTATTACCTTCGAAAAGTGCCTCGACCTGCCCTTTCTTGTAGAAGTAGCTCAGATATGCCATTACTGCGGTGTTCATTAGGTAATAATTGAACATCTTCTCAAGTCTTACGCCGTAGTGGTCGCATACGTTCTGGAGGACGTCTTCAGTTGTCTTTTTTCCATGGAG